>JAUNGK010000059.1 GCA_030524555.1 Bacillota bacterium | reverse complement strand
AAAAGGCATGACCGATTCTGATTTATTGGACATGCACTATTTTCTAACTGAAGATAACGACTGGGATGGCGACGAACCAGAGGCAGGCTTCTATATAAACCTCTTTCAGTAACCGTCTTTTTTTATGCCCGCCTCCAGCGGGCTATTTTAGTTCAAGATTCCTCTTCAATGAGGAATTTCCTATTATATAAAAAGAAGCTTCTATCATTGATAAAAGCTTCTTCGCTCACAAAATGTATCTGCTATTGTCTAATGAGTTAACTCAATCATTCCCTCTGCTACATTACAAGTTGCACCCTCCAAAAATATCTGATTTCCATTCACTATCTCCAAATACAAATCTCCGCCCGGTGTCTTGACGCATACTCTGTTACCGGCTGCTCTCTTCTTCTTTACCAGCATGTATGCTACCGTTCCGGATCCGGTTCCGCAGGCTAAAGTCAAATCCTCCACACCGCGTTCATATGTTTTTTCCTGTACGGTGGTATCGTCAATCATGAAATAAAAATTAACATTTGCCCCTTTAGGGAACCCTTTATAATATCGAATTTTTCTTCCCAGCTGACGAATTTCCTCGTCATCTGCACAGAGAAGTCTGTCATATTGGATCGCCACATGAGGAATTCCCGGATCTCCCAGCTCTGCATAATCTACCGTATAGGTACTACCGTCAATTTCAATTTCCAGATCTTCCTTTTCAACCGATGGTGAATTCAACTGAATTCGATATGTATTTTGGTCAATCCGCCAACCGGTAATAATCCCTGCTGTGGTTTCAAACCGTTGTGTTTCACCTGAAAAACCGTGTTCATAACCATATCTGGCTATGCACCTGGCTCCGTTCCCACACATCTCGCCCATAGACCCGTCTGCATTGTAAAAGTACATTTTAAAATCCGCATTGTCAGATTTATCTACCACAATCATTCCATCAGCACCGACAGAAAACTTCCTGCGGCATACTTCTTTAGCAATTTGCCCGTATACTTCTATCGGTCTTTTTTCCTCCACGTTGTTGATAATAATAAAGTCATTACCGGCACCGTGCATTTTGGTAAACTTTAAAAAATTGCTCATTTTCTTTTCCTCTGAAGCAAAGTCCTTGCGGTATGAGAGTTCCTATTTACATGAACTATATACCACACCCCTGGATTTGTCAATACTGCTTTTTTAAACAAATGACAGCTTTATTAAGTTTATTCATCTATGTATTGACGTAATAACAAACATATGCTATGCTTTTTTTAAAGCATTATATTTCTATTTTTCTTATATGAAACACATCTAACTCATCTGAAAATCTTTTTATGTAGAAATCTCAATGCTTAATCACCCAATAAAAGCAGAGGGATTTCCACATGAGCAGGATGTGTCAAAGCCCTCACTCACCAACCAAAGGAGGTCTTTGAATGGCAGAAATGGAAATAACTGCGAACCGTACCTACAAAGCACGTATATTTGAAATGGTCTTCAACAACAAAAAGGAACTGCTGGCTCTCTATAATGCCATAAATAAAACAGGCTATACAGATCCTGAACAGCTTGAAATCAACACATTGGACAATGCCATTTATATGTCCATGAAAAATGATATTTCCTTTATTATTGATTCCCGGTTGTCTCTGTATGAGCACCAGTCCACCTACAGCCCTAATCTCCCTCTCCGATGTCTCTTTTATGTATCCGTGAAGGAATCCTTTCGGAATTTCTCAGTAGAAACAGAGCGGAGGCGAAAAAAATGAGTATTTACGAATATGATGAAGAAAAACATATGCGTCAGACCCGTGAGGAAGGGTATGAGGATGGTGAAGCTGCAGGTGTAGAACGTGGAATTAAGGCTCTGATTCAAACCTGTCAGGATTTAAATTTATCGAAAGAAAATACTGTCGCACGGTTACAAAAACAGTTCTCACTTTCCGAAGCAGAAGCACAAAGCCAACTTGATAAGTATTGGGATTGCAATAACCAAGAGCCATGCATAAGTCCGAACTACGAAAAAGAACGTGAGAAACTCATCCGCCAAACCCGTGAGGAAGGGTATGAGGATGGTGAAGCTGCAGGTGTAGAACGTGGCATTAAGGCTCTGATTCAAACCTGTCAGGCATTAAATGCTTCCAAAACCGATACTCTCACCCATCTGAAAGCCCAATTCTCTCTCCCTGACGAACAGGCAGCAGAAAAACTGGATAAATACTGGATATCCCAAAATAACTAAAAACAGGAGGAACGATGTAGAACATACTCAAGCGCTCATCGTTCCTCTTGTTATTCCCTATGCCAATTAGAGCATCAAATCCTATAATACCACAAACCCTGCTGAGCCGCCCGGAATCGTTACCCTGCCGGTTTCCATCTTAATTTCTCCTCCCAGCGTGTAGATCGTCTGTCCTGCGTTTACATCATATTCAAAGCTTTCTTCTCTGTCAGAAGGATTGATAACAACCAGAATTTTTTCCTCCTCACAGCTTCTTACATAAGCAAAGGGATACGCATTCTTCTTTGCGTAGACAAACTCAATTTCGCCCTTACTCTGCAAAGCCTTATGCTCCTGTCTTAACCGGATCAGCTTCTTAATCTCATGATAAAGAGAATCCTTTTCCTCCATCTGCTTTTTGACGGTGGGACGGTCACTGCTCTCATCCTGTCTGATGTACAGCTTCTCCTTAGAAGCAGTACTAAAGCCTGCGTTCACACCGTCATCCCACTGCATGGGGCTGCGGGAACCGGTTCTGCTATAACCGCCCTCCACAGAGGTTAAATTTTCCACATAGCGCATTCCGATCTCGTCTCCGTAATAAATAAAAGGCGCTCCGGGCATGGAAAGAAGAAACGCAAATGCAACCTTCATTTCCTCCTGACTTAATGTTCTCGCCAGTCTGTCCATATCGTGATTACCGGAGGGAATACACATAAGCCCTTTCTTTTCAGACTTCTCATAGCTCTCCAAATATTTCTCTACAAACTGCGAAATATCGCCTTTGCCCCTTCCTGAAAAGTAAGGCTCCTCGCACCGGAATAAATCATTATAATGAGAAGGACCAAAGTGCAGCAAAAAGTCCATATGAAAACCGCCCTGCAGGGACTTGTCAGGCTCTCCCCACTCGGACACCATAGCCGCATCGGGAAATTCTTCATCCAAAAACTTTCTTATCTTTTTCCAAAGCTCAATAGTTCCCTTGCCATCCTCATCATTTTTCACCAGAGAGCCCGCCATATCCACGCGGAAACCATCACATCCCATATTCAGCCAGAACTGCATAATATCCTTCAGTGCCTCCAGCGTAGCCACAGGCCCCGGTGCATCCACCGGCTGCTGCCATGCCTTATCAATCCTGTAATAACCATAATTTAAAGCGGGCTGCATGGAAAAGAAATTCACTGCACAGGAACCGTCTCTGTCGGAAACACCTCTGATGCTCGCCATATCCTCAGGCGCCTCCCAGATGCTGTTCGTCCATACATATCTGTCCGTGAACTCGTTTTCCTTTGCCTTCATGGACTCTTTAAACCATTTATGCTCCACAGAGGTATGCCCCGGAACCAAATCAAGTAAAATATGCATGCCACGCTTGTGCACTTCCTCAAAAAGCTGTTTGGCATCCTCATTGGTTCCATATCTGGGGGCAATGGTATAATAATCTGCCACATCATATCCCGCATCCCCAAAGGGTGACACAAAGCAGGGATTAATCCACAGGGCGTTACAGCCTAAATCCTTAATATAATCCAGTCTGGAAATAATTCCCTGAAAATCTCCAATCCCATCTGCGTTAGTATCCTGAAAGGACTGCGGATAAATTTCATAAAAAATTGCATTATCCAGCCATTTAGCCATATTACTTTTCATTTCTGCTCTCCTTTTCTTTCCTGATTTTGTTTGCCATCCGTACATGAGTCTGATATACTCTTTATGATACGATAATACTACAATTCTTTTATGATATTCTTGCATTATTTTAGCAAAAAATAACACTATTCTTAGATTTTTAAACTTTTATTTTAAAAACAGGGAGACAAAAAATTGGCAGATGCACTGACACGAGAAAAATTATACGAAAATACAACCCGTGGAGACCTCCTTTTTCCCTTTCAGCATTACGAAATGACCACAGACAGCTGTAATATTTTCGTTCCCTATCATTGGCATGATGAAACGGAAATTATTCTGGTTATGGAAGGGCAGGTTGCGCTTTTGCTGGACGGAGTCAATTACCTTTTAGATGAAGGGGATATTGCCTTTATTAACGCAAAGCAGCTTCATCAATTTACCAGCCTGACTTCCAAACTGGTTTACTATGCCTATGTTTTCCCGATGGGTTCTCTGCAGTTTTCCAAGGAGGATATTACACAAACCTCCATCTTAGAACCCCTTTTCCGGCAGGAGCTATGCTTTCCGCCTACTCTGCCTCAAACCGCTGCCTGCTATGCATCTGTCCGCGACCTGATCAGACAAATCATTTCCTCCAACGAAAGACATGAGGAAAGCTACCAGCTTTTGACCAAAGCCTATCTCTATGAGATCATCGGACTTTTGTCTCAAAACAATCTTCTCACAAGGAAGCTGCGTCCCTTGCGGGAACTGGATACCTGCCGGAAAATCCTTTTATATATTCAGGAGCATTATGCAGAGCCGATCAGCGTCCGCAGCATTTCCGCTTATCTGTGTATGTCCTCAAACTACTTCAGTGCCTATTTTACCCGGCATTTTGGCAGAGGATTTGTGGATTTTCTTACCCATTACCGCATTGAAAAAGCCTGTGTGCTTCTTTCGTCTGGCGATATCAATGTGACCCAGGCCGCTCTGCAGACAGGCTTTGAAAATATCAGCTATTTTATTAAAAAGTTTAAACTTGTTACCGGCACCACTCCTGCCGCATACAAACGCAAGGCTGCTACCCTGCCTAAGGATGCTTATACGTAAAAGATACTGAGCAGCGCCATTGAATCCCGGAAAAATTTTATCCCCTCTCTACTCACCAATAATTTCCAAATCATACGGGAAATTACGTATTGCAAGTGCACATGTATTAGTCAAACGCATATTATCCTTTAGGGGGTATGCCACTTTTCCCCGCATTTCCCCCTCCGCACAGTGGACGTCTAATTTTGTATCTATCAGGCCTAAGTTTCCGGGAATATTATTGGCAAAAATAATACTTCCTGCGCTTACTCCTACTACAACACCGTCCGAATGAATATACTCCATCAATGTATTATTAAATCCAGTTTCATTCATTCTCTGTAGTAAATATTGTGTTTTTCCGCCACACAAGTATACCATATCGTACTGTTGCAGTTCTGCTATATCCATCCCCTTATGCAGATCATATACTTTTATATTTTGATTCTGAATACCGCATTTTAACAAATCGTTCATGCATTTTGGCAAAACGGCAATTGCATCTGCATCTACCGCCGCTGTCGGAATAAATAAAGCTTTTACCAAAGTCATATCCATATTCATTAATTTCATTAAAAAATCTTGTATCTCTTCTGTTTCTAATCCTGCTGATGTTAACAATACTCTCATAGCTTCTCCTATTCTGACCAGTTCATCTGTCCGTCTGAAATACCCATTTTCCGGCATTCAGCGCATACATAATCCTTTTCCGTTTGATTTCCAATCCGATACTTTAAAACTTTATCCCTAAATACAATATACTTTTCATTTCCCGCTTTGAAATCAACAAACCAATTTCCTCCGTTATCAGGATCTGATATCATAACCTTTGAAATCTGCTGCGGAAAATCTTTTCTTGCACAGGTAAAAAAGAGCATTGTCCAATATTTAGGTTTCCCACCGGTATTCCATAATTCAACCTTATGAATATTAAGAAAATCAATAATGTTTTCATCATCAATACTTTCTTTAATCAGCACACCCTCATAAACCTCTGTTTTCTTTCCCCGGATCGCATTGCTGCCACAACTATGTACTTCTCTAATACCATTTATCATCAATTCATCCTTCAACAAAACATCCATAGAAACATGAAAAATTTCCCCTAACATCAAAAGCTTTTCCGTCTCCGGCAATGCAATGTCAGCTTCCCATTTGGAAATAGACTGCCTGCTTACATTACAAATTGAAGCAAGCTCTTCCTGCGTCATTCCTTTTGCCTTCCTTAACTCCGTAATTTTCTCAGACAACTTCATTCCTGTCACCCCTCTCCTTTTGATTACTATTTTACAATAAACAGCTTATATTACCACCAATTAAGAAGTTCTTTTTCGCAACCTCCGGTTATCTAGAAAAGCGCAAGCTCTGCAGCCTGCGCTTTTTCACTACAATTTTTGAATTGACCAATTATACAAAAATATCATCAGGCCGTCATTGCGAAGAAACCCTGCCATCAGTGTACATTAAAGTCGGAACTAAAGCTTTCCACCGCTCCACTTTCATCAAACACGAGTCCCATACCGAACTTGCCCTTTTCCCATGTAACATCATCACTATAGTCCGGCGTACTCTCAGGCTTTCCTGCTTCCTCGGTCAAAACCTCCTCTGACAACTGGTCAAAGGGGATTCCTATTAAAGAAGCTTTATCTGCCTCATAATCACCTTTCTCCACAGAAATATCGGAAATAATACATTCCGAAATCGGTGCTGCATTCGACTTCATATTGACAATGCTGACACTGGCCGCCTGTTCCTGATCTTTAACCAGCACAATGGATATGTACAGCGTATTGGCTTCCGCCTCACCGGACAGATCATAGACATTAGGATAAAGCATATGAAGACTGCCGTCCTCATCCCATTTACTGCTTGCTCCCGATAAATCGGAAAAATCATACCCTGCATCTGCAAGCTCCTGCACCGTAGTCTTGCCCGGTATAACCTCCACATTTCCAAGCGTGACCACATAAGCCTTTCCGCCGCCGATTGTAAAATCCGGCAGTATAAAGTAAAGAAGCACGCACACTGCTGCTATCAAAAGAGGCGCTATAGCCCCCAACAGCTTTTTCTTTTTTCCTTCAGATGTTCCTTCCTCTGCAAGACGTTCCTGTTCCTTGTCTACTACATTCATGTTCATCTTCCCCTTTCGTATTGCTACATGCATAATGAATATTCTAGCAGAAAATGAATGTAATGTTAAGTATACCTGTAAATTTTTCTTCTGTTCAGGCTCTATTTGTTTCCAAAAAAGCGGCCTTTGCTATTTCTCCGGCAGCCATACCCTCATTTCTCCTAACCCGCGATTTCCCCAGGTGTAATAGGGTACTGCCTTAATTGCACACGGATCAGTTTTTAGCTTCTCATATGTGTAAAGTGATGTACTCTTTTGGCTTCTATAGCCATCAGCCGTAAGCATAACAGTTCCACCTAGCAGCGCCGAATCATATTCCCCTGCTATGGCAGCGCCCTTTTCCGCATAGGACAGGGCAAGCACATCCCCATCATTATCAGCACCCTCCACGCAGTATACCAAGGGTCCCCTCTGCAGCGCCGCACAGCCGCTGTCGCTGGCAACCCTGGATGATGCGTAGATTTTCTTTACCCGGTCATCCAAAGAAACCTCTATCACATCCCCCTCTTTCACATAATCGAGATACCAGTAGCCCTTCTCACATTGCTCCTGTACCTGCACGCCATTGATACAAATACCAAATTTACTGCTCCAGTCCGGCCTTCTTATTGCCACTCTGCCGCTTCCCTCTATAACACGATATGCCACCTTAAACTCATATGGATAGCCCGTTTCACACTCCAACACCAAACCGCTTTCAAAGGAAATCTTTCCCTCTGCAAACAAATGGATATAAGCCGTGGTCTCATTTTCACCATAAGCATATTTTCCGATAGAGGCAATGCATCTTGCCACATTGGGCGGGCAGCATGCACAGGTGTACCATCCGGGCCGCACGGGAAGATCATGCTTATGGGTCACTGCTACCCCCGACACCCCGGGAATCACCTCCAAAGGATTGACATAAAAGAACTTCTTTCCGTCCAGCTGCATTCCCGCCAGCACCGTATTATAAAAGGCACGCTCCATCACATCTCCATATTTAGAGTCGGCTTCCGTCTCCAGCATTCTGGATGCAAAAAACATTAAACCGATAGAAGCACAGGTTTCCGCATAGGCAGTATCATTGGGCAGGTTATAGTCCACTGTAAAGGCTTCTCCCAAAACCGTTGAACCGATTCCGCCTGTTACATACATTCTTCTATCCGTAATACTCTCAAACAGCTTTTTACAGGCGGCCAAAAGCTCCTGATCCTCTGTTTCCGACGCCAAATCCGCCATTCCGGTATATAGATAAACCGCACGCACACTATGTCCCGTGGCATCAAACTGCTCCCGCACCGGCTTGCCGGACTGCTGATAATCATAATCTGAGGCGTCATTTCCCCAAACCTTCCAGTCTCTCTTTTCCACTTCCTGTTTATAAAAATCCCTATTGACACCACGCACGTCAATAAAATGCTTTGCAAGCTCCAGACATTTCTGATCCCCTGTAGCACGGTACAGCTTCATAAGCGCCAGTTCCACCTCCGGATGCCCGGGATAGCCCTCATGCCCTTCCGTCACAAGATGGCGGTAAATATGCGCCGCATTTTTCTGCATAACCTTAAGAAGCTTATCCTTTCCGGTGGTCTCATAATAGGCAACCGCCGCCTCCATCATATGTCCTGCACAATAAAGCTCATGCCCCTCAAGCAGATTAGTCCAGCGCTTTTCCTTATCCTTAATGGTGAAATAGGTATTTAAGTATCCATCCTCATCCTGCGCCGCCGCAATCTTATCAATCAGCCCGTCTACCTTCTTTTCCAGCTCCGGGTCAGGAAACGTGGCAAGGCTGTATGCCGCCGCCTCGATCCACTTAGCGGCATCACTGTCCTGAAACACCATTCCATAAAATCCATCCCTTACGTCCTCTCCCCTAACCGCTCTGGCGGCATTTTCAAAGTTAGCCACCACATGACTCTTCTCTACGCCCTCTACCTGATCATGCAAAACCGCATACTGATAGGGGATAACCACATCCTTAATCAGCTTCTGATAACGATAAATAAAGCCTTCTCTGCTTTCAAAGTTTTTCACATCAATTTGTCTGTGTGTCTTCATTGCGCACCTCTTTCTTTTCTATTTTCCGCCTGCTTTTCTTTTTCAATTTTTAAAGATAAGCATTGCTTTATTTTTCATGTCACATGTATTATAATCCTTATAAACACTATTAAAAATAGAATTTATTCTGATAAATATGGAGAATATTCCGATGAATGAAATTATTATGGATACCTGCTCCCTTCCGGCAGTTATTTCCGGCGCCTATGAGGTTGCCTCCAATCCCTTTGTGCACGCCAACCGCATTGTAGATTTCAATGTTTTGATTTATGTAACAGACGGCTATATCTGCGTAACCGAGGAAGAACAGGATTACATCATCCAAAAGGAAGAGCTGTTCTTTTTAAAAAGCGGCCTGCATCATTATGGCAAAACTTCCATTCCTCAAGGCACCTCCTGGTACTACATTCATTTCCGCACTTCTCCGCCTGCCTCCTGCTGCCGGCCCTTTGCAATCATAAATGAACCGGGCAATCAGGGCCATGTGCCAAATGATGCGGCATACTCGCTACCCCTGCCTAAGCATTCCTATGTTCCCGAAAGCTCTCAGGCTGCAAAAATGATTTCCCGGTTTATTAATTACATGAATTCCACTGATCCGCTCCGGCGTTGGAATTTAAATGCAGGACTTTTCCAGCTTCTTACGGAATGCGCCTTTTGTTCCGGCTCCCTGCTTTCCCAAAAGGACAGCCTGCCCGATCAAATATGCCGATTTCTGGGTGAGCATGTGCAGGAACCCTTTCACGCCTCAGCCTTAGAGAAACATTTTCATCTAAGCTATAAGCATATGGCCGCCTGTTTCAAAAAGGCAACCGGAACGACTATTCAGGAATATCACACCCAGCAGAAAATGAATCTGGCATGTAAGCTGCTTCGCTCTACCCTGCTGCCTGTTAATGAAATCAGCCTTCAGCTGGGCTATCAGGACATGCTTTATTTCAGCAGAGTGTTTCATTCCCATATGGGCTTAAGCCCCAGTGCCTATCGAAAACGCCTCTGGATATGATGATATTAAGCTTTTAATGTATTACATGATAAAAGGCAGGTGATTTACCTGCCTGGTAATTTACCTGCCTTTCATTAGTTTAAAGACCGCTGTATCTGCATAAGTCAGCGGATCATTATGTTGAAAAAATACAATTCCGTCTATGGGCGCTGTCAATGTCTCCGACACCTCTCCCTCATAAGGATCAATGACCCTTGCAAGAAGCTGTCCTTTTAAGACCTCATCTCCCACCTTTACCTCACTTTCAAAGATGCCTGCCACCCTGGTTCTGACCGGCACCATGTCGGTATCCTCCACCACCCTGGAAATATACCCCTCATGCCCGCAGTAATCCACGATACCTTCCTTGGAAAGGAAATTCAAAATACTTCTGATTGCTGTACCTGCGCTTTCCTTGTCCACCTCGGCAGTGGTAGTGGTATAAATGCTGAAAGCATTGGTCTCCCATATCTGCCAGTTATAATTTAAGGTAGTGGTGTCATAGGGTCTGGTATTTCGAAGAACCACATAAGGCATTCCAAACTCCTTGGCCAGCTCCACATTCTCATATCCCGCCTTCATCATCCTGATATGGGGTGTAAAATTCCCCGGCATATAAAAGGAGGCAAACTGCATGCCGTATTGATAGTCCTTGATCACCTCAAATACCCCTGCCGCAATTCTCTGCGTAGTTTCGCCAAGATTATATCCCGGAAACATGCGGTTGATATCCGTATTGTCCGTGGACCAGAAACGCTTCTTGATGTTCATGGAATAGGGATTGATGGACGGAATTACCAGGATTTTATGTCCCTTAACAAGCTTTCCCTCCTCCTCCAGCTTTTTCAGCCTCTTCACCAGCTGGGAACAGGTATAAAGCTGTTGGATTTCATTTCCCCGGATACTTCCCACGACACAGACTGACTTTTTTCCGCTGCCAAACTCATAGCCCGTGATGCGAAAATTGTCCCGATATAAAGCTTTAATTTCATAAATCATTTTCTTTTTCATGTAGCTAAACCTTCCTGATGCCAATCTATCCATATCAAAACAGTATTTATTATTCCTTCAGCGCCTCGTCCCGAAGAAGCCTGCCCATCAACGAGCCTTCGTCCACAACGGGGTATTCCCTGATGGTGAAAAGAATACCGTCCACGGGAGAGAGAATTTCATCCAGTACCTTCCCGCGCAGGGGGTCAATAATGCTTCCGATCTGATCTCCCTTTTTCAAATGCTCCCAGTGCTTTACGTTCGGAACAAATATTCCTGACACGCTGGCATTTAAGTAGCTGACATCATCCGGGTTCTGGGAAATAATCGGCTTTCTGGGTGTAATCGTCTCTCCCTGCCAAATGCCCATTTCCCGCATCAGATTAAAAATCCCGTCTACCAGCTGATTACAGTAGGCTTTCGTAATCCGCATGCCTACTCCCATTTCCACCACCAGCGTGGGAACGCCTCTGCTGTTTAAGCTGTGTGCAAAGGTGGACTCTAAAACCGTGCTTGCGCCATGTACCCAGATAAAGTCCACATTGGTTTTCATTGCCAGCGGTATCAATTGCTCCTTATGCTGCTCATTAATCCTGATCTGAGGGATCTCCGTCAGGTAAATATTGCTGGCATGAATGTCAATACAGGCATCAGAGCCCTCCACATCCTTCACGATCTGCGAAGCAAGATACTCTGTCATGTCTCCGTCACTGTTTCCCGGAAAAAGCCGGTTCATATCAAGGTCAAAGCCCGGAATGCCCCGGGTAATAGAATCGATCCCCAGCGGGTTCATAGCCGGATAAATGTCCACAATCCCCGTCAGCTTATCCTTCTCCTCCCGGATGCGCCTGATGATCTCAAAACAGACGAACTGACCCTCCAGTTCGTCTCCATGTATTCCCGTTACTATACTGATCCTTTTCTTTTTACCATTGATTTTAGTATCCGGCTTAATCCGGTTCTTCCTAATCTCCAATACCTCATCTACGGGAAGCCCCACAGATGCCACTGTTTTAATCATATTTCTCCTCCACAAGCACTCTGATTTTCTGGGTCTGTTTACCTCCGCCTGTCATAATGCCGCGGTTAATCAGACAGTCCGCCGCATCTCTTCCCACACCGATCCGTATATGCCCATCAGCTACAATCAGATCATTGGTCGGATCAAGTCCATACCATTTATGACCGCACATGATCTCTACCCATGCATGACTGTAGCCCTCGGCAATCAGCATCCCCGTCACATACCTGGCCGGAATCCCTTCCATGCGGCAAAGAGTAACCAATATATGTGCATAATCCTGACAGACTCCCCTGCCAAGCTGCCATGCCTGCTCCGCTGTGGTCGTCACGTCAGTTACATTTTTTTCATAGGAAAAATCCCGATACAGACTATGCATCAGAAAAACTCCTTTTTCAAAGTCAGAGCGCCTATCCACCACCTGAAGCTTCTCAAGGTACGCTTTAAGTCCCTCTCCCGGCACCGTCAATCCGTGAGGATAGCGGTAAATTCCCAGAATATTCTCATTCTCCACCGGCTCCCAGTCGGCAAGTCCTGTTCTGACTACTCCTTCAATATGATATTGAAACCGTTCATGCTCCTCCTCCACGCAGCCGAAAAGCTGCTTATTTCCGAAGGAATCATACCCCTGCGCCATACTGCCATGGGGAGCCACCTCTATACTGATCCTTTCCACCTTCTGCCTGCTGGTGTCCTGGGGAATGCATTTAATCGTAAAATGACATTTTCTTACGGGCTGGGAATATTCCAATTCCATGTAATAATCGAAGTGTAAGCTTTTCACCTTACCTGCTCCTTTATAAGATCGTCTCTACCTCATACACAATCTTATAATAATTGATTTCAGGCTGGGTTACAAGCTCTTTTAAGGCTCCGATCTTATCCCTCCGGTATTCCATTCCACTGCGTTCTATACGGGGCACTAATCGGTCAATCTCCCTTACCAGCTCTTTTCTCGCCATACCAAGCCGGGCATACAGGTCAATTCTCTCTATACGCTTTCCGGTTTTAATAATATTTCGGACCTGCTCTGAATCAATACTGTCATCCACAATTCCCCAGAAGGCAAGAATATTATCAATCACCCTCTGCATCTCAATCAAAGGTGCCCGGCTGATTTTGGCCCGGTTCATATCATAAATAGCCAGCTGTATGTAAGAAAGCGCCTCCGACCCAATCTCTTCCCGAAGAACAATGGCATTGTCATATGCCCGGTTCAAATTACTAAGGATGGAATCAGGATTTTCCTCATCAAAAGGATACTTTTCCTTAAATACTTCCTTGGAGCCGTAAATATCGGGAATATCTATCATCTTACAAAATTCAGCGTAACTGTCCGTAATTTCATCAATCATCATATCAAAGCTGTTGTAATATAACCGGAGAGTAGTATACACTCTCTCCGAATATCTTCCAAGCCACAGCAGCCTATCTGTTTGTTCTACTGAGATAATACCCATGTGTCCTTAAATCCTCCTCCCTGTGACGAATTGACAATAAAGGAATCCGGGTTCCTTGAAAATCTGGTCAGCCCGCTCTTCCATACCAACGGCTCATCTGCCATCAGCACAAAGGCCCGCAGATCCGCCTTTCTGGGAAGTGTCTCATTTCCCTCCAGAATATCAATATCCAAAAAGTCAATAACCTCCTGGGCAATAAACCTTCTGGGCTCCGCCTTCAAAAGCTCAATAAAATCTTCCTTCTGCTGTCTGCTCATGCTGCTGCCAAATACCACGCCGTAGCCGCCTGCTTCTGCCACATCCTTAAGCACCAGCTTATCAAAATTCTCCAGCACATACTTCATATCTTCCTCATAAAAAGGCAGATAAGTAGGCGCATTGCTTAAAATCGGCTCTTCACCCAAATAGTATTTGATCATCTTAGGCACAAAGTAATATATTCCCTTGTCATCCGCTACTCCATTGCCAGGTGCATTTAAAAGCGCCACATTTCCCTTTCGGTAAACGTCATAAATATGAGGAATGCCGATAACCGACTCCGGATTAAAATTCATGGGATCAAGGTACTCATCGGAAATTCTGCGGTAAACAGCGCCTACCCGCTCCAGCTTACCATTGTAGCTTTCATAATACAGCTTATCATCCTTTACCCGAAGCTCAGAGCCGTTCACCAGATGCGCTCCCGTCTTCTCTGACAGGTAGGAATGCTCAAAATATGCTGCATTATATCTGCCCGGCGTAAGGATCACCGTATGGCCGCCTACATTTACATTGTCCAGCGTCCGCCTGAGAAGCTTCGCATAATTTCTGTTATCCTCCAGTCTGTTATTCTGGAAGGTGAGAGGACTGCTTCTTCTGCACAGCTCTCTGGCAATCATGGGATAGGAGGCGCCTGACGGCACCCGAAGATTATCCTCCAATATATACCAGTGCTTATCCTTTCCCTGCACCAGATCAATGCCCGATATATGCGAATAAATACCTTTTACAGGACAAACTCCTTCACATTCCGCCATATAGCCGCTGGAAGCAAAAATAAAGTCCTCCGGTACCACATGATCCTTTACAATCCTTTTCTTGCTATAAATATCCTTAAGAAACAAATTAAGCGCCACTACACGCTGCTTTAACCCTCTTTCCAGATAATCAAATTCTTCCTTTTCAATAATTCTGGGAATGGCATCAAACGGAAACAGCTGCTCCTTAAAGGTATTATTCTTATAAATACCAAATTTCACACCATAGCGGGCCAACAGTTCATTAACCGTATCCGTGTGTTCCAACAAATCCAAATCATACATCATAAATCCCTCCTTGCAAGCAGCCACAAAACTTTCCTGTGAACTCAAAAAGACGTCCTGCATATTACAGGACGTCCTCGTCTAACCAAATTGTTTATGTTGTATACAATAATACAACTCTCACATTTATTTGTCAATATCAAATCACTTACTTATC
>JAUNGK010000003.1:4213-66597 GCA_030524555.1 Bacillota bacterium | reverse complement strand
CCGGTTATAATTTCTCATCAAGCTTCCGATTTCATCCTGCCCCCGGACATCCTCAATCTCCTTTAAGCTTTCCGCCTCCACCTCATCAAAGGCCTGGCTAAGCTCCCGCAGTCTGCTGGTAAAGGAGTTATTGATAATATAGGTAAGCAGCCACGGAAGCAGAATATTTACGGCAAGCATAAACAATATCAATGGAAAATGCTGCCAGATCTGTACCATTATGGTGTTGGGCGATTTCATCACCAGAATGCGGATATCCTCACCATAGATGCTCCAATCCATCTCATAGCCGATCTTTTCCTTTCCCGTCAGGTATTCATAATCCTGTGTAAGGCTGTTATGTCCGTCATTGGAAAAAAGGATCTTGTCCCCTATACATACATACACCGGCATACCATAATTCATATTGGAAAGCTTTCTCACCAGATTGCTGTAGTCCAAATCCAGCCTTACCAGCTTTTCACGTTCCGAATCCTTATAATAATTCAGCTTCCTTACCAGGGAAATCCTTCGCTTAATGCTTGTTGCGGGATCATTATTTCCCACATAGTAAAAGTGAAGTATCATATCCTGACCTGTTTCCTTAAGCTTTTCATACCACTCCTCCCCCATTACAGAGGACAAGCGATAGAAGTGTCCGCCGTTTATAATGGTCTCGTTATCCGCATACATAACCATATTTACGGTTCCAGAGCCATAAATAGGCTCATAAAGCGAATCGCTTATCAGCTCCTGACTTGCCTCAAAGAAATCATAGCCGGAGGCATATTCCCGATTCAAAAATTCATTTACCTTTCTGCTTACATAAATATATTTGCTCCTGCTAACCGCTCCCTCAATCGTAGAGGAGATATCAAACTGCACGGCGCTGGCAATGCTTTCCATCTGAAGGCTCTGCTCCCGCTTTTCTGCCTGAAGAAGAATCGTCAAAATGACACTGTCCGTCACAAACAAAGGAAGCAGCACGCAGAAGACATAAAGAATCATCAGCTTCTTTCTGACGTTATAATTATTCATTTTTTCCTGAATCAGATTCCAAAATCTTCTCATGCTGCTCCCTTTTCTTTATTTCTCTCTGTCATACCTGCCCACCGGACTACATCCAAATACGGTAATTACCGCTAAGCGCCAAAAAGGCAAAGAAGTACAAGCAGTTATCATAGTATCTGCGTCTGCCCTGGCGAAGGGGTTCATCCCACAGCCTTTTCACCCAATTAAAGGCCTGTGCAAGCTCACCTACATCCTTTGATCTGCCAATCACGGAAAGGGCTCCCTGTGCCGTAGCTGCCAGCATCCCCACCGGATGCAAAGCGTTCTTAGAAAGAGGCGTTCCGTCAATCTCGTATACCTTCCAGGGCTCCTGTCTGTTTCCCAAAAACTGAAGCAGTCTCCCCGGAGCCTTCTCCTGACCTTCACAAACTCCAAACCACTCATAATCCAGTCCGATATTGGCTGCGGTTCTGTAAGCATCACTGTAAAACCAGTCATGACGATCCTTAGTCCACTCAAGGGGCCGGCTCATGGGACTGCCGTCAAACTCCGCATATTCCGCACTCATTCCTGTCACCGGATGACAGGCCTTACTTAAATATTTCCGGCTTGCCTCTGCCGCCTGCTTAAAGAAAGGCCGATCCTCCTCATCTGCCCATAGTGCAAACAACTCATAAAAATGAGGCAGATGATAGGAAGGATCCGTAAAATCACTTCCCGGTACAAATAATATCTGCTTATTTTGATGATTCCACATGGAAGCGCCGCTTCTTCCGTCAAGCCCCTTATGTATGCAGGCATGAAGGATCTTTCTTGCCTGTTTGGAATAACAATAGGTCCCCTCTCCGTCTCCCCATCTATGGGAAGCAAAGAAAAGCGCCATAGCGAAAAACTCTTCCCCGTCGGGAGCAGGGCCATAGGCATTCTTCCTTCCGTTAAGACCGCAGGACCATGCAAAATATCCCTCGTTCTCCCCTTCCTCCATCCACATGTAGGTACATGCCCATTTCCATATCCTGTCAAACTCTTCCTTTTTGTTCATCTGGACGCAGATCATCATGCCATAGGACATTCCCTCTGTTCTGGCATCATGATTACCCGTATCCTCCAGATACCCCATATCCTCTCCTACGGGATGATAAATCCTCTCTTCCTCGCTTCCATAAAAAAAGGTGTCCCATATTTCATTCAGTCTCTGGGTAACAGCCTTTTCGGATATGCCGTTTTCCACGAAAAGATTACGATATTCCCCTGTTTTAAATGCATTCATATTCTACTTCCTTTCCTGTAATAATCTATTATTCACAGCCTGTAGCTGCGCCCACTCTTCCTATTATTATTTTATCCCTAAAAGACTGTCCTGTCTTTCCTATTTCTGCTTCCTTGTTCTCATTTTTTGCTTTGATTATCCCGCTTTATACCTTTAACGCTGCCTTAATAAAGTGAGCCTTAAAGCTTCTCCTGCTTTAAGGCTCCTCCTTTTCCTTATTAATTATGTTCTTAATCTTCTACGATTAAATATCTTCCGTCTCCAATATCAAACACCTCAGCCGCTTCCAGGATCCGTTTTTCCTCAACATTCTCAATATCGATACCTTCCTCCTGAAAGATTTCTTCCACGTCAAAGCCTTCCTCTAAGAAAAATTCCCATATCTCCTTTACGGAATCAACCACTACAGCCAGACAATTTCCTAAAAATTCATCAGCCTCCTCAAGGGTTGAAGCCACATCCCCTTCCGGGAACAGCTGACTTTGGTTATCAAGAAAGCATTGAAGCGCTGCCCGATCCAAATTATACTCCATCTAAAAGCACCTCCTTTCGTATTACCTGACAAACTCCCTTCTGCTTCCATCCGGGACAAATATGATCTGCTGCCTTTTGCACCTCCGAAACCGCCGTATCCACCGCATAGCTGCATCCCGCTGCAAGCATCATTCCGATATCATTATTGTTGTCTCCAAAGGCCATAGTCTCTCTCTTCTCTATTCCCAGGTAATCCTCCAGAATTTTGAGACCGTTTCCTTTGTCCACCCCTGCATCCATAAAGTCTACCCATTCCTCTCCTGCCATGCAGGCCTTGACCTTGTCCTTCCACCTGGGAATGAAAACGTCCTCCCCCAGGCTCCTGATGCTGTTTTTCCTGTATACCGCAATTTTAATGATTTCATCCTTTTCCTTCAGCACGTCCGGAACCAGCCTGAAGGTATTGTGATATCCGTAGGTAAGCAGATCCAGAAAATCTTTATTTTTGCTTTCAATAAGGCTTCCCGCCGGAGTGGATATTACCGTTTCACACTCACCGTAATAGCTTCGAAGCATGTCCATAATCTGTTCTATATATTCCCTCTTCATGGGGGTTACCGAAATATCCTTATTCCGGTAACGAATATGGGCACCGTTTTCCGCAATATAGGCTATATCATCAGCCACCTCGCGAAATACATTGCGAAGGCTGGCATACTGTCTGCCGCTGGCGGCACAGAATAAAATCCCTTTTCTATTCAGTTCCCTGATTGTATCCACCATTTCCGGATATAAGTCCGGTGTGGAATCCTTGATCAATGTCCCGTCCACATCCGACGCAATCAGCTTAATCATGTTCCTTGATTCCTTTCCACGAATCGATTTTCTTCAATTCCTGATATAATCTTCCCACCGGAAGCCCTACCACATTATTGTAATCGCCTTGGATTCTCTGTATCCATGCCGCACAGCCTCCCTGAATGCCATACGCTCCTGCCTTATCCATAGGCTCACCAGTGGACACGTAAGCTTCAATTTCCTCTGCTGACATGGGGTACATAGTTACAAGAGTATCCTCAAAGAAGGTCCGGCTTTTCTTATCAAAGCCTCCCATCTGTCTCTCCTCCTGCCATATCAATGTTACTCCGGTATACACATGATGGGTTCTTCCCTGCAGGGATGAAAGCATTCGAACCGCTCTTTCCTCACTTCCCGGCTTTCCTAAAATCTGCCCGTCCTGGGAGACCACTGTATCTGCACCTATTACAATACTTTCCGCCTTCTCCCGATCAGAAAGGCTCTCATAAGCCTGTGAAGCCTTTAGCGCAGAAAGCTCCTTTACCATTTCAGCAGGATCTGTACTCTTAACATTCTCCTCGGCATTGCCGGGAAGCACCCTGAACTGTAATCCGATTTGTGCAAGTAGCTCCCGCCTTCTTGGGGATGCGCTTGCCAGAATAATTTCTTTACTCATGATGTGTCTCGGGAATGAATACTCTGCTTTCTGACACCTCGCAGTTTTCCTTTGCCGCCTGCACTGCCCGGCGTCCAAACTCCTGCTGTGCATTAACGGCTTCCTTCCCTCTCCTGTTTACTTTTTCATAGCTGCCATCGGGCATCAGCACATGCGCCTTCACGTTATCCCTAAGCTGCATGGAGAGAATCTCCATCAGCCTGGTGCGCAGCTCCGGTTTTTCCACCGGAAACATGATCTCTACCCGGCGTTCCAGATTTCTTGGCATCCAATCTGCGCTGGCACAGTAATATTCCGGCTTTCCGTCATTTTCAAAGTAAAAGATTCGGCAATGCTCCAAAAAGTTCCCCACAATAGAACGAACCGTAATATTGTCCCCGATACCGGGAAGCCCGGTTTTCAGGCAGCAAATTCCGCGAACGATCAGTTCAATTTTCACGCCTGCTTCCGCCGCCTCGTAAAGCGCTGCAATAATATCCTTATCACACAGGCTGTTAACCTTTGCAATAATATGTCCGCCCCGTCCTGCCAGGGCATTATCCTTTTCCCTGTCAATCAGATACAAAAACCGATCCTTAAGCCATAAAGGCGCTAATGACAGCTTATTCCACAGCAAAGGCTCTGAATAACCGGAAAGCATATTAAACACTGCTGTGGCATCCTCACCGATAGAAGGAGAACAGGTTAAAAGCCCTACATCCGTATACAGCTTTGCGGTTGCATCATTATAGTTTCCCGTCCCAAGATGAACATACCTGCGGATACCGTCTTCCTCTCTTCTTACCACCAGCGTAATCTTACTGTGGGTCTTAAGCCCCACAAGTCCGTATATAACATGGCAGCCGGCTTTTTCCAGCATTTTGGCCCATACGATATTATTTTCCTCGTCAAATCTTGCTTTCAGCTCTACCAGCACGGAAACCTGCTTGCCATTTTCCGCCGCCTGAGCCAGGGCTGCAATGATAGGGGAATTACCGCTGACACGATACAGCGTCTGCTTGATAGCCAGCACATCCTTATCTCTTGCTGCCTGTCTGATGAAGTCCACCACAGGCGTGAAGCTTTCGTAGGGATGATGCAGCAGAATATCCCCCTTTCTGATCTGCTCGAAAATATCACAGTCAGATGGAAGCTCCGGCACCGCCTGGGGCGCTGCATAGCCCCTTTCCTTTAAATGCTCAAAGCCGGGAAGCCCATACATCTTCATCAAAAAGGTCAAATCCAAAGGACCGGCAATCCGATAAATCTCCTCCTCCGAAATGGAAAGCTCTTCACTGATAATGCGAAGCAGCCTGTCATCGATTCCCTTTTCTACCTCCAGCCTGATTGCCTGCCCCCATTGTCTTTTCTTCAGCTGCTTTTCAATCTCCTTTAAAAGATCCTCCGCCTCATCCTCCTCTAAGGAAAAATCTGCATTCCTCATAATACGGAAAGGATAAGCACACACAATATCATAATTTAAAAACAGCTTTCGAATATTTCTTTCGATAACCTCCTCTAAAAGAATCACTACCTTTTCGTTTTCATCCTCCGAAGGAAGCTGTACTATTCGCGGCAGCACACTGGGCACCTGTACAGTGGCAAATTCCAGCTCGCCGTCTCCGTTTTTCTTGGTTACAAGAGCGCCGATATTTAACGATTTATTTCTAATCAAAGGAAACGGTCTTGAAGAATCCACCGCCATGGGAGTCAGCACAGGATATACGTTTTCCTCAAAAAACTGATCCGCATATGCCCCTTCCTGTTCCGTAAGCTTTTCATGCTTTGAAATAACCCGAAGTCCGTTCTGCAAAAGCTTTGGCAAAAGCTCCCCATTGTAGGCGGCATACTGTTTCTCTACCAATTCATGTGTCGCTTTATATAATTCCTTAAGCTGTACCTCAGGCGTCATTCCTGCAATATCCGGTTTGTCATAGCCTGCTCCTACCATATCCTTTAGGGATGCCACTCTGACCATAAAAAACTCATCCAGATTAGATGCCGTTATACTTAAAAACTTCAGTCTTTCAAACAAGGGATTATGCTTATCCATTGCCTCACTTAAGACCCGCTTGTCAAAAAGAACCCAGCTCAGCTCTCTGTTGCTGTAAAATCCGGGGTCTGCATATTTAGAATTTCTCATCATCCTAAACCTCCGCCTAAAATGTCTTCTTTTGCTTAATAACGGGCAATACGCTGTACACCTCTTCAAAGAAAGCTGCCCTTGCACCAAAAAGTCCCTTTTCCAAAGTAATATCTTCATTGGTGTCTACCGTAATAATCAGCTGATTGTCCTTCAACACTGTTTTTACATTTCTGAATTTCTGCTTATGACTTCGATCCAGCCCGTTTGCCAGCCGAAGGATAGCTGTCAGCTTGGCAATTTTTAAATAAGATGCCTTATCCATCATGCTGTATCTGCTCATCTCCTCATAATAAGCAAATTCAAGATGGTTATATTTCACCACATTGGCAACGATTTCTCTTTCCATGTGGGAAAGCCCGATAATCTCCGTAGACATGATAATATTGTAGGAGCACTCCCCCAAATTCCACATACTGATGTACTTTCCGCAGTCATGTAAGATTGTGGAAAGCTGCAAAAGAAGCCTTTCTCTTTTTCCCAGACCATGTACCCTTTTCATGCTGTCAAAAATGGTAAGAGCAATTTCCTCCAAAGTCTCACTCCGCTTTTTGCTTCCTCTGTAGCGTTTGCTGATGTTATGTGCGCAGGCAATAATATCCTTCTCAAAGTCATGGGCAGACACTATAAGCTTATTCTTCTCTGCGTATTCATATGCGATACCGTCGCACAAAGTCACTCCCGGAGCCCAAATCAAATCCGCTCCCATAACCTCCATAATACGCTTGATCATAATCAGCGAAATATACATAACGGGCATATTCTCCTCCGGCATATCCCACCGCCTCGCCAACTCTAAAAGCCCCTCGCTTTGGTATGCTTTACGAATCTGTTCAAACAGCTCAATTCCGGCATAGCCCTTCATTTCATTGTCAATGCTCTTTTTCCTGAGAAGGGTTGAAATATAATCATCCACAATAATAATATTCTTGATCTCCCTGTCTCTTAAGTACAGCTTCTTATAGACCGTCAATTGCGAATCTATTAGCTCTCCCAAAAAGCCTTCATACTGCCTGATGCTGGCATCTAACTGTGTCATTCTCTCCTGCAGCCTGAGAACCCCCAGCTTCATATTCTGGGTGGACACCAATGTGTCATTATCAAACAGGGAAACCTGGATGCTGCCTCCTCCGATATCCACAATCGCTGTACCGTTTTCGATAATTTTCTGGAAGCCCGCTCCCTGAAATGCAATGGATTTATAATCCAGAAAACGCTGTTCGGAATTACTTAAGACCTCAATATGAATTCCCGTTCTCTGTTCTATCTGATCAAGTAAAATAGCCGTATTCTCCGTTTCTCTGATAGCGCTTGTTCCGTAAGCAACATAATCGGATACCTGATAGGCTCTCATAATAGCGGAAAACTCACGAAGAATCCGGCAAAGCTCCTCCACCCTTTGATAGCTGAGCTTTCCGGTGCTGTAGCTTTCCGTTCCCATATCAATACTGTGCCTGATATGATCGATTTCCTTCATTCCCCTTGCTTTGGATACCTCAAATATTTTCATGGAAAGCTCATAAGAGCCTACATCAATTGCCGCAAATGTTTTGACTGCCATACTTCAACACTATCCTTTCTACCCGGATTAAGTTCACTAATCCTCCTGTCTTCCCAGCAGATAATCAATAAACTGCTGGGCGGTTCTGCCCGAAAGCCCTCCGTGGGTAAGCTCCCATTTATTTGCCTCCAGCAAAAGCTCCTCCTCCGGTATCGTCACATGATAACGCTCCGCCAAGGCCCTTACAATCGCCTGATATTCCTTCTTATCCGGCGCTGCAAAAAAGATGGTAACACCAAATCTTGCCACCAGGGACAGCTTTTCCTGCACCGTATCTCCGGCATGAAGATCATCCCTGCGGTCCTCCTTATCGGAAAACTTCTCCCGTACCAGATGCCTTCGGTTGGAGGTTGCATAAATCAACACATTTTCCGGCTTCTTCTCAAGCCCGCCCTCAATCACTGCCTTAAGGTATTTATATTCAATCTCAAAGTCTTCAAAGCTCAAATCATCCATATAAATAATAAACTTATAGTTCCTGTTCTTGATCTGGGCAATCACGTCATTCAGGTCCTGAAACTGATGCTTGTACACCTCTATGATACGCAGTCCCTTCTCATAATACTCATTGGCAATCGCCTTGATACTGGAGGACTTGCCTGTTCCCGCATCGCCAAAAAGCAGGCAGTTGTTTGCTCTTCTGCCGCTTACAAATGCTTCCGTATTTTCAATCAGCTTCCGCTTAGGTATCTCATAGCCCACCAGATCATCCAGATGCACATGGGCAATGTTGAGAATGGGCACTACCTTAACCCCTTCCTCGTCATGAACCACGCGAAAGGCCTTGTGAAGTCCAAATCTGCCCACTCCGTAATCTCTGTAAAACTCCGTCAGGGTGTCCTTCATCTCCTCCGGCGTATGATTTCCCGCAAACTTTACTGCCAGGGAACAAATCCTCTCCCTGATGCGGCTGTTATATACCTTGCTTTCACTTTCACTGCTCACATAATCGGTAATCAGATCAAAGCCCTGAATCCGAAGCACCTTCAGCATATCAGAAAAATCATAGTCAAAAAGCTCTCTGAAGATTATAATGTCATGCAGTACCGCCTGATTGATGGTTCCTTCCACCGCTCCTCTGATTTCACAGGCCTTGCTGTAGCTATTTTCATTGTTTACCAAAAGATTGGAAAGATAACAATGCCAAAGATTTCCATAAAATCCATGATTGCCGGCAAGCTCTAAAAGACGGTGAATGCAGTCATACATAAGCGCCGACATTTCTTCCCTGCTCACCCTTTCATTCCTGTAATTTTCCATCAGCCATGCCATATCGTACAAAAGGCTGCCTTCATCCTCGTTAAAATCCTTATATACAATCAGTTCCTGTTCTCTCATCTTAATCCTCAATCAGTAATTTCCCAATATTTTCATGTTTCTTGCTTCCTCACGAAGTCCCCGGAGTGCATTCTTCACCGAGCTGTCAGCCAGGTTTCCGTCAAAATCAATAAAGAAACGGTATTCCCAGTTTCTGCCCTCAATCGGTCTGCTCTCAATCCTGTTCATATTCAAATTGTTATATATGAAATGAGAAAGCATATGGTAAAGAGAGCCGCTCTCATGGGGCACCTCAAAACAAATGCTGACCTTTTTAGCATCCTTTAAAAAGATTTTCTGATTGGTCACAATAATAAATCTGGTAGAATTGGTGCTTGACTGATTCACACCCTTTAAAAGCACCTCAAGTCCATACAGCTTTGCAGCATACTCACTTGCAATAGCCGCCTGGGTCTTATCCTGATCCTCTGCCACCTTCTTTGCTGCAAAGGCATTGTTCTGCATACTGATCTGCTGCCAGCGCTGCTGATTCAGAAAGCGGGACGACTGCATCAGCGACTGGGGATGGGAATAAACCGTTTTAATATCCGAAAGCTCTGTTCCGGGTACTGCCATCAGGCAGTGCTCGATTTTAATAATCTGCTCTCCCACAATATAATTCTCAAACTCCACCAAAAGATCATAAATTTCACTGACTATCCCCGCAGTTGAATTTTCAATGGGAAGCACCGCAAAATCTGCGCTGCCTTCATCTATGGCAATCATGGCATCCCTGAAGGTCTCCACATGAAAGCTGTTTACCTGATCCCCGAAATACTGCATCATAGCCGCCTGGGAATAAGCGCCCTCTGCCCCCTGAAAAACCACTCTTGCCTTTCCTTCATCCAAATTGTCAACACCGATAAAGGGAAGTCTTCCGATACTGCCATGCTCTGTAAGCATGCGATACTGAAGCTTGCGGCTCATGGACATAATCTGCTCAAACAGCTCCTCGATTCCATGACTGTTAAATTCATTGTGGGTAAGAGACTTCACCTTGCGAAGCTTCTCTTCCTCCCTTGCCTTGTCAAAAACCTTCTTGCCGGTTTTAATCTTGTATTCCGATACCTGTCTGGAAACCTCCATTCTCTTTTCATATAACTCCACAATCTGGGCATCGATCACATCAATTTGTTCTCTTAAGTCTAATAAATCCATACGCTTACCTTTCCGTCGGTGTTGTTCCTTCACACCGCTATCATTTTATATCAAAAAAACCTGCTTATCAAGGCAGTTTACCTATCTTTTACACGCCAAAGCAGCACTGCGGATTTTAGGTTGCACTGCAAATCCCGATTTATTATAATATATCTTAGCAAAAAACATTCAGCGATAAAAGGAGTCTTCTATGAAAAATAACTGGAAAGTCTTACTTTTTGCAGGAATTATCCTGCTGGCATTAATCATATCCAGCGTCATTTCCGCCCTGTCCTCAAAGGTTCCCCGCAATGATCCTTCAGTTACAGGAAATACTGCCGGAAACTTAAATAATGGCGGACTTTTCGCCGAGGAAAACGGAAGGGTTTACTTTTCCAATGCCTATGACAACGGCTGTCTGTACTCCATGAATGCTGATGAAACCGATTTAAAGAAGCTTAGCAGTTCCACGGTCAACTCCATCAATACGGCAGGCGATTATCTCTACTATTATATGGACAGCTCAGGCGGCGGTACAGGCCTTGGCTATGTAGTCCGTACCTACGGCGTTTACCGTTCCAAAACGAACGGTGATCACTTAACATGCCTTGACCGGAACGCTTCCGTTACCATGCAGCTTTGCGGTGATTATATCTATTATCAGAGGTACAACAATACGGACTTTACCCAGCTGTATAAGGTTAAGAACGACAAGTCCGAAAACACACTTGTTTATGACGGCGTCATTAATCCATCTGCCTGTCATAACGGCATCATATACTTTAACGGAACCGAGGATGACCACTATCTCTATGCCCTTGACACCGCCACCGACACCATATCCACTGTTTATCAGGGAAATCTTTGGTATCCCGTATGGCACAATGGCTACATTTATTATATGGATGTATCCTCCGATTACAGGCTGTGCCGTCTTTCCCTTTCCGATAATACTGTGGAAGTGCTGACCAGCGACAAAGTAGATTCCTTCAATGTTGGAGAAAGCTATATCTATTATCAGCGCATTTCCGCTTCCCAGCCCGCCCTGATGCGGATGGCGCTGGACGGAAGCAATCCTGAAATCGTTGCCGAAGGAAATTACTGCAACATCAATCTCACCTCAACCTATGCATACTTTACCGCCTTTGGAGCGGATACGCCTGTATACCACACACCGGTCAATGGTCCTGTGAACGTAACCACCTTCCAGGCAGCTGCTGAGGCGGTCCTGCAATAACAGGGCCGCCTGATCCTTAAGAAACAAAGCTACATTTGCTTTCTTACGATCAAATACTCGTCTCCGGGCTGATAATATGGGCAGTCTCTGTAGGAGTCTGCCAAAAATCTGGCCATCTCATCCTCGTCCAGATCCATTTCACATGTATAACACTCATAGTCATCATCATAAACATAATTATTGCACTGCTCACAATTACTTTTTGGCCTGTTCTTTTCCTTTTTCACCTTGCTCTCATGCCTTTCCTGCTGTTTTCCTGTTTTCTGTTCTCTCCTGACCCTCCCAGGGCCCCTTAAGCTTCTCAAGCTCCTTAAGCATCTGCTTTACGCTTTGACCTGTAACCGGATTTTTATAATACGGGCAGAGCTGCGAAAGCGGTACTAACACAAACATCCTGTTTTCCATATCAGGATGGGGTACCGTCAACCGGGGATCATCCGACACATACTCCTGATAAAAAAGAATATCCAAATCCAATGTTCTCGGTCCCCAATGAACCTTTCTCTCTCTCCCCGCTTCCTTCTCCAGTTCATGAAGAAACATAAGAAGCTCCTCCGGCGTCAAAAGGGTCTCAAGCTCTATCGCTCCGTTTAAGAAATCCTCCTGCTCCACTCCCCCGTAAGGCTTCGTGGTAATGAAACC
The DNA here is from genome assembly GCA_030524555.1 of Bacillota bacterium. Taxonomy (GTDB): domain Bacteria; phylum Bacillota; class Clostridia; order Lachnospirales; family Lachnospiraceae; genus Suilimivivens. Next base: position 54,373 of record JAUNGK010000003.1, on the reverse strand, counting down.
GGAGCATTTCACGTTTCTTATTTCCGGACAGCCTTTAAGTCCCTCAACCGCCCTGTCAATATATCCTCTTCGATCCCCCATATTAGAACCAACACCCAGATAAACCTGCTTCCAACCCCTCTTTATCTGCACGGATACGCTGGAAAGAGGTAAACCAATGGGGGCGTGAGGCTTTCTGATTTCAAGCGTAAGCTCCCTGATCAATGGAAAGTCCAAAAGCAATGCCTTCGCCAAATGCTCCGCTGCCGCTTCAATTAACAGAAAGGTATGCTCTTTCAAATATCTGCTGATGAAATGGCAGACCTCCCCATAATGAGTAGAAAGCGTCAGCTCGTCCTTTAATCCGGCACCCCTTAAATCCGTGCCAAGAACAGCATTCACATAAAACATCTGTCCTTTTCTCGTTTCCTCTGAAAACACGCCATGGCCGGCATAAACCTCAAGCTCTTCTATCTTAATAAAATCCATTGCAAACCTCCCCGGAAGCCTCCCTTATTGCTTCCGTCATTTTAACGGCACGCACATTTTCCTTTACGTCATGTACCCTCACAATACCGCAGCCCTTCATTACGCCAAACACAGTAGTCACAAGGGTTCCCTCCAGCCGCTCGTTTACCGGCAGATCAAGAGTAAGCCCGATTACGGACTTTCTGCTGGTCCCAAGAAGCAGGGGATATCCCAGGGTCTTTAGCTGCTCAAGCCTTCCGATGATCTCCAGATTGTGTTCCCTGGTCTTTCCAAAACCGACCCCCGGATCAAGGATAATCTTTTCATCCGAAATACCGGCCCTATGAGCAATGGCAATACTTTCCCCAAGATCAGAAATCACATCCTTCATAAAGCTTTCATAGACGGCTTCCTTTCTGTTATGCATCAGTACGCAGGGAACCTGTGCATCTCCCAACACCTGAGCCAAGCTGTCATCATACTTTAATCCCCAGATATCATTAATCAGGTCTGCTCCCGCCAGTATCCCAACTCTTGCCACCTCACCCTTGCAGGTATCCAGTGAAATGGGAACCTGAAAGCGCTTTTTCACCTCTTCGATCACAGGAAGCACTCTTTCTATCTCCTCCTGCACGGGAAGGGGCTGATACCCAGGCCTGGTGGACTCTCCGCCGATATCTAAAATATCCATTCCCTGATCCAGCATCTCCTGCACATGAAAGAGTGCCTGATCCATTCGATTAAACTTCCCACCGTCAGAAAAGGAATCCGGTGTTACATTTAATATTCCCATCACATAGGTATGGTTTTTCAGATCAAACTCACGATTTCCTATTATCATATTTATTTAACCTCATTTCTGCGTCTATTCTGCACCTTATTCTGCGTCCAGACCACATCATAACCCCTGCTACAGAATCAGCTTCTTATTCTTTTTGCCCTGCTTCCAGTCACATTCCGGTTCCACCTTGCAGGCAAAGCAGGGACGGCTCAGCTTATCCGCACGATAAAGAAGCCCTGACAGAGATTTTTCTTCTTTGATGTCACTGTTACGGTGATTGCCGATGGCCTCTAAAATGTATTTTTGTTCCTCGCCGGTAAACCCACAGTCCTCAAGAATTTCCAGTGAAAGCATCACACCGGCCTTCTCATGGGGCGTACCGTCCTGATACTGCATCCATCTCCCAACATCGTGTAACAGTGCAGCGCCGTAAATTAATTCTCTTTCTATCCCATAGCCTTCCGTCTCGTTTAAAATCACTGCCAGCCTTGCCACATCCAGAAAATGCCCCATATTATGATGGCAGAAGCGCCGCTGCGCCTCTGCCTCCTCGTTCTTAGCTAAATATTTCCTGTATTTTGGATGCTCCAAAATCCGGTTTGCCCTCTCCATTTTCATTTACCTCTGCTTCACCATATCCATAAAAAGACTTCTCAGGCTCTCGTCCTGCTCAAACAGGCCGCGGCAGATCACGGTTACCGTTTGGCTTCCCGGCTTTTTCACGCCCCGCATGGTCATGCACATATGCTCTGCCTGCGCCATAACCATAACACCCTTCGGCTTTAAGTTCTCCATGATGGCATCTGCAATCTGCGCCGTCAGCCTTTCCTGTATCTGGAGCCTTCTCGCAAACACCTCCACTGTCCGGGCCAGCTTACTGATACCTACTACCTTTCCGTCAGGAATGTAGGCGATATGTATTTTGCCGAAAAAGGGCATCATATGATGCTCGCAGATGGAGTAAAATTCAATGTCTTTCTCCAAAACCATTTGATTGTCCCGGGCCGTAAAGGTTTTCATAAGATGCTCTTCTGCCGAGGCGTCCATTCCCTCAAGAAGCTCCTCGTACATTCTGGCCACCCGGGCCGGCGTTTCCCTAAGTCCTTCTCTATCGCAGTCCTCCCCGATTCCTTCAAGGAGCATTTTCACTGCCGCTTCAACTTTCTCTTTGTTTACCATGTGAGTCTCTCCCGATATCCTTTCTTCTCTTTTTATCAGAGACAGATTCCACGAACCTGATCAGATTTCCGAGATAAGACAAAGAACCAAAAGCAATGATCACCGTATCCCTATCCGCCAGCAGATAAGCAAGCTCCACCGCCTCCTGCACACTGTCCACAGACGTAACATTACTGTGATATTCCCCTGCCACACAGGCCAGTTCATAGGAAGATAAGCCCCGCTCTCCCGGCGTAGGCACAGTCAGAATCTGCTGCGCAAGGGGACAGGTTGCTTTCAATATCTCTCTTTGCTCCTTGTCTCTCAATATTCCTATTATATATATAATTCTTCTGTTTGTAAAATAAAAACGAATGGACTCTGCAAGTCTGGCCGCCCCATCCCGGTTATGTGCCCCATCTGCGATAAACAATGGCTTTTTTCCAACCACTTGAAACCTTCCGGGCCACTTTGCACACAAAAGCCCCTTGTATATGGCGCTCTCCTTAACCGGAAAGCCTGCCTTTATAAGCTCTTCTATTGTCCTGACTGCAAGCATGGCATTTTCAATCTGATATTTTCCCGCCATGGTAATGGTGAGATCCCGGTATCCGTCATAATGAAAGCTCTGCTTCTCGAGGCTGCTTTTAACGCCGGTCTGCTCTGATGGATCAACTATGGTTAACATAACACCAAGTTCCTCCGCCTTCCGCCGAAGCACCTGCATCACCTCATCATCACCTTTAAGCGCTGCTGCCCTTGAACCGGGCTTCATAATTCCCGCTTTGTTTTCGGCAATCTGAGAAAGGCTCTTTCCCAAAACACCCATATGATCTAAACTAATAGAGGTAAATACCTCCACTATTGTTGTCTTAATCACGTTAGTGGCATCTAAAAGTCCGCCCATACCGGTTTCCAAAACCACAAGATCACATTCATGCTCCTTAAAATAGTAAAATGCCATGGCAGTTTCAAGTTCAAAGGCAGTGGGATGCGGCTTTCCCTCTGCCACAAGCTCCTCACACTTCCCTTTCATAAGCTCCATCAGCTCACAAAGCTCCTTTTTGCTTATGGATCTTCCGTTTATCTGGATCCGCTCCCGATACTCAAAAATCGTAGGGGAAATATATCTGCCTACCCGGTACCCTGCCACCTTTAAAATTTCCGAACAAAAAGCAACAACAGAACCCTTTCCGTTAGTTCCCGCAATATGGATAAACTTTAAATTATCCTGAGGATCATGAAGCTTTCCGCAAAGGCCTGCCACACTGTCAAGTCCCGGTATGCTCCCGTACTTTTTTAATTCATCTACGTAATCCAATACTTCCTGATAATTCATTTCTTAATCTTCTCTCTTTCCTGCACTGCCCTGTTATGCCTGTTAAATGAATAATCTCTTTTTTTACAGTTATACTAATATCAAAAAACTATCGAAGGAAGAATACCATCATGCTGAAAAACTTTTTCAAATGCGGTCTCACCGGATGGTGCATGGAAATCGTCTTTACCTCCCTTGATTCCCTGCGCCGCCGCGATATGCGCCTTATAGGGCAAACCTCCCTGTGGATGTTTCCGATCTACGGAAGCGCCTGCTTTCTTGCTCTTCTATACAAGCCACTGAAAAATATCCCGGCTTACCTGCGGGGACTGATTTATGCAGTGTGCATTTATGCAGGGGAATATCTTACCGGACATTTTCTTGACAAACGCCATATGTGCCCCTGGAATTACGAAAATTCCAAATGGAATGTTCACAGGATTGTACGTTTGGATTATTTTCCTAATTGGTTTCTGGCAGGACTGCTTTTTGAAAAAATATTACATCCCGATCATGAGAAGGCGGTATGAAAACCTCATACCGCCTTTGATGCTTGTTTCCCTATTCACTTAATCTAGCATATCTCCATCCAGATCGTCAACGCCTGCACCGATATCCAGCATATTTAAGGTACGCCTCTTAATTCTCGCCTGCTCGGAGTTTTCCAAAATAAAGTTCTTGATTTCCCTTGAATTTTTAATATGTACTAACATAAGCTTCGGATGCGTAGTATCTCCCGTATAACAAACCACCGTTCCAAGGCCGAAAATTCTCTCCATCAGCGAAGTAACCAGCTCCACATCCTGAACCTTATACATATAGCAGTCATTTTCTATCTTTTTAAAGAAACCGCTGTTGATTGTGATCACATTTTCTTTAATATAATATTTAGTGAAAGTAAACGGAAGTCCCAAAAACAGCCATCTTTTTCTTTCCACAAATTCTGTTGCCATAATAGTCAGTCTCCTTTATTGCTGCCCTGCAGCTTCCTTTTATTCCAAAACCTTCTTTAATTCATCCATAAAGGTATTGATATCCTTAAACTCTCTATATACGGAGGCAAAGCGCACATACGCCACCGCCTCTAAATCCTTCAGCTTATTCATCACCAGCTCCCCAATTACACGGCTGGGTATTTCCTTCTCTTCTCTGCTGAAAATCTCCGTTTCCACCTCATCTACCAGCTGCTTAATCTGGTTGGCGCTGATAGGACGCTTATGACATGCCCGGAGCACCCCTGCCTCGATCTTCGCCCTGTCATAGGTTTCCCTGTTATCATCCTTCTTGATTACGATCAGTGGAATGGTCTCTACCTTCTCATAAGTGGTAAAACGCTTATCACATTCGTCACATACCCGGCGGCGTCTTATAGAATTATTATCTTCCGCCGGTCTTGAATCAATTACTCTGGTATTTTCGTGGCCGCAAAACGGACATTTCATATTGCTTCCCTCCCTCATCTGCCTTTTGCGTATATTATATTTTGATAATTAAATTATGTCAACCATTTTATATTTGGAGTTTGCCATGAATATTTTTCTGCCAATCGGTGAATGATTTTATTACAGCGTTAATTTTAAAAGGCTGCAATGAAGATCAGGAGGACCTACGCAGATGGCTCAGGGAAAGGTGGAAATATGCGGAGTTAATACGGCAAAGCTCCCGCTTTTAAAGGCAGAGGAAAAGGAGAAGCTTTTTAAGCAGATAGAGGAGGGAGATACATCTGCAAGACAACAGTATATTGAAGGGAATCTGCGTCTTGTTCTAAGCGTTATCAAGCGTTTTTCGGCCAGTAACGAAAATGTGGATGATTTATTTCAAATCGGCTGCATCGGACTGATTAAGGCCATCGACAATTTCGATTCCTCACTTAATGTAAAATTCAGTACCTATGCTGTTCCCATGATCGTCGGGGAGATCAGAAGGTTCCTTAGAGACAACAACTCCATCAGAGTAAGCCGTTCTCTAAAGGATACGGCCTACAAGGCAATCTATGCCAAGGAAAATCTGATCAAGCAAAACATGAAGGAACCTACCATTAATGAAATAGCTAAGGAAATCGGCATTTCCAAGGAAGATATTGTATATGCGCTGGACGCCATCCAAAATCCCATGAGCCTGTATGAGCCTATTTTTACCGACGGAGGCGACACTCTCTATGTAATGGATCAGATCAGCGACAAAAAGAATAAGGAAGAAAACTGGGTAGAACATTTGTCTTTAAGTGAAGCTATGAAAAGGCTGGGTGAGCGGGAGCATGAAATTATAAGCCTTCGGTTTTTCGAGGGTAAAACCCAGATGGAAGTGGCTGATATAATCGGAATATCCCAGGCACAGGTGTCCCGGCTTGAAAAAAATGCGTTAAAGGTAATGAAAAACTATTTAACCGCATAAGCATTCTGCCCTCTGCGTAACCTTCCCCCAGTTCTTTGCATATCTTAAAATATACCACGAAAAGGCAGGAAGTACAGATGTTATTTTCAGAGTTAAAATGCAAAGATGTGATTAACCTTCGTGACTGCAAAAAATTAGGGCGGATTTCCGATCTGGAATTTGATGAATGCAGCGGTCAAATCTGTAAAGTGTTTGTTCCCAGCGGTAATAAATTTCTGAATTTCCTATGCACCGAACCGGATTTTGTTATTCCCTACAAGGATATCAAGCAGATCGGTCCTGACATTATAATTGTAGATATACGCTGCTAGAAAAAGTATAAAAAGGGGACAGCTAACAGCTGTCCCGCAAAAGTTCCTTTTTCAGTCTCTTCATGATTTTCTTTTCCAGTCTTGAGATATAGGACTGGGAAATTCCCAGCATATCCGCCACTTCCTTTTGGGTCATCTCCTGCGCATCCGGCGAACCAAGTCCAAACCTCAAATTGATAATGGTCTTTTCCCGTTCTGTCAGCTTATCAATCGCCTTAAGAAGCAGCTTTCGCTCTACTTCATTTTCCAGATCACGGTAGATTACATCCTCATCCGTTCCCAGAATATCTGACAGAAGCAGCTCATTTCCGTCCCAATCCACATTTAAGGGTTCGTCAATGGACACCTCAAGCTTTGTCTTATTATTTCTTCTTAAGTACATTAAAATTTCATTTTCAATGCATCGGGAGGCATAGGTTGCCAGCTTAATGTTTTTCTCAGGGTTGAAGGTGTTAATGGATTTGATTAACCCTATGGTTCCTATGGAAATCAAATCTTCCACTCCCACCCCTGTATTATCAAACTTTTTTGCAATATAAACCACCAGCCGCAAATTATGCTCAATCAGTATGGATTTGGCCTCATTCTCATACTCTGTTCCCAGATCACTGATCACTGCATTTTCCTTTTCCAGTTCCAGCGGAGGCGGGAGCACCTCCGAACCGCCTATGTAATGAACATCCCCCTGTCTTCCCATCAAAAATCCGGGTTCTCTGCGGTATAACTTAAATTGCAGCTTTCCCGGAATAGCCACCTTAAAAACCATTCTCAATTCCTCCTGTCAAAGCTTTAAGTCCATTCTATATAGATAATTCCAATGGCAATATCATCTTATAATTGCCCTTTCCTGATACATTTCCTTTAAATACTGCTATGATTACCTTCTCGTATCGTTTTTCTCCCGCTTTTCCCTTCACTTCCATGGCATCAATCTCATAACCTTCCAAAATTCCATGTTTCTTTCCAAGGCTGTGATAGGGAATGACTTTATATTTTTCCGGTTTTATCCATTGCCTCATATTTTCCCATATTTCCTCATCCAAAACCGCTACAGGCTTACTGCTGACCGGCTCCACAAGACCGTTTCCCGTATCAATCAAAGCAGCCACCTCTATAGGACCGTTATCACCTGCAAGGATAACCCTGCAAAAGCAGTTTTGTTTATTCCTTTGATAAGCCAAAAGGACTCTTTGCCCTATGGCGTATCCTGCATATCCAAGCAGAGCAATCAAAAAAAAGGAATTTTCATATGCCCGAAATACAGGCAGCCTTTCCCTTAGAAAAATTATGAACCCGCCCATCAGAAAGGAGAAAAAGTACAGATATCCCAGTCCCCGGATGAGTTCCGCAATCCCAGAGGTTTGGCATGTAATCTTTATCATCAGTATTCCTACGGGCAGCATTCCAAACAATACCTTGCATCCGTAAGGCACTTCCGGAATGCACAGGATCATGCAATACCCCAGTGCTCCCGTCAGGCTTCCCAGCAAAATTCTAAGGTACGTGGCAGTTTTCCCCAGCACTTTCACCGTCAGCCTAAGCAGGTACAGATCCATTACCAAATTCAACAAAAAGGCACTGTCGATATAAACGGTATCCTGTATTTGCACCTTGCAGTCCTTCACCTCCATTTCTTAAGTACCAGTTCATTATAAACATTAAGGTCTTCATAATTTGTCAAAACGTTGTCCGAAACCCTGTCATCCATCGCCTGAAAATGACATGGATTACCTCTGCACACAAAAAAAGAACAGCTATAAACCCTTTCGTTTACAACTGTTCTTTTACTGCTTCCCGTATCAGCTTTCATTAAAATCTAATGTCCGGGCATACTCACTCTTTATAAAACACTCTAAGCGCCTTAACCAAATACTCCACATCCCATCTTCCGGCTGTTTCCACCGCAGAATGCATGGCAAGCTGGGGAAGGCCTATATCCACAGTAGGAACGGCCACCTGTGCGGATGATAAATTCCCCAGGGTAGACCCTCCCGCAATATCAGAGCGATTATGATAGTCCTGATAAGGTACCTCTGCCCGCTTACATATGCTTTTCATAATTGCTTCCGTATACCCGTCAGTGGTGTACTTTTGCCCTCCATGATGCTTAATAACGATTCCGCCGTTTAACACCGGTTTGTTGGTGGGATCAGATTTGTCAGGATAGTTAGGATGAAGAGCATGGGCATTATCTGCGGAAATCATAAAGCTGTCCGCAATCAGTCTGAGATAATCACTTCCGGTCTTCTGAAAAACTTCACCTATTCTTGTTAAGGTATCCTTTAAAAAGGTGGATGCCGCTCCCTGCCTGGTCAGGCTCCCAACCTCCTCATTGTTAAATACCGCACAGACGCTGCAGTAATCTAAAGGCTTCTCTGCTTGTATTGCCTCCACAGACCCGTATACACATTCCAGATCATCCAGTCTGGGGGAAAGGAGCAGCTCCTGTGATGCCCCCAGCATCTTCCCCTTTTCCCTTACATAAAGATACAAATCTGTTCCCAGGATCTCTTCTTCCCTTACCCCGGCAATTTGTGCTATCTCACTCATAAGACAGCCCTTATCCTGAATATTCCCCATAAAAGGAAGCAGATCCTTCTGAGGGTTAAATTCCATTCCTTTGTTGGCCTCACGGTTCATGTGAATGGCAAGACTGGGTATTACCAGCAGATCCTTATTAATATTGATATTAAGGCACCCCAGCTCTCCCCCGCTGCAGATCACAACTCTTCCTGCCACTGAAAGGCTTCTGTCAAACCATGTGGAGTAAATCATTCCCCCATAGCCTTCCGTATTGAGACAAAGATACTTCTCTCCTACGGAAATTTCCGGATTGGTTTTTAACTTGAAGGATGGCGAGTCACTGTGTGAGGCCACAATATGAAAGCCCTTTATTTCCTTTTCCGGTACCCGGAATGCTATAATGGAAGAATCATTTCTTTTCACATAATAGCTTCCACCTTGCATAAGCCTCCAGACATTTTTCTCATCAAGAGGGCTAAAGCCCTCCTTAACAAGCCTTTTCTCCACTGCCGCCACTGCATGATAGCAGCTTACACTTTCATCAATAAATTTAAGACATTCCTCTGCAGTCTTCCCTGTCATAACCACCTGCTCCTTTTTCATATTTCGATTATATAATAATTTTTATTACATAAAAAGCTGTACACCCTATGGTATACAGCCTTATTATTCCGCAAAAATATGCATTTAAATTATTTCTTCTGAAGAAAATCAGGAATTTTAAGAGGCTTGTCCGCCACATTACTTCTGATATCCCCAGGGCTGGTAATTCCCGATACCGGTTTGTGCGGCACCTGTCCTGCCGACGCAGGGCTGGTCCTTCCCGGAATTACATTTACGCCGTCTGAAACTCCCACTCCCGAAGGTCTGATATTCAAATTAGGAGTTACAGGCTTCATATACTTGTTGGCAAAGGTGCCAAACTGTGAAACAGGCTTGTTGGTAGGTAAGGTTGCATCCTCCAGTCCTGTAGCAATAACCGTAATCGTACAGCTGTCACTCTGCGTCTCATCATACATAGCACCGAAGATAATGTTGACATTGTCTCCTGCCAGTTCCTGCACATAGCTTGCCGCATCGGAAGCATCTGCCAGTGTAATATCACCGGAAACATTGATGATAACATGAGTTGCACCGGAAATGGTAGTCTCCAAAAGAGGACTTTCCACTGCCATTTTAACTGCTTCGCTTGCCTTATCATCACCCTTGCCGGTTCCGATACCGATATGTGCAATTCCCTTATCCTTCATAACAGTCTGCACATCCGCAAAGTCAAGATTAATAACAGCGGGAACGTTAATCAGATCCGTAATACCCTGTACCGCCTGCTGAAGCACCTCATCAGCCTTTTTGAGGGCATCCGGCATGGTTGTCCTTCTGTCAACAATCTCAAGCAATTTATCATTAGGGATTACAATCAATGTATCCACATGATCTTTAATCTTTTCAATACCGCTGATTGCATTCACCATACGGGCTTTTGCCTCAAAACGGAAAGGCTTGGTCACAACACCTACCGTTAAGATACCCATATCCTTGGCCAGCTTGGCAACCACCGGAGCTGCTCCGGTTCCGGTTCCGCCGCCCATACCGCAGGTGACGAATACCATATCAGCGCCCTTTAATGCAGCGGCAATCTCTTCACTGCTCTCTTCGGCTGCCTTCTCACCGATTTCAGGCTTGGCTCCTGCTCCAAGTCCCTTGGTAAGCTTCTCACCAATCTGTAAAAGCTTAGGAGCCCTGCATAACTGCAATGCCTGCTTATCGGTATTAATTCCGATAAATTCAACTCCCGTAATACTTTCATCAACCATTCTATTTACAGCATTATTACCTGCACCACCCACACCGATCACTATGATCTTAGCAGCAGATTCAGCATCGTTTGTCTTAATCTCCAGCAAAGGTACTTCCTCCTTTATTAATCCCACATGACTTCCACAATGCTCTGCTTATGTACTGTTTTATAACAGCATCCATCAGACTCATATAGACTATCATATAATCTTTTCTTTGAATTATCAACCACAAATTTAAGTTTTTTTGTATTTTTCTTATCATACTAAGGGACAGGATCCGGCTCAAAAGGGATATTTTTGGTATCCTCGGTATAATTTTCCATACGCAGAGTTCCTTTCTGCCCTGAAAGCTCCGGAAGCATGTATTGAAGCTTCATAATTTTCTCATCCAGATTGTCTCCCGTTCCCAGTAAAACCCTGACTTCATCAAAATAAAGAGTCAGAGAACCATCCTTTCCAAAATATATTCTGTCTGTGGAAAGGTTGTACTTATTTACAAGCTGGGTAATACTGAGAATTGACCTGAAAATACTTACATCCTCTACCGGAAGGGGTTCATAAAGAACCACATGATCAAAATCAAGGCCTGTCACCTGCGGAATACCCGATGTTTTCTCCATAGAGCTTTCCACTACAATCCCATCCTTATCAAAATACATGTAGTGCTCCAGATACTCCACATAGCCTGCAAGCGCCTTCTCATATACCTCAATTTTAATGGTATGGGGATCCACCACCGAAATGTCCATTTTCTCCACGAAGGGAACCCCCACGATGCTCTTATTCTTATACTTCAAGGATAACAGAAGGGAATTATTTCCATAACGCCCTTCCATTACCATATCAATGATCTCTTCATTGGTATAGTGAACGTTTCCTTCTACATACACAGTAGTCACGGTATAATTGGTAATGATATATCCATAGCCTGCAACCAGTGCAATCAAAAGTACCGCAGCCATAGCGCCGATAATGAACAGACTCTTATGTCCTGCCACAAAACCTCCCATATTCACTTTTTTCATTTGCTTTTTCTTTTTCAGCTTCTTTTTTTTGGCCATATGCTATATCTACCCGGTGTATATATTCACTCCAAGATTCTGGAAATCTCTACAGATATCCTCGTATCCCCTCTCAATAAAATGACGATTTTTTACTATGGTCTCTCCTTCTGCCATGCAGCCTGCAATTACAAGTGCAGCTCCCCCTCTGAGTTCATCTGCCGTAACCTCACAGCCAAGAAGCAAATCCACTCCCACAATCACTGCCTGTCTTTTTCCCTGCAGTTCAATGCAGGCTCCCATTTTGCGAAGCTGCTCTACGATACGAAACCGGTTTTCAAAAACGGTTTCCTCAATCACGCTGACTCCCGGAGCGGTAGTAAGCGCTGCCATAAGGAGAGATTGCATATCAGTGGGAAATCCCGGATATACCTCTGTTTTAATCATGGGAACTGCCCGCTTTTCCACATCAATCATAACGCTGAGACCGTCTCTGGAAACGTTAATCTCCGCTCCCGCCAATTCCGCAGCCCGTAATGTGCTTTGCATCTGCGCCACCGGTGCATCCTCCAGAAAAATATGCCCTCCGGCTCCCAGTACACCCATCAAATAAGTTCCCGCAACAATTCTGTCTGCCGGAATGCGGAACCTGACTCCATGAAGTTCATGACCGCCCTGAATAATCAGAACCGAGCCGCCTATTCCTTCTATCACCGCTCCTGCCTCCCGCAGAAATTCGCACAAAGCACCTATCTCAGGCTCCTTAGCAGCATTTTGAAGCACCGTCACGCCTTTGGCTCTGACCGCCGCCAATATCACATTCTCCGTCACTCCCACACTGGAAATAGGAAGGCTGATAACACTCCCCTCCAGCTTCTGTGCCTTAGCCGTAAAGCAGCCCTCATCCTCATAAATCTTCACGCCCATTCTGCCAAGCGCACTTAAGTGAAGGTCAATAGGTCTTTCCCCAATGACACAGCCCCCGGGATATGCCATGGTAATTTCTCCTACCCTTCCCAGCATTGCTCCCAGAAGCATAATGGAGGAACGCATACCGGTTACATTTTCCCCGGATACGGTATCTTCAGACACATTTCTTGCATCAACGGTAATGGTACGGTCCGATCTGGCAACCCGACAGCCAATCCTTTCAAGCAGCATCAGCATGTGATGCACATCGGAAATTCTGGGACAGTTCTCAAGGACGCAGACATCCTCTATTAAAAGAGCGGCTGCCAATATCGGCAGCACTGCGTTTTTAGAGCCCTGTATTTTGGTTTCTCCAAAGAGAGCATTTCCTCCTCTGATATGAATAGAATCCAAATTATCACCTTCTGCCTTCCGGTTATAAAGTAAGACCTACTCTAATATATGAGCTCAGAAGGGAAATGTATCATGTACTATAAATCTTTTAACCGTATTCCTCTGCCCACGCTTAGCACAATTCCTATTTCAATCAGAAGGAACATAACCGCAGAACCGCCATAACTGATAAACGGCAAAGTAATACCGGTATTAGGAATAGTGTTGGTAACCACCGCAACATTCAAAATAACCTGAATGGAAATGTGTCCCAATACACCCACTACCAAAAGCGCGCCAAACAGATCTGCCGCATTGTTGGCAATTACCATAAATCTCCATATCAGAAGAATAAACATAATCAAAATGGAAATGGCGCCAAAAAGCCCCAGTTCTTCACAGATAATGGAAAAAATCATATCATTCTGGGCCTCAGGCAAAAACCCCAGCTTCTGCATGCTCTGTCCCAGTCCCTTACCTAAAATTCCTCCTGAGCCTATAGCATACAATGCCTGAAGCGTCTGAAAGCCCTTCCCGCTGGCATAGGCTTCAGGATCCAGCCATGCTAAAATTCTGGTTCCGCGCACACCCAGCGAATCCGTGCTGTCCGCACTTACAATAATGAAAACCGCAAGGGCACAGACCGCTATGCCCGCTAAGCCAAGCAAAATAAACCGTTTATAATCCGGGCAGGAAACAAAAAGCATCAGCACCGCAATTCCAAAAATGATAATCGCAGAGCTCATATTCTCGGTAACCTTCCACACCAGAAGACAAATAGGCATAGGCACTGCCAATACCATTAAAAATCCCTTACCTGTTCTGATTTTACGCCCCATACGGCAAATCATACTTGCCAGAAACAAAATCATACCCAGCTTTGCTATCTCCGCAGGCTGAATAGATATACCTGCAATTCTGATCCACCGCTTCGCTCCTCCCGCTTCATATCCAAAGGGAATAATCAGGAGAATCATCACTACGGAGCCAATATAACCAAGCGCCGCAAACCGCTCCCAGAAATGGTAGGGGATATTAGCCACCACCATCATGGCAATCATTACAAGAATGGTTGACATGAGCTGACGCTTTAAGAAAAAAGCGGGATCCCCATACTGCAGGCTTCCATCATAGCTGCTGGTGGAATAAAGCATTACCAGACCAAAGCCCAGCAAAAACAGTACAATAAACAAAAGGGTATAATCAAAAAATGCCTCATGCCCCCTGCCCCCTCTTCTACCGGTTGTATTTGCGCTTCTCCTGTCTGCCACGATTTCTAAACTCCAATCTTTTCTACCAACTCTTTGAACATTCTTCCCCGCACTTCATAATTGGGGAACATTCCCCAGCTGGCACATGCCGGCGAAAGCAGCACCGCATCACCGGGCCGGGCCTGTTTTACACAAATATCAAAGGCCTCCTCAAAGGTATCTGCCAGAATAATATTCTGAACCCCATGAGCCCTTGCACAATCTGCAATCTTTTCTCTCGTCTGCCCGATTAGTACAAGTGCCTTGACCTTTCCGTCAAAAGCTTCTATCCACTCATCATATTCGCTTTGCTTATCATAACCGCCGCCGATTAACACCGTAGGCTTGGTCATAGCCCTGATTCCCTGAATAGCCGCATCAGGATTGGTTCCCTTGGAGTCATTGTAGTAATCCACACCGTTTTTGGTATCCACAAACTCTATCCTGTGTTCTACAGCCTTAAACACACGAACGGTATCAAGTATAATATCCATAGGCACCTGAAGAGACATGGAAATGGCAATTGCCGCCATCACATTTTCCACATTACACATACCTACCAGGTTCATGTCATGTATATTCATTAATCTTGTGCTTTGCCCGTCCTTTGCAAGGAAAATCTCTTCTCCCTCCAAATAGATACCATCACAAAGTCTTCTTGCGGAGGAAAAATAAATCACCTGTGCAGGACAAGCTTCTCCAAATTTCCTGGTATAGGCATCCTCATAATTCAAAACACAGATGTCGCTTTTCGTCTGATTCCCTGCAATCATTTCTTTGGTTTTCACATAGCACTCCATAGTGTGGTGACGGTTTAAATGATCCGGTGTAATATTTAAAATTGCCGATACCGCAGGCTTAAAGGCATGAATGGTTTCCAACTGAAAGCTGCTGATCTCCGCCACTGTCACCGAATCCTCACGGGTAGACAAAGCCACATCCGTATAGGGATTTCCGATATTTCCCACCACAAAAACAGATTCGTAATAAGCGTTCATGATCTGTCCTACCAAGGTGGTAGTGGTAGTCTTTCCGTTGGTTCCCGTGATAGCAGCCACCCGGCCCTTTGCAAAGTTATATGCCAGCTCTATCTCTCCCCATATGGGAACGGAACGATCCTTATATTCCGTAAGCATGGGAGAATCTATGGGTACCCCCGGACTGATTACTACAAGTGAAATTTCCTCCATCACACTCTTTGGTATCTCCCCCAGATAGATCATAAGCTCTGGCATATCCTTTGTTTTTTGTTTAAGCTCCTCTATATCAAGCTTATCATTGCTGTCAAACAATACGGGTACAGCTCCCACTTTTGAAAGAAGGCCTGCCGCTCCTATTCCGCTTTTGCCACTTCCCACAACCAGTACCTTTCTTCCCCGTAATTCCATCATAACGTCATGTCCTTTCCTTAAGAAATTCCCATCAATGCCAGCAGACAAAGCGCTGCCGTAAGGATGGAGAAAATCGCCACCACTTTGGTTTCTTTAAAACCGCACAGCTCAAAATGATGGTGCAGCGGAGCCATTTTAAAAAATCTTTTTCCTCCGCTTAATTTAAAATAAACCACCTGAATAATCACCGATAAAACCTCTACTACATAAATAAAGCCAACTACCGGCAAAAACAGCGGCATCTGCATCATGTAAGCGCACCCTGCCACAAATCCTCCAAGTGCCAAAGAGCCTGTATCTCCCATAAAAACACTGGCCGGATGAACATTAAACAGCAGAAAACCAAGCAATGCTCCCGCAACAGCACAGGTAATGGGTTCAATCCCTGCCCCCGTACCTATGGATGCCACCGTAAAAAAAGTAGCCACCATAACCGTCACACTGCTCACCAGACCATCCAGACCATCTGTAAAATTCGTCCCGTTGGCAGTCCCCGTCACCACCAAAAACAAAAAAGGAACCCCAAGCCATCCCATATTCAGATAGTACCCCTTCACAAAGGGAATCCGCATCGCCGTCTGCACATCACCGGAATGAAATACGTACCACGCAAACACGCCTGTTATAATAAGCTGCAGCAGCATCTTCTGCCATGGATAAAGCCCCATGGAATTTCTTCGCACTACCTTAATATAATCATCTAAAAATCCAATCAGTCCAAAGCCCATAGTGAGGAAAAATACGGGCACAATCCTTGGATATTTTCCTGCGTACAGTATCGTTGTAACCGCCACGCTGACCAAAATCAGAATACCACCCATGGTAGGCGTTCCCGATTTCTTAAGATGCGTATGAGGTCCGTCCTCCCGCACCGTCTGTCCTACCTTTAACCTCTTAAGGAAGGGAATAATCAATGGCCCAAGCACTACACTAAGACCAAAGGAAATCAGCATAGGCAAAATAACATGATTACCCACCACTACCTGCACCTCTCAATTATAATCCATTTTTTCTAAATAAGGAAGAATATTTTCAAAAAGCTGCCGCACTACCGGCGCCGCTACCTGACCGCCATAATATACTCCCTGCGGATTATGAATGATAGCCAGTGCAAGCACCTGCGGGTCATCTGCCGGTGCAAATCCGATAAAGGAAGCAATATACCTGCCGCTTCCTCTGGGAAGCGTCTGGCTTGTGGCTGTTTTCCCACCTACCCTGGCTCCCTCCACATAGCCGTTCTTCCCTGTTCCGTTCTCCACCACCTGCTCCAGAATCATCCGCATGGTAGCAGAGGTTTCCTCTGATACAATATGCTCCTTTACAGGATATGAGAACCTTTCTATGTTTGTCTGTTCCCTGTCAGATACTGCAACCCCGATATGGGGCGTCACCCTGTTGCCTCCGTTAATAATAGAGGAAACCGTTGTGGCAAGCTGTATGGGTGTAATCTGAAAGGACTGGCCAAAAGCAACGGTTGCCAGCTCCACCGCCTTCATATCCTCCATCTTGTGCATAATGGTTCCCGCCTCGCCGGGAAGGTCCACACCTGTTTTTTCTTTTAATCCAAACCGGGTAAAATACTGATAATAATTTTCCACCCCCAGCCTTAGGCCTACGGTTATAAATACCGGGTTACAGGAATTCATGGTTGCCTCAATAAAATTTTGTGATCCGTGTCCCGCAATCTTATGACATCTGATCCGCCGGTCCTCCACCATAATATAGCCGGGGCAGTTAAAGCGGTCTTCGGTGGTGACAACACCGCCCTCTAAGCCTGCGGCTGCGGTAATGATTTTAAAGGTAGACCCCGGCTCATAGGTATCGCTGATGCATCCGTTACGCCACATCGCATTTAAAAGCTCCTGCCTTTTTTCCTCTGAAAGTTCCTCTGCATTCATTTCCTCTGGCAGTTCATAAGGATTATTTAAATCAAATTCCGGCACATCCACCATTGCCATAATCTCACCGTTTTGCGGATTCATAACCACTATGGATACCCTTTCCGCCTGCTTGGTCTCCAAGACCTGCTTTGCAAGCTGCGTGGCATAGCTTTGGATATTGATATCGAGGCTGGTATACAAATCCCTTCCGGCAATAGGTTCTATCCGTTCCTCTCCTGCTTCACTGATTTCCACTCCTCTGGCATCCGTAATCGTAAGAATGGTTCCTTCCGTCCCCCTCAGATATTCTTCATATTTAACCTCAATGCCGATAATGCCCTGATTATCCCCTCCGGTAAAGCCAAGTACCTTAGAAGCAAGCTCTCCATACGGATAGTATCGTTTATAATCCTCATCCACCTTGACGCCCTCCAGCTTGTAGGCTCTGATAGCGTCCCCGGTTTCCTTATCCACATTGCTCTTGATCCTTTCAATGGAAGAATACTTTTCTACCCGCTTTCTCACATATTCCTCTGAAAGCTCAAGTTCTCTGCTTAGTACCTCTACAATTTTATCAGGATCCTTAACCTGATTGTGAATAACCGAAATTGTACATACCGTTTTATTGTCTGCAATGACGGTACCGCCCGCATCCAGGATCCTTCCCCGGGCAGCCTTAATGCTTCTCTCCCTTTCATGAAGCTCCTTTGCCTGCTCTGAATAATAATCGGACCGAAAAACCATCAAATACACCAGCCTGCCTGCCAATATCAGAAAAATAGCAAAGCAGACGAAAAACACGGTGACTATCTTCTTTCTGATAAATGTTTTGTGTTTTACCATAGAAACCTCATAGAAAAGGTATTATTACAATTTATTACCTTATCTATGAGGTTATTCTTAAAAATGCCTATTCCTCGGGTGTAGGGGAAGCCTCTGCGCCTTCCTGTCCGCCATCTCCGGTACCCTGCGTACTGCTGCCCTCAAAGCTTCCGCCAAGTACAGCGCCTGTATCAGGGTCAACGTAATTTCCCGTATTGGGATCAACCGCATATCCCGTTTCAGGGTCAATAGGGAAATCCTTCCATGGCTCTTCGCGCTCCTGATTTTCGTCGGTTCCTTCACCCTCTTCCGTGTTTTCACCGGTTCCTTCACCGCCTGTAGAAGTGCCCTCCTCTCTGGTTCCTTCCTCTCCGGTTCCTTCACCCTCTCCTTCTGTCTCTGATGACGCAGGAGGCGTCATAATCTCAATCTGCAGTTCTTCCAGTTCTTTTATCTCTTCCTCACTAAGCTCCTCCGTCATGTAAATGCCCATGTAGGGAAGAACCTCTGTCAATATGCTTCGCACGATTCTTGTGGCATACTTGGCATCATCCATAATTGACTTGGAAACATTGGGTCTGTCCACCACCACATAAATGGCAATCTGCGGATCATCTGCAGGAGCATATCCCAAAAAGGATACCACATACTCACGGTTGCCACGGGGAAGCGTCTCTGCCGTTCCCGTCTTTCCGCCGATCATATAGCCTGCCGGTCTGGCGGTTTTTCCGGTTCCCTTCTCTCCTGTCACTACCTGATTACACATTTCTCTAAGCTTTGCCGAAGTGGTTTCCGAAATGGTCTGACGTAAAACTCTGGGCTCAATATTTTGAACCGTTGCTCCCGAAGGACTGATGATCTTTTTCACAACATGAGGCTCATAATAATATCCGCCGTTAATCAGCGAGCAAAAGCCTGACATCATCTGAATCATGGTAGCATTGTAGCCTTGTCCGAAGCTGCAGGTAGCAAGCTCCGTAGGCCCCATGGTAGTCTTGGTATAAACCATACTGGCGGTTCTTGCTTCCCCGGCCAGATCAATATTGGTTTTCAGTCCCAGGTTGAAAATATGCTGAAATTCGGTAAAAGTACTTATGCCGGTAGCTTCCGCAACATACATCATATTCACGTTGCAGGAACGCTCAATACCCTCCGTAACGGTCAGCCAGCCGTCTCCATAAGTATTATGGCAGGAAATCGGCCAGCCTCCTATTTCCCTTTTACCTTCACAATAATAGGATTCATTTCCCGTAATGCTTCCGCTTTCAATTCCCGCCGCTACCGTAAAGGGCTTAGACACAGACCCCGGCTCATATGCGTCACAGATACAGAAATTCTTCCATAGTGCATTTAGGTTCTGATACATGATCTCCGTGTCGTTTTCCAGAACAGATAAATTTTCCGCATTAATATATTCCTCTGTCTTCTTGCCCTCTGCATCCAACATCCGCATACCTATCAGAGCCTCAAGATTCCTGGTATCATTTAGGTCAAACACAGGATAGCTTGCCATAGCCAGAACTTCACCGCTGTTTACGTCCATGATGATACAGCCTGTATTGTTGGAGCCGTTCCCTTCATGCTCATTATCCCGATACTGCTCGTCAAACTTTTTCAGATACTTTTCCACAATACTCTGGATATTGATGTCTATAGTGGTTACTATGCTGTTTCCGTCCACTGCAGGAATAGTGGTTCTCTCCAAATTGGAATCATCATTCAAATATCCATACTCCCTGCCGGGTGTGCCGGAAAGCGTATCATTATAATATTCCTCCAGCCCATAAGAGCCCACGTTATCACTGGTAGTAAAACCAATCACATCACAGGCAAGGCTGCCTCCCGGATAGGTTCTCTTGTATTCTTCCTCAAACCACACACCCTTCACCAGTGAACCTTCTTCATTGATAAGCTCCATCAGCCCCTGAATTTCCTCAAACTCCAGCCGTTTAGCCAGTACATGGTAACGGGAGGTCTCCCCGTTTTCCGCTATATAAGCCCGCACCTCGGATGTGTCAGCCCCAATCTTACTTCTGAGAGCCTCCAGCGTAGGCTCCAGATAAGACTCATCTTCAGATACTGCAACAGCATCCAGAACCACATTGTATACCTTTTCACTGGAAGCAAGTATGCTTCCATTGGTATCCAGAATAGAGCCTCTCTTGTAAGGCAGCGTTGTGCTGTCATACTTCTGCTGGGAAAGCACCTGCTTTTTGTACCTTTCACCATTGTCTCTCGTAATCGTAAATAAACGGTAGGATAATCCCACAAAAGCCAGCAGCACCATAATAAACAGCACTACCAGCTTCTTTTGCATTTTAATTGTGAACTTATTGTTTCTTTTCCTGTTATCCATTCTTACACCTGCTTTAATCAGGGATTTCACCTGTCTGCCTTACATAGTCACTGCCCTCACCATGAAACTCAACAATCTGCCCCTCCTTGGCATAGCACATTCCCAGCTCCTGAATGGCAATTCTTTTTACCTCTTCCAAATCCACGCTGCTTGTTATTCTGCTGTAGTTTTCGTCATTGGTAAGCTTTAATTCATTCAGCGTGCTCTCCATTTGGGAGATATTTTTGATACTGCTTGTAATATCGGCCTGAAGTGTCAAATATCCTGTAAGAATAAATGCCGCTGCCACAATTGCCACCGCCAGAAACAACACATATCCAATATTCATATAGAGAGCTTTCTCTCTGTTTCTGCGCACACTTTTGGCCGGATGTCTTACACCTCTTTGCCGGTCTGGTACTACATAAAACCTTGGGGTCTCCTGCGCCTGTCTTCTGGCGGCAGCATTCCCGTGTACATAGACACCGCTTCTGTATGCACTTTTATTTCTTTCTCTTGCATTTACCGCCATTTCAAAACCTCCTGCAGCAGCTAAATATATTTTTTCCTCGTCCTCACCCGGACGCCTTCTCAAAAATCCTAAGCTTTGCGCTCTTCGATCTGGTATTTTGGTTAAGCTCTTCCTCGCCGGGTAAAATCGGTTTTCCTGTTACCGCTCTGCCCTTGCTTGTCCTTCCACACACACATACCGGAAAGCTTGGAGGACAAATACACGGGTTCTCCGCCTGCCTGAAAGCAGTTTTTACAATCCGATCCTCCAGCGAATGAAAGGTAATGATGCAAAGGCGCCCGCCGGGATTTAACAGGTCAATCAGCTCTTCTATGGACTCCTTAAGCACCTCAAGCTCTTTGTTGCACTCTATTCTGATCGCCTGAAAGGTTCTCTTAGAGGGATGGCCGCCCTCTGTGCGCATTTTGGCAGGTATGGCCGCTCTGATAATTTCATTCAGCTCCCCCGTCGTTTCTATAGGTCCATTCTTTCTTGCATTTACAATGTGCTTGGCTATATTCTTGGCGAACTTATCTTCCCCGTAATCCCGTATTACACGGTATAACTCCATTTCGCTGTAATCATTCACGATATCCCTTGCACAAAAGCTTTGCCGTTGATCCATTCTCATGTCAAGAGGCGTATCAAACCGATAGGAAAATCCTCTCTCTCCGGTATCCAGCTGATAGGAGGATACGCCCAGATCAAGCATCATGCCATCAATCTTGGTAATACCTAAGGAAGCAAGCACCGATTTGGTGTTCCGGTAATTGTCTCTCACAATCGTCACCTTGCTTCCAAAATCAGCAAGCCTGCTTTTCGCCGCATCTATTGCTGCCTGATCCTGATCAATGCCGATCAGTCTGCCGCTATCCTTAAGCCTCGCCGCAATCTGAGCGGAGTGTCCGCCGCCCCCTAAGGTTCCGTCCACATAGATACCGTCAGGCCTGATCTTCAATCCTTCAATTGTTTCGAAAAGCAATACCGATTTATGTTCAAATGACATTCTTACTCCCAATCGCTTAAATTCCGATACCAAGCTCTATCATATGTTTGGAAATTTCCTCCATATCCTGGTAAGTAACGGTGCCTTCCCATCTGTCCTTACTCCAGATTTCAACTCTGCTTCCCACACCGACTAAAACAGCATCCTTGGTAATTCCCGCAAATTCTCGAAGCACAGCCGGAAGAAGTATTCTTCCCTGCTTGTCCACCTCCACACTGGCCGCACCTGCCAGAAAAAATCTGGTAAACTGTCTTGCTTCCTTATCTATCATTGGTAATCCATGTAACTTTTCTTCAAATGCCTTCCACTCGGGATTGTCAAACACAAACAGACAGCCGTCCATTCCCTTAGTCACCACAAATTCATCACCTAACACTTCGCGGAATTTGGAAGGAATGATCAGTCTGCCCTTAGCATCTATTGTATGGTTGTATTCTCCCATAAACATCTGCATCACCCATTCCTTCAGGTCATTGGCCGGCTTATCCCGTTATCTTCGTATCAAAATGGTCTGCCACGGAAAGCGTTTGGGTATCAAATTTACCACTTTCACCCACATATTACACACCATCTACCACTTTCCACCACTTTTAGGTACATTTTAACTCAATTCAGCGACGGAAGCAAGCAAAAAAATGCGCTCTGCAAGGCCACGCAGAGCGCATAAACACTGATTTTCTCGTAACATAACAATATCTAGTGTACAGTTTTCATCCTGCTCACTAGATATTGTAAAAAGTTTTTTAATTTTTTTCTGATTTTTTAATTTTCATACGAATAAAGATATCGCAGACAGCAGCTCCCACAAAGAGAACTATCGCCAAAACCTGGGATACCGGAAGCTGCGTACCCGGAATAAAAAGCTGATCGGTTCTTATTCCCTCAATCCACGCACGTCCCAGTCCATATCCGCCCAGATAGAAAAGTGCAATTTCCCCTTCAAACTTCTTGTGCTTATAGTATAGCAGCATTAATACAAAAATCGCCAAATTCCAAAGGCTCTCATATAAAAAGGTGGGATGCACCTGAATATAATTCACTCCTTCTGTCATATGTGCTGCAATAGTCTCCGATATATCTTCAGGACGAACCATGTCCACAGGTATCCTCATGGCGAGCAAGCCGTCCGTATATTCGCCAAATACCTCCCGGTTGGTGAAATTTCCCCACCTTCCGATCACCTGTCCCAAAATCAGGCCAAGCACGCCGGTATCCGCCATCTGAAAAGCATTTTGCTTTTTAATTCTTGCATAGATAAACAAAGTGGCAAAGGCAGCGATCACCCCACCGTAAATGGCAAGACCGCCCTCCCTGATATTGAAAACGCTAAGTAGATTATCCTTGTATCTGTCCCATGCGAAAATTACATAATAAACTCTTGCACCGATTATGGAAAAGATCACCGCATAAATGGAAAAGTCCCAATACAAATCCGGATCCTGTCCGGTTCTTTTGGCCCATCCGGCGGCAAATATAATTCCCGCTATTACGCCAAGTCCAATGATCACCCCGTAAAGCGCAATCTCAAACCCAAATACGCTGAAGCTTTTCGGTACATTTTTCAGGTAAATCCCCATATTGGGGAAGTCAATATCCATTAAACCCATATCACACCACATTTCCGTGCATTCTCGCACCAAACTTCCTACTATCAGGCAATATTATACGTTGAAGCGGAACAAAATCACATCTCCGTCCTTCACCACGTATTCCTTACCTTCCATACCTACCAGTCCCTTTTCTCTGGCAGCAGCAAGAGAACCCTGTTCAAGCAGATCCTTGTAATTCACTACCTCAGCTTTAATAAAGCCTCTCTCAAAGTCGGTATGTATCTTTCCTGCTGCCTGAGGCGCTTTGGTTCCCACCTTAATGGTCCATGCTCGGGTCTCATCCTCTCCTGCTGTTAAGAAGCTGTGAAGCCCAAGAAGACGATAGCTTGCCTTAATCAGCTTTTCAAGACCGGACTCCTTAAGTCCCAGATCCTCCAGAAACATGGCCTTTTCCTCTTCATCCAGTTCCGATATCTCCTGCTCAATCTGGGCACAGATCACAAACACCTCGCTGCCTGTCTCCGCAGCAAATTTGCGAACCTCCTCTACGCCCTTATTAGATGCGCCGTCATCCGCCAAATCCTCTTCCCCTACATTGGCCGCAAAAATTACAGGCTTGTAGGTAAGCAGATTATAGGAATTAAGAAGCGCCAATTCATCCTCATCATCCGTCTCATAGCTCCTGGCCAGCTTTCCATCCTCCAGATGCGCCTTAAGAGCTTCCAAAAGAGCGGCCTCCTTGGCAAGAGACTTGTCCATTCTGGCGGCCTTGCCTGTCTTGGCAATTCTGCGCTCCAGAATTTCAATATCGGAAAAGATAAGCTCCAGATTTATGGTTTCGATATCCCGAAGGGGATTAATGCTTCCGTCCACGTGAACCACATTGGTGTCCTCAAAGCAGCGCACCACATGCACTACCGCATCCACTTCCCTGATGTTGCTTAAGAACTGGTTACCAAGTCCTTCACCCTTGGAGGCGCCCTTCACAAGCCCTGCAATATCCACAAATTCAATTACCGCCGGAGTCACCTTTTTGGAATGGTACATATCTCCGAGAAGCTTTAGTCTCTCATCCGGCACTGCCACCACACCCACGTTGGGATCAATAGTGCAGAAGGGATAGTTTGCGGATTCCGCTCCCGCCTTGGTAAGGGAATTAAATAGTGTACTCTTTCCTACGTTGGGCAGGCCTACGATACCTAATTTCATTTTATCTATATCTCCTTTGTTTATACTTTATTTTATAGAGCTCAATAAACCAAATTAGCTTATACAGCATATCACAACCGGACCCTTATTTCAACCGTTTTCACCTGCTCCACATCACCCAAGCAGATTATCCATACTCTTCAAGCTGATGGTCAGCGTAGATGCATTATGCAGTAAAGCAGATACGGTGGGCTGTATCAGGCCGCTTACACCAAGCAAAATTAATCCGGCGTTAAAGCCTACAATGAAACGGTAGTTTTTCCGAATCCTTTTCATCAGCTCATTACTGATTGTCTTTAGCGTAACAATTTCATATAAATTGTCTGCACCAATGGTTACATCCGCTATTTCTCTTGCAATTTCGGCTCCGTCACTGATGGCAATACCCACATCTGCAGCCGACAATGCAGGAGAATCATTGACGCCGTCCCCTATCATAATCACTTTTCTTCCGTTTGCCTTTTCCTTTTCGATAAATCCGGCCTTATCCTCAGGAAGCACCTCGGAATAATATTCGTCCACACCAACCTTATCGGCAATGACCTTTGCGGTGCGGTC
Organism: Bacillota bacterium; assembly: GCA_030524555.1. Taxonomy (GTDB): domain Bacteria; phylum Bacillota; class Clostridia; order Lachnospirales; family Lachnospiraceae; genus Suilimivivens. Next base: position 28,827 of record JAUNGK010000003.1, on the reverse strand, counting down.
ACTGTCTCCCGTCATCATGACCACCTTGAGCCCTGCACATTTCAAGGAATTGATGACTGTCGCTGCTTCCTCACGCAGCGGATCCTCAATACAGATCACCGCCGCAAGCTCATTTTCAATAGCAAGATACAGATGTGAATATTCATTGGGAAGACTGCGATACCGCTCCTCCATCCCTTCCGGTATCCTGCATTGCTCATCCTCAAACACAAAATGCTGGCTTCCAATAATTGCCCGCTTTCCGTCAATCATGGTTGAAATGCCATGGGCAACTACATATTCCACCTTGGAATGCATTTCATCATGCACCAGATTTCTTTGCTTCGCCGCATCCACAACCGCTTTTGCCATGGAGTGGGGAAAATGTTCTTCCAGACAGGCTGCAATGCAAAGAAGTTCATCAGGAGTCTGCCCGTTAAAAGAAACCACATCCACCACGGTGGGCTGCGCCTTTGTCAGGGTTCCCGTCTTATCAAACACAATCGTGTCCGCTTCCGCCATGGCTTCCAGGTATTTGCCGCCCTTAACCGTCACATGATAGCTGCCTGCCTCACGAATTGCAGACAAAACGGCAATGGGCATAGCAAGCTTTAGTGCACAGGAAAAGTCCACCATAAGAACAGACAGTGCTTTTGTTGTATTTCGGGTCAAAAGATAAGTAATTCCGGTTCCAAAGAGTGTGTAAGGCACCAGCTTATCAGCAAGATGCTCCGCCTTTCCCTCTAAGGAAGATTTCAGTTTTTCCGACTCTTCAATCATTGCTACAATCTTGTCATATTTACCGGAACCTCCTACCTGCTTCACGCAAACGGTAAGCTCTCCTTCCTCTACCACAGTCCCTGCATACACATATCCTTCTGTGGTTTTCCGAACCGGAAGGGATTCTCCGGTAAGCGATGCCTGATTGACAAAGGCTTCTCCCTCTGTAACCACACCGTCAAACGGAATCACATTTCCCATATGCACTACAATATGATCCTCCGGCATGATGCTTGATGCATCTGTCAGAATTTCCTGTCCGTCCTTTAACAGCCATACCTTCTCGATATGCAAAGACATGCTTCTTGCAAGGTCATCCACTGATTTCTTATGCGTCCACTCTTCCAATATCTCTCCTATGCCAAGCAGGAACATAACCGAACCGGCTGTATCATAATCCTTTCTCAAAATGGACACACCGATAGCTGCTGCATCGAGAACAGGTACTTCTATCTTTCCTTTCGCCAGTGTCCGCACTCCCTGCCAGATATATTTTATGGATTTGAGCACGGCAATTAAGGCGCGGAAGCTATACGGCACAAACAGCTTACTTCCTGCCCGCAGCACAATCTTATTCACTAATTTCTCCCAATATTGATCATTCAGGGCTCTGCCCGTATTCTCCAGAAATATTTCCGGCACTTCTGTTTTCTCGTAGGAAAAGTCTTTTAATGCTTCAATAACGACATCTCTGTCCCCTGTATAACTGATTGTAATATCCTGTGTCCGCTCTCTGACCTTGACAGAGACAGCAAATTCCTGATTAATCAGATAATAATGCAGGATGTCTGCCTGCTCATAAGTCATCCGCTTTTGTATCACATGGATACGCATACGCTCCTTTATTTCATGGATAATAACAAATCTCATAATAAAGCCTCCGATTTACATAGGAAAAACACCTGCAGGTATCTACAGGTGCCTTCATCAATTTAATTATTCTGTTTCTTTAGCGGGATCTTCCGTATCCTGCTCCTTGGTTCCGTCAATTTCCTCTTCCTGTAAAGCTCTTTCCTCATTGATCTGCTGTGCTTCTGCATAAATATCCTCTGCATTTTCCTGCACATTGGTTGCAACCTTCATCACATATTCCTTGGCCCGCAGTGCTGCTGCCGTAACATGCGTATATACCTTCTTTGCATCTTTACTGGATAAAATTTTTACTCCCGCAGTTCCAAATAAAACTCCCGCGGCAAAAACGCCTGTGGCTTTCTTATCAATCTTCTTCAAACAATCTAACATCTTTTATGCCTCCTGACTTATTGATGCCTGTAACCGGTGTAGACTGTCATAAAAAGGCAGACTATCATCGCCCATGCCCAAAATTTGTGATTTTTCATATAGTAACCCTCCATTTATGTATTGGATCATTTCTATTATATCTGCCCCATACAATGATTTCCATTTATTTCGAAATTGTTGATAAATTTTATCATTTCCTGTTCGTAATATTAATATTTCTTTCTGTTTTTCAACTCTTCATATAAGACAGCATAATTATCATACCGAACGCGGCTGATTTTTCCCTGTGCCAGCGCATCCTTCACACCACACACCGGTTCACTTATATGCGCACAGCCGCCGAAGCGGCAGTTCCTTTCATATTCTGCAAACTCCGGATAAAAGCTTTGCAGCTCTTCCTTTTCCATATCGCCAAGGCTTAAAGAAGTAAACCCCGGCGTATCCATAATAAAGGTATCATCTGACAAGGCAAACAACTGGGCGTGTCTTGTTGTATGCTTTCCCCGCTCAATCTTTCTGCTGATTTCCCCTGTCTCCATATTGGCCTGTGGATAAAGAGCATTAATGATTGTAGATTTGCCCACACCGCTGGGACCTGCCACCACAGTGGTCTTTCCTTCCAGATAGGTTCGTATCTCACGGATACCCTGCTGCATGGTGCCGCTTACGAAAAGTACCTGATATCCGCAGCCGCCATAAGCTCTTATAAGCTCCTGCGCATCCTCCTTAGCAGCAATATCCTTCTTATTAAAACAGATCACGCAGGGAAGACTTTGCTTTTCCATGGTAATCAAAAAACGATCCAGCAGATTGTAATTGGGGTTTGGCCTTACAATAGCGAAAATCACCAGCGCCTGATCAATATTGGCAGCTGCCGGTCTGATCAGCGCATTCTTTCTGGGCAGTATCTCCACAATGTTTCCTGTGCTCCCGCTTTCGTCCACAAACTCTATTTCCACATTGTCTCCCACAAGAGGCTTTATTTTATCTTTTCTGAAAATTCCCTTTGCTTTGCATTCAATAACACCGGCAGTTGTGTGAACATAGTAAAAGCCGGCTATTCCTTTGACAATCTTTCCCTGCATTCTCTTACCCTATTCGGCTACAAAGGTGACAGGGCGGCGCAGCTCTTTCGATTCGCTCGTTCCTTCCACTGTACTCACCGTTCCGTCCTCATTGGTAACACTGGTAGAATCCGTTACATTCACGTACTGAAACAGAAGATATCCCGTCTGTGACTTGATACCTGTAATATTCTGCTGCTGAATAGGGAAGGAGGTGGTCTGTGTGCTTAAAAGCTGTGTTCCGTCATCTGCCATCAGCGTTACGGTTACTAATGTTCCCGCCCTGTAATTGGGATCCTCCTCCGCAGTAGGTCCGGTAATGGTATCTGTAAACTTATAGGTAGCCTGAATCGGCCCAAGGCTGACACTGACATCCACCGCAGTTCCCACCTCCACGTAAGAACCCGCCGAATAGCTCTGATAGCATACAAGACCTGTCAAATCCACATTTTCATTATTCACTTCCGAAACGACGCCAAGCTGCAGTCCTGCCTCCACTAACATAGCCATCGCTTCCTCTTCTGCTCTGCCCATCAGATCAGGCACCCTGACCTTCTCCTTATCAGGACCCAAGCTGATCGTAATCGTTACCGAAGCACCGTTTGGAGCCTTCTCACCTGCCTTGGGAGACTGGGTAATAATATCTCCTGCTTTAATATATTCATCATGGCCTTCCGTCTTACTCACCGCAAAGCCCTTTTTGCCTAATTCTGCTACTGCCTCTGCCTCGGTCATTCCTACTACATCCGGCACCTCTATGCCCTCAGAACCGGCACTGACAGTCAGTATGACATTACTGCCCTCATCCACCATTGTTCCGGGGTCTACATTGGCATTCATGACAATTCCCTGCTCATACTCTGAGCTTTCCTGATATTCAATCTCAGGAGTCAGACCGAGGTTAAGGAGGGCAACCTTGACCTCATCAATATTTTTCCCTACGACCTCGATCATTTCAACCTGAACCTTTTCTTCTTCCTCTTCCTGAACGGTATTCTTTCCTTCACCGCTAAAATCAAACACGCCAAAGGCCTTCCCAACTAAGAAAAGTACGATACAGCCGATAAGGATCGCCGCAATAACCGCCAGAATAGTGGTGATCCGCTCCATCTTAGGATCGTAATCATCATCCTCCTCGTCCTCATCTTCCTCCTCATAATCGGTATCCTCAAGCTCCTCATCCTCAGGAGGCGCATATTTCTTTTGAACGCTTCTCTTGACATCCCGTTCCTTGCGAAGATGCATTGCCTCTTCCATAGTATCCCTGCTCTGGGACTGCTTTTTAATCCGCGCCATCTCACTGTCGCTGATCATTTTCGTGGAGCCTTCCTCGTCGGGATTCACTACCTTTACAAAATCCTCGTCAGGCGTCATAAGAGACCTCTTTAAATCAGTAATCAGCTCTCCCATGGACTGATAACGCCTGTCAGGGCTCTTCTGGCAGCACTTAAACACGATCTGCTCCACGCTGACAGGAATTTCGGATACATATTCCCTGGGAGAGGGCATTTCCTCCTGAATATGCTTAATTGCTATTGCCACAGTGGTTTCACCGTTAAAGGGAACCCGTCCGGTAAGCATCTCAAACATGGTAATACCCAGCGAATAGATGTCGCTCTTTTCATCCGAATATCCTCCTCTTGCCTGCTCCGGGGAGGTATAATGAACAGAGCCCATCACATTGGAGGTAATGGTGTTGCTGGTAGCCGCTTTGGCAATGCCAAAGTCCGTAACCTTCACCTTACCTTCCTTGGATATAATGATATTCTGGGGCTTAATATCCCTGTGTATAATATGATTATTGTGAGCCGCCTCAATGCCCATGCTGACCTGAATTGCAATGCTGACTGCCTCTTTCACGGACAGTCTTGCCTTCTTCTCGATATATTTTTTGAGGGTGATCCCCTCTACCAGCTCCATAACAATATAATAAATTCCGCTTTCTTCTCCTACATCATATACATTCACAATGTTAGGATGCATCAGCCCTGCTGCCGCCTGCGCTTCTATCCTGAATTTGGATACAAAATTTGCGTTTTCGGAAAATTCCTGTTTAAGAACCTTCACCGCCACGAAGCGATTCAGCTTGTGATCCTTAGCCTTATAAACATCAGACATCCCGCCGGTACCGATTTTTTCCAGTATTTCGTATCTGTCTCCAATTATCATTCCAATTTTAACCATATTTCTTCTCCATCTAACCCTTAGGCAATATAAGCATTACTCTTCTGCAAATGCATCAATGATGATCACTGCAATATTGTCTCTGCCCCCGTTGTCGTTGGCTGCTTCTATCAGCTTTTGCGCCTTTTCCTCTATAGACGCCTTTTCTCTTAAAATTCTGCCGATTTCCTCATCCTCCAGCATATTGGTAAGCCCATCTGAACACAGAAGCACAATGTCTCCGGGCACAAGTTCCTCATGGAAAAAGTCAATTTCTACCGTATCCGTAGCTCCCACCGCTCTGGTAATGATATTTTTATCCGGATGATTTCTTGCTGCTGCCTTATCTATCCCGCCCATCCGAACCATTTCCTCTACCAAAGAATGGTCTCTGGTAATCTGTCTGATTTCATGGTTGATAATATATAGCCTGCTATCCCCTACATTCGCCACCTGCAGATAATGTCCAAGGCAGGTAGCCGCCACCACCGTAGTTCCCATTCCCTGAAGGCTTTGATCCTCTCTGGCCTTCTGCCTGATCTGGTCGTTGGCAATGCGGATCGCCTTACTTAAAATCCTGACAGGATTTTTTTCGAAGCATCCCCGTATCTCTCTGACAATAGTTTCCACCGTACATTTGGAAGCATAATCTCCTGCATTATGTCCTCCCATTCCATCCGCCACAATAAACATATTGGGAAGATTTCCTATGGGCTTTTCCGACACATAGACATAATCCTGATTTAGTTTTCGTTTTTTCCCTATATCTGTAACAGAAAAGGATCGTATCACTTTGCTACCTCCTGCTGTAGTGCCTTTTGCCTTCTTCTGAGCTGTCCGCAGGCACCGTCAATATCTCTCCCCATTTCCCTTCTAATAGTAACATTTATTCCATTTTTTTCAAGTTTATTTTTAAACGCCTGGATAGCATTCTTCTCCGACTGCACATAGGATCGCTCCTTAATGGGATTAACCGGGATCAAATTCACATGACAGTTAAGCTCCCTTATAAGTCCCGAAAGCTCCTGTGCATCCTCCTTAGAATCATTCACTCCCCCTACCAGAGAGTATTCAAAGGTAATTCTTCTGCCCGTCCTTTCAAAATAGTACGCACAGGCCTCCATCAGCTCTGAAATAGAATAGCTGTTGGCAATGGGCATCAGCTTCCTCCGCTTCTCATCATTGGAAGCATGAAGAGACAGGGCCAATGTGATCTGAAGCTGCCGTTCGGCAAGCTCTCTCATTTTCGGCACCAGCCCGCAGGTGGATACCGTCACATTCCTTTGACTGATATGTAATCCCTTTTCATCTGTAAGAAGTGATAAAAACCTGAGCAGATTATCAAAATTATCCAGGGGCTCGCCGGTTCCCATCACCACTACATTGGAAACTCTCTCACCGGTATGTCTGGTGATTGCATAGACCTGCTCCAGCATCTCCGAGGGAAGAAGAGACCGCTCCAGCCCATCCAGCGTGGAAGCACAAAAGGTACAGCCCATCCGACACCCCACCTGGGAGGAAATGCAGACGCTGTTGCCGTGCTTATATTTCATCCATACGCTTTCCACCAGACTTCCGTCCCCAAACTCAAACAGATACTTTCTGGTTCCGTCTATTGCAGATTCCTGCATATTTACCAGCTTCGCACCGGTATATTGAAAATGATCCGACAGCTTCTGGCGAAGGGAAAGGGGCAGATTAGTCATCTCCTCAAAGCTCTCTGCCAGCTTTTCATGCATCCACTGAAAAATCTGTCCTGCACGAAAGGACTTCTCCCCCAGCTTTTCCATCTCTTCTCTTAATTCCTCTAATGTAAGCGACTTAATATCCAGCATTTATTTTCTGCCTTTCCTTTCAGCATGGCGGCTAAATACGCACCATTCTGGCAATAAAGAAACCGTCTGTCTCGTGTATTCCGGGGAAAAACTGCATTTTCCCTGTTTCGCCCTCATCCTTAAGAGCCTGCGGCAGATAAGGCGCAAGGCTTTGCAGCTTAAAAGGGTGATTCTCCACAAACCACTGTACCATGTTTTCATTTTCATCAGGATTAATCGTACAAGTGCTGTAAATTAAAACGCCGCCCGGCTTCACATACCTCCACACCGTATCGAAAATACGCCTTTGAAGGACTGTAAGCTCCTGCATAGTTTCCCGGGACGCCCGGTATTTAATATCCCGTTTCTTTCCTATAATTCCCAAACCGGAACAAGGCAGATCGGCCAGCACCACATCCGCTTTCTCAACCAGACTCTCATCGAAAACCCCAGCATCATATACCTGCGCTTCTATATTAGTATAGCCTGTTCTTTCTATATTATCTTCGATCAAAGAAACCTTATACTCCGTAAGATCCCTGGAAATCACATTCCCTCTGCCACGAAGCTTCTCCGCCATGTGAAGGGACTTTCCTCCCGGAGCTCCACACACATCCACCACAAGCAGCTCTTCTTCAGATGCTTTGCCCTTCTGCTGCGCGCCGTTTTCTTCCACTTCATTCTTTATGGAACCGCTAACCCCTGCCGCTTCCACCGCCAGCATACTGCTGACGTCCTGAACCACAAACAGACCTTCCTCGTAGCCCGGAATGCTCCTTACGCCCTCCGTGCCTTTAAGCCGGAATGCATAGGAAAGATAGGGATGAGGCTGCACCTCTATTCTTTGCCCGGCAAGAGCCGTAAGCCATGCCTTCCGCTCTTCCACGGAAAGGCCTTCCTTCAGTCTGACCGTTACCGGATGCTCCGAAAGAAGTCCCTTTAAAATTGCCTCCGTCCTGTCCTGCCCGTAGGCCTGATCCCAAAACTCTATCAGCCATTGCGGCATAGAACAGCGAACCGAAAGAGCCTTTACCCTGTGGGTCCTCTCATCAGGATAAATGATGGCATCCCGGTTTCTTGCTATATTTCGAAGCACTCCGTTGACAAAGCCCGAAAGCCCTTTAAAGCCTCTTTTTCCTGCCAGCTTCACCGCTTCATTACAGACTGCGCTGTCCGGAATTTGATCCATGAAAAGCAGCTGATAAACGCTCATTCTCATGAGATTTCTGATAAGCGGCTTCATCTTCAAAACAGGTACTTTGGAAAACTGATCCAGCACATAATCAATTTGGATCAATCTCTCCAAGGTACCCTCAGTAACCCTTTTTACAAAGGCTTTATCTCTTAAATCAAGGTAATGATACTTATCTAACACATTTCTGATAACCAGATGGCTGTACTCTCCTCTTTCCAGGATTTCCATCAGCATATCCAGTGCCAGTTCTCTTATATTTTCCAAATTATCCTCTCGTTCCGCCGCCTATGCGGCTTCTTGAAATTCTAATGCCGCTGCTAGTCATCCCTGCGCCGGTTTCCGGTAAGGATCACAAGACGCAGAAGCTGTAAGATAGAGGAAGCCGCCGCTGCCACATAGGTGAGGGCTGCCGCCCCAAGCACACGCTTGCAGTCATCCACCTCATCATCGGTCATAATACCATAGCTTCCAAGCATCTTCAAAGCCCTGCCGGAGGCATTAAACTCTACCGGCAGAGTAACCACCTGAAACAACACTGCAATAGCGAAAATCCAAATTCCGATCTGAGCCAGGGAAAAATAGCCTCCTCCCGGCAGTTCAAAGCCAATTCCCAGAATTAATCCCAAAATCACGATAGGCAGTCCCAACTTTGAACCGATATTGGCAGCCGGCACCAGTGCGGAACGAATCTTTAAAGGAACATATCCTACCTTATGCTGAAGTGCATGTCCGCATTCATGGGCTGCCACCCCAATGGCCGCCACGGAGCGGGAATCATATACTGCATCAGACAGGCGGAGCACCTTCTTAGACGGATCATAATGATCTGTCAGTTCGCCCTGCACATGCTGAATCTGCACATCATGAATCCCTGACATCTGCAGGATACGCTGTGCCGCCTCAGCTCCCGTCATTCCGCTTCGTGCACGTACCCTGGAATATTTGTGGTAGGTAGAATTCACCATAGAGCTTGCTGCAATACAAAGTATCGCCCCGATTAAAACCAGTATATAGGTAGGGTCATAATAAAATCCAAACATTGTTTGTCCTCCTGTCTGTCAAGCAATTACACTTCTCTATATCATGTACCGCCTTATTCTAAGCCCAGCATCATTCCGGGCTTTATCTCATAACCAAGCAGAAAATCCTTTACCGCCATACGCTTTTTGCCCTCCAGCTGCAGGGAATAGATGCGAAGAGCGCCTTTTCCGCAGGCCACATCCAAATAGCTCTTTTCCACACATTCCACCGTTCCCGGGCAAAGCTTTTCATCCTTCCCGATCACATCCGCTTCCCAAATCTTAAGGGTTTTCCCCCGAAAGGTAGTGTATGCACTGGGCCAGGAATTTAGTCCCCGTACCAGGCGCTCTAAAACAGCTGCATCCTGCTTCCAGTCAATCTGTCCCATAGCCTTAGTTAACCGGGATGCATAGGAGGATTTGGCGTCATCCTGCTTCTCGGGAACCAGCTCTCCCTTTTCTATTAACGGAAGCGCCTTTACGATCAGCTCTGCACCGGCCTCCATCAGCTTATCATGAAGACTTTCCCCGGTTTCCTTAGGGTCAATGGGCACAATTGTTTTCAGCAGCATATCCCCTGTATCCAGTCCCTTTTCCATCTGCATGATGGTGACGCCGGTTTCCTTTTCCCCGTTAATCACCGCCCACTGAATAGGCGCTGCCCCACGGTACGCAGGAAGAAGAGATGCATGAATATTAACGCATCCAAAGGGCGGCATATCCAAAATTTCCTGAGACAACAGCTGTCCAAAGGCAGCAATCACGAAAATATCCGCAGGAAATTCACGAAGCTTTTCAACTGCCTCCTGCTCCCGGATCTTAACGGGCTGAAATACGGGTATGCCATACTTTAATGCACACTCCTTCACCGGAGTCATCTGTACTTCCTTTCCCCGGCCCTTTTGTTTATCCGGCTGCGTCACCACTGCCGTCACCTGATGGCCTGCCCGGATAATCGCTTCAAGAGGCGCTACTGCAAAATCGGGAGTTCCCATATATACAACTTTCATAATAGTTACTCCTCCTGCTCTAAGTCGGCTATATTCATCAGCTCGCCCTCCACCTTCTCCACATAAAGATGGCCGTCCAGGTGCTCTAACTCATGGCAGATGGCTCTGGCAAGCAGTTCTGTACCCTCCAATTCAAAAGGCTCCATATTTTCATTGTATGCCTGAACCTTCACATAATTGGGTCTTGTCACAATTCCCGTCTTTCCGGGAACGCTGAGACACCCTTCATTTCCTCTCTGCTCTCCGCTGCTTTCAAGGATCACAGGATTGATTAAAAGAATGGGATCCTCTCCCGTCACATCAATGGTTACAATTCTTTTTAAAATACCTACCTGGGGAGCTGCAAGCCCTACGCCGTCCGCCTCATACATGGTATCAAACATATCATCAATCAACTCAAGCGTGCGCTCACTTACCTCTGTAACCTCTTTACATTTTTTGTTTAAAACCGGATCACCGATTTCTCTTATGTTCCTGATTGCCATTTTCTTTCCTTCCTTTTCTATTCGTTCTAATAACTGTCCATGGGGTCAAAATCAAACTGTACGACCTCCCCCTTTAACTCTGTCGTGGAAATAAATTGTTCTATAGACTCCCTGATCCTTATCAGGCTGTCATAGCTGCATGATTTACAGTATACCACAAATCGGTAAATATCGTTAATCTTTCCTATAGAAGCCTTCGCCGGTCCGATTATCCTGACCTTTTCCCTGCTGCCGGATGCCTCCTGCGCCGCCTGCTCTGCAAGCTGTGCGATATTTTCTGACAGCTTCTCTCCCCGTTCCCTGCTGCCGGAGGTGATTAAAACTGCCATCATATGAGCCGCAGGCGGATAGGCCCCCAGCTCCCTATATAAAATTTCTTCCTCATAAAATGCTTCATAATTCTGCTCTGCTGCACGAAGGATGCTGTAATGCTCCGGCCTGTAGGTCTGTATTAGCGCCTCTCCCGGCTTCATCCCCCGTCCCGCTCTTCCGGCTGCCTGCACAAGCAGCTGAAAGGTTCTCTCTCCGGCACGGTAATCACTGTCATTTAAGGACAGGTCCGCCGCCAGCACTCCCACCAGTGTTACATTGGGAAAGTCATGCCCCTTAACAATCATCTGAGTTCCAAGGAGCACATCTGCCTCTCCCTCCGAAAAGGCTGTCAAAATCTTTTCATAGCTCCCTTTTGGTCTGGTGGTGTCCGCATCCATCCGAAGCACCCTGATACCGGGAAAGCGCTTTAAAAGCTGCTGCTCAATCTGCTGGGTTCCCGCCTTAAAGCCTAAGATATAGGGCGATCCGCAGGAGGGACATTTGTTTACCGAAGGAGCCTCATAGCCGCAATAATGGCATAACAGCTTCCCGCCCATATGCTGGGACAAGGACACGTCACAGTGGGGACATTTCATCACATATCCGCAGGAACGGCAGGATATAAATCCCGCATATCCACGCCTGTTTAAAAAGAGTATGATCTGCTCCTTGCGCTCTAAGCGGTCTGTCATCAGCTCCTGAAGCCTTCTGCTGAAAATAGAACGGTTTCCCTCCCGAAGCTCCTTACGCAAGTCAATAATACTCACCGGCGCCAGATTTCCTCCGGTCAGCCGCCTGCTTAAGGTAAATAACTCATATTTTCCTTCCTTAGCCCTGTAATAAGCCTCCATGGAAGGTGTAGCGGAGCCCAGAACCAGACTTGCATTTTTAATTCCAGCCAGACATTGTGCAGTTTCTCTTGCATGATATCTTGGCATGGTTTCACTTTTGTAGCTCGGCTCATGCTCCTCGTCAATCACAATCATACCCAAATCGGGAAAGGGAACAAATAAGGCGGAACGCGGACCGATAATCACATCCAGCTCGCCCTTTCTGGCACGCTCACACTGATCAAACCGCTCCCCTGCCGACAGAGTGGAATTCATCACCGATACCCGGTCACCAAACCGCTTGTAAAAGCGAAGCAGCGTCTGATAAGTAAGCGCTATTTCGGGGATCAGCACAATACACTGCTTTCCTCTCTTTATCATTCCCTCAATCAGGGATAAATAGACCTCTGTTTTGCCGCTTCCCGTAATTCCATGTATCAAATAGGTTTTTCTGATTCCTTTATCGTAATCGGAAAGAACCTTACTCCTTACAGCTTCCTGTTCGTCGGAAAGCTCTCTTCCTGCTTCCCTTGCAGTCTCTATCTTCACGGGATTTCTGTAATAGCTCTCACTTTCAATGGAAATCACGCCCTGCGTCATCAGACTTCTTAAGGTAGCTGCCGAAACATTCAGCTTTCCCGTTACCAGTTCATAAGGAAGAACCGGCTCATGGCACAGCTCCTCAAGCACTCTTACCCTGGCAGCCTGATGCTTTCTGATGGCTTCTCCCAATATTGCCCTGGTCTCCTCTCCTGTCATGCGCCTTAAAATCTTCTTTTGTTCCTTAGGCTTCATGGCCTGCTTAACAGGAAGCACCGTTTTTAAGGCAGCAATCATGGTAGAACCATAAGCTTTTCTCATCCACGCCGCAAGGCGAATGGCATCCGCCTCCACGGAAACGCTGTCCTTAACAATCCCTGCCACCGGCTTTTGCTTTTCCTCCGGGAACTGGGCTTTGTCTGTGATTTCCATCACATAGCCCTGCCTTAAATGGTTTCCTGCACCGAAGGGCACCTGCACGCACATTCCCGGCTCCAAAATATCCATAAGCTCATCCGGTATCCTGTACTGAAAGGTGCGGTCCACCTTTTCATGGGAAATGTCAATTATGATATTTGCATATCTGCCTTTTGTCATAAAGTCTTTCGTCTTTCCTTCAGTATCTCCGCAATCAGAACTCTCTCATCCATAGGGTATTTTACCCCTTTGATCTCCTGATAGTCCTCATGCCCCTTGCCTGCCAGCACAATAATATCTCCGGGCTGTCCGTGATCAATTGCATAGGCAATGGCCTCCTTGCGGTCACAAATTTCAATATATTTTCCTTCTGTCTTACCAATACCGGTCTTAATGTCCTCTATGATGTCAAGAGGCTCCTCAAACCGGGGGTTATCGGATGTAATAATGGTCAGATCCGCATAGCTTCCGCTGACCTCTCCCATTTCATAACGTCTGATTTTAGAACGGTTTCCTCCGCAGCCAAATACACACACCAGTCTGTTTGGCTCATATTCCCGCAGGGTAGTCAATAAGCTTTTCAGGCTCATGGCATTGTGGGCATAATCAATCAGCAGCGTAAACTGATCCGAAACCGGTACCATCTCAATCCTTCCCTTTACATGGGCACCTAAAAGCGCCGTCTGTATCTGGGGTATCTCCACACGAAAATGCCTGCACACCGCAACCGCCGTCAGCGCATTGTAAACGCTGAATCTGCCGGGGGTGGGAACCTCCACGTCAAAGTTCATTTTACCGCCTACAGTAAAATCTATTCCCAGCTCACCGGGCTTTTTAACCAGCTTTAAATCCTTTGCATAAAGATCCGCTGACGGATCAAATCCGTAGGTCTCAAGCGCACAGGTATGCCCCTTTAACACTGCCTCCATATGAACGTCATCCTTGTTCACAATCCCTAACCGGCACTGCTTAAACAGCCTGCCCTTGCATTCCTGATACTCCTCAAAGTCCGCATGCTCCGTAGGTCCGATGTGATCCGGCTCCAAGTTGGTAAAGATACCGATTTCAAAGGTAAAGCCCTGGGTTCTGTGAAGCTTTAATCCCTGGGACGCCACTTCCATGACCACGACCTCGCAGCCTGCATCCTCCATCTCCTTAAAATACTGCTGGAGCAGGTAGGATTCCGGTGTGGTATTGGATGCGGGAATATGCTTATCGCCTATAATCGTCTCTATGGTTCCAACCAGGCCTACCTTATAGCCTGCCTTTTCCAATATGGATTTGATCAGATAGGTGGTAGTAGTCTTTCCCTTGGTTCCTGTAATTCCTATTACCTTTAAGCGGTCCGCCGGATGTCCGAACCATGCAGCGGAAATAAAGGCCATGGCATAGCGGGTATCCTCTACCCGAATCACCGTAACATCACTGTCCTTTGGCAGCTCTACCTCCTTCTGCACGACCAGCACTGCCGCTCCCTTTGCCGCAGCTTCGGCTGCAAAATCATGTCCGTCAACATTATAGCCGCAGATGCAGATGAACAGGCAGTCCCTGGTAAGCTTTCTGGAATCGTACACCACCTGACTGATTTCTTTATCTGTAGTTCCCTTTATACATTCATAAGTAATGCCCTGTAGTAATTCTTCACATTTCAATGCCGCTTTCCTCATTTCTAAACATACTAAGATTTTCCTTATAATAAGATATCACGAATATCCTGTTTTTTCAATCTTTATGGAAGTGCCAAACAAGGCCAAACCATAGTATATATTATGTTTCGATTTTTTTATGATGTACTTAATTTTTTATTAAGAGGATTTTAGATTTTTATCATAAATCAGACACAATTTATACACATTTACCCTTTATTATAATAACCAAGATAGTTGAACAACTCACTATCTCCCCCCTCATAAGAATGTGAAAGCCTCCGGTATCCCCCGGGGGCTTTCGCGTTGCCAAACACTGTTCGTACACTTTCCTATTACATAAAATATCAGCAGTAATCCTGCATGACTATCTGCACACTTTCCCTTCCGGCGAAATAATTAATATCGGGATAATACGCCATGCTGATCATCATATCCCCGTCCCCAAGCCCCTTCTCATACAGCATTTTCACTGCAGCTGCTCCATACCTCTCCTTTAGGAACTCATCAAACCGCTCCTGATCTCCGAAATAAATCATCTCATATACCGCACCTGCCTCCGAAATACGATATTTTCCCACATTGTGGTTCTTTCCCAATCTGCGCCCGGAAAGAAGGCTGATATCCTTCCTTGCAAATACCGGGCGGGGATTTCCCACCCCAAAGGGCTCCAAAAAAGCCAGCTCCTTCACAAAGCTTCTGTCCGCATAAGCTAAAGGCATCGCAACATCAATATGTAACACCTGCTCAAAATCTTCATCTGTCAGGCTGCAGCTTTCATTTAGTCTGGTTCGAAGCTGTTCTATGGAAGCCTCATCAGGAAGAGATAAGCCTGCTGCCATCTTATGTCCGCCGTATTTGGTGAAAAGCTCCTTGCAGGCTGACATTTCCTCATACATGGAATAGCTTTCTATGGATCTTCCGCTTCCCTTTATTCCCTCCTCACCCTTAGTCAGCACAAAAACAGGCTTATGATATTTCTCTTTAATTCTCCCGGCAATAATCCCGGCTAAGCTCTCATGACACTCCGGCAGATATATAACCAGCACCTTGTCCCTTTCCATGCCGGCCTCCTCCACCTGCCTGACTGCTTCCTTCACTCCCTGCTCTGTCATAAGCTTCCGGCTGTCATTTAAGCTTTTTAAATCCCCTGCAATAGTCACCGCTTCCTTAAAGTCATCGCAGTCAAACAATTCAAGCACTCTCCTTGCCGTATCCAGACGCCCCGACGCATTCATACAGGGGCCTATGATATATCCCACATGATATGGCGTCAGCGCCTTTTTTTCGATTCCGTTTACCATCAAAAGCGCTTTAAGTCCCAAATTGGAGGTTTCAGGCATCAGACGAAGCCCCTCCTTAACCAGGATTCTGTTTTCATCCCGCAGTTCCATCACATCACATATGGTAGCAAGAGCCTCAAAGGAAATCATCTCTTCCCCGACCTTTCCGGTCAGTACCTGTATCAGCTTTCCCGCAACCACTGCTCCACAAATCTGCTTAAAAGGGTATGTACAGCCCGGCTGCTTCGGGTCCACCACCGCATCCGCCGGGGGCAGAATATAAGTACGCTCCCCCTCCTTCTCCTCGTAGGGAACCTCATGGTGATCCGTAACCACCACCGTCATACCCTTTTCCCTGGCCAGCCTTATCTGATCAGCCGCAGCAATGCCATTGTCACAGGTTAAAATGGTATCGATTCCGTCCCGAAAGGCATCCTCAATCAGCTTATCATTCAGCCCATATCCATCCTTCATTCTGTGAGGTATGACCACATCCACATTTCCTTTAAGGCTCCTAAGCCCCTTAAGCAGGATATAAGAGGAACAAATTCCGTCCACATCATAGTCTCCGATAATTCTAATGGGCTTATTGTTCTTAATCTTTTCCTTAAGTATTGCCGCCGCCTTCTCCATATCCTTCATCAAAAGCGGATCATGCATATCCTCCATGGTTCCGAAGAGGAAATTTCGTATCTCCTCATCCTCTGTCAGTTCTCTGTTTCGAAGAAGCCTGGCCAGTACCGGCGTAATATGATATTTTTCCGCAATCTGCTCAAAATCCGCCCTTTTGGCAGCTACCATCCATTTTGCCATAAATACCTCTTTCCTAATATGAAAAGCGTTCTGAAATCTCAGAACGCTTTTCATATTGCCGATCAGCTCGGTTCTATTATCCGTATCAGCTTATGCTGCCTTCTGAGGGAAAACCTTACGCAGTACCAACCACAAAGAACCGGTGATACATACGGAGGAGTAGGTACCGCAGAGGATACCTGCCATCAGAGGAAGCGCAAACTCCTTCACAGAGGATACACCAAATACATACAAAGCAGCAACCATAACAAAGGTAGTTAAGGAAGTAAAGATACTTCTGGAAAGCGTCTGGGTAATACTTTCGTTTACCATATCCTCCAACGCTTCCTTTTTGCTCATATTTGCCTTATTTTCACGAATACGGTCAAAAATTACAATCGTTGCATTAATAGAGTAACCTACAATGGTCAGCATACATGCGATAAAGGTAGTTCCGACAGATACTCTCACAATGGCATAAAACGCAAGAACCACCAACACGTCATGAATTAATGCAATAACTGAGCTTGCTCCAAAGCGGATATCCTTAAACCGGAACCAGATATAAATCAGCATGCAGAAGGCCGCAATCACAACCGCCCAAACAGCATCGGATTTCATCTCACTGCTGACCGTAGAGCTGATGGTTTCCGTGGTGATCTTCTCCGCATCCACACCAAACTGCTCTACCATAGTGCTCTTAAAGGTCTCGCGCTCATCAATGTTAAGTGAACGTGTTTTGAAAATAACCTCGTTTGTTCCTTCAATCTTCTGGGTCTGAACATTTCCGTCTCCGGTAATATTCTCAATCAGCGGAACAACCTGTGTATCAATTGAAGATAAGGTCATATCCTCATTAAAGGTTACGTTGGTTGAGGTACCGCCTACGAACTCCAGACTGTAATTCAGCGAATTGCCGGTCTTAGCCTTATTAATTCCCATAAACACAAAGCCTGCCAAAATAGCTGCAATAGAGATACCGAAAAATACTGCCTTCTTCGAGGTGAAGTTGACTGCCTTTTTCTCCTTTGCCACACCGTATAGCTTGACATTCTGAAGACCGATTGCATAAAAAGCTTTCATAATCAATCTGGTCACGATCATTGCAGTAAACATGGAAAGAATAATACCAAGAGCAAGCGTTGCCGCAAATCCCTTGATTGTACCGGAGCCCTTCACGCCAAGAACGATGGCCGCAATCAACGTAGTCACATTACCGTCAATGATTGCGGAGGATGCCTTCTTGTATCCGGTATCAATAGCAGATTTCACGGTCTTGCCCTTTGCAAGCTCCTCTCTGATACGTGCAAAAATAATTACGTTTGCATCCACCGCCATACCGATGGAAAGAATAATACCTGCAATACCCGGAAGGGTAAGGGTAATGTCAAAGGCATCAAGCAGAATGATCATCAGCTCTACATATAATCCAAGAGCAAGACTTGCTGCCACACCTGAAACATAATATACGCCAATCATAAATACAACAATGATAATAAAGCCTACCAGAGCAGCTTTGATACTGGTGGAAATGGCTTCCTCACCAAGCTGGGCTCCTACAATCTTGGAATGCAGCTCCTCTAACTGGATCTTAAGTCCTCCGATACGAATGGTGGATGCCAACTGCTCCGCTTCCTCCATGTCAAATCCGCCTGTAATCTGCGCCATACCATCTGTAATAACCGAATTTACACTGGGAGCGCTTACAATCGCATTGTCATAATAAATAGCAATGGTCTCACCCTTGCTGTAAGCCTCACTGGTAGCATCTGCGAACTTCACTGCTCCCTCATCAGTCAAAGTAAGCTCCACACATATCTGGGCATTCTGCATGGAATCCTGGTAGGAACGCGCCTGAGCGTTCTTCACATCAGTACCCACCAGCACGATAGAGCCCTCCTCTTCCAGGGCTTCGATGCTCTTATACATGGTTCTGCTATAAGGATCATAGTTTTGCGTTCCGTCCTCTGCCGTCTGCTTAATAAAATACAGGGAACCGGGCTTTCCAAGCTCCTCCAAAATTGCATTGGCATCCGACACACCGGGGATCTCGATATTGATACGGTCATCACCCTCCTGATAAACAACTGCCTCTGTGCTATATCCCTCTACACGCTTCTGCAGCTTGTAAATGGTATCCGCCATATCCTCCTTACTGGGAGCCTCGTCTCCTACCGCCTTGTAGGTAATACTCACACCACCTTCAAGGTCAAGTCCCAGATTGATACTTGCCGCCGAACCGGAGCCATCAGAACCAAGTCCTACAGCTGCTGTATAGCCAAAGCAGCCAAGAAGCAGTACCAGTACCAGCAGCGTTATAATTGCTCTACTTTTCTTCATTGCTTTCTTCTCCTTCCAGATCGGCAAGTGCCGCCTTTATCATAATTGCACACTCCATGCGCTTTCTCTGTAATTCACATCCCAGATCATAGACATCATTAATCTGTCCCTTAAAATTGTAAGAGTTAGCAGCACAGCCGCCACTGCAGTAAAATTTTGCGAAACAGCTTTTACACTTATCCTTCGCATAAACATTGCAGGTCTTAAACTCATCCCTGATATCGGTTCTGGTAATTCCCTCGTCCACATTTCCCATCAAAAATTCCTCTTTGCCTACAAATTGATGGCAGGGATAAAGGTCTCCCCAAGGTGTAACTGCCAGATACTCCGTTCCCGAGCCGCAGCCCGAAAGCCGCTTAGCCACACAGGGTCCACCCTCCAAGTCTATCATAAAATGAAAGAAATTAACACCTTTTCCCTGTTTTTTTCTATTAAGGAGTTCAATTGCCAGCTTGTCATATTCCTCACAAAGCCCTGCAATGTCCTCTTGCCTTAAAGCATAATCATCCTCCGGAGCGGCTACCACCGGCTCAACAGAAATCTGCTTAAAGCCAAGATCAGCCAGATGCAGCACATCCCTGGAAAAATCCAGATTATTTCTGGTAAAGGTTCCCCGCACATAATAATTCATCTGGCCACGGCTCTCTGCCACCTTCTGAAATTTGGGGACAATACTGTCATAGCTGCCCTGACCGCCCCTAAAGGGCCTCATCAGATCATGAATTTCCTTTCTGCCGTCAATACTGAGCACCACATTGGCCATTTCCCTGTTGACAAACTCAAGAACCTCGTCATTTAACAAAATGCCATTCGTGGTAAGGGTGAAGCGGAACTTTTTGTGATAAGGCTCCTCGAGGCTTCTTCCGTATGCCACCAGATCCTTAACCACCTGCCAGTTCATCAAAGGCTCGCCGCCAAAAAAGTCCACCTCAAGATTCACACGGCTTCCGGAATTCTTAACCAGAAAGTCCAATGCCTTCCTTCCCACCTCAAAGCTCATCAGCGCACGTCTTCCGTGATATTCTCCCTCTTCCGCAAAGCAGTACTTACATGCCAGATTGCAGTCATGGGCAATATGCAGGCAAAGAGCCTTCACCACCGTTTCACGCTTCTTAAAATCAATAATGTAATTTTCGTAAATATCAGGTGCATAGAGCATTCCTGCTTCCTTAAGCTCCATCACCTGTTCATATGCATCCAATATATCCTCCGGCTTATAGCTTCCACCAAGCCTTGAAAGGAGCATCTTCCGGCAGTCCTTATCACCTGCCCCGGTCTCTAACGCCTCCTCCATGAGAGGAATTACATCATATGCCACGTCATCTACAACATGAACAGAACCGCTGTTCACATCAAGGACAATATTATAACCGTTGTTTTTATATTGATGAATCACGTTCTCTTACCTTCCAATTTCCGAAACACTGTACCTATAGCTGAACACATAATAAGCAGCGGCTATGCCGCTGCTTACCTTCAGTATCCTATTTTTCGTGCTTATTTAACCTTTTCGCAACTCTGATTTCCTACTGTGCAGGAAGTCTTGCAAGCTGACTGGCAGGATGTCTGGCATTCGCCGCAGCCGCCCTTTTTCATGGATTCCTTTAAGTCTCTTGTTGCTAATGTTTTAATACGCTTCATATCACGATCTCCTTTATTTCCTTCTCCGGCCCAAACCAGACCGGCAAAATAACTTAATTTCAAAATATTATAGCATAGATATAGTCTTTGGAAAAGTATTTTGTCAAAATTTTTGCTTCAGGCATCCTTTTCATCCTTCTCCTCGTCTGCCTGCTGTTCTCTGCTCTCCTCCTGATCTTCAGGCGTCTGCTCATTCTGGATGCTTTCAGGCTCCTGCTTTTCCGGCAGAGTCATGAGCACCTTAACGATCCTGTTTTGATTAACCTCCTTAACCTGAAGGGTAATACCCTGATCTGTTGAAATGGTTTCACCCTCCTCAGGCAGTCGATCCAGATTTTCTATAATTAATCCTCCGATTGAATCATAATCCTCAGATTCAAGCTCCGTTCCCAGTTCATCATTGATGTCGCTAAGCTTCATGCTTCCTTCAACTAAATACATGCGCTCATCAACTTTCTGGATCAGCTCCTCCTCATCCTCGTCATACTCATCACGGATTTCCCCTACGATTTCTTCCAAAAGGTCCTCCAGCGTAATCATACCCACCGTTGCGCCGTACTCATTAAGCACAAAGGATACATTGACACGCTTTTCCCTCATTTCAATCAGCAGGTCTGCTGTCTTTTTAAACTCATAGGTATAATAAGCCTGACGCATGATATCGCTGATTTTAAACTGCTCCCTGTTGTCCACCAAAATAAAATCCTTAATGTTGATCAAACCGATCACATTATCCTTATCATCCCGGTAAACCGGAATTCTGGTGTACATGCATTCCTTAAACAGCTCCATAACCTCATCATAGGACGCATTCTCATCCACCGAAGCCATATCAATTCGCGGGATCATTACATCCTTGGCAACCGCATCGCCAAAGTCGAACACATTGTAGATCATCTCACGCTCTTCCGACTCAATGACTCCGTCCTCATGGCTTACCTCTACATAGGTCCTAAGCTCCGTTTCCGTCATGGCAACTTTTCTGTTGGCATCAATATGTAGCAGCTTCATAATTCCACTAGCCAGTTTATCAACAATGATAATAACCGGCGTAAGTATCTTCATTAATCCGGCAATCAGGGAAGCATAGCCAAGCGCCAGCTTTTCAGAATACCCCATTGCTACATTCTTCGGCAGAATTTCTCCGAATAATAAAATCACCACCGTTAAAATACCTGTGGCAATTCCTACTGCCAAATGTATCTTAATCGCCAAAGTAGTGGCCAGCGCCGACGCAGAAAGATTTACAATGTTATTTCCAATTAAAATTGCACTAAGCATCTTTCCGTACTTATCAAGTACCTTAAGCGCTGTTTCCGCTTTTCTGTTTCCTTCATCGGCCAGTGCCTTAAGCCGCACCCGGTTTACTGTGGTAAGCGAGGTTTCTGCTGATGAAAAGAACGCAGAAAGCGCTACCAATATTAATAGGGAAAACAGTTGTATGACACCATCGGTATCCAAATTCAAATCACTCCTTATTCTAAAAATTGCTGTCTTTACAGGCAGCTTATGGAAATATTACAATATTGGGCATTCTCTGTCAAGTTCGGTCATATGATAAATATATAAAGAATTTGAAAAGTCTTTCTAAAATGACTGGAGGTCACCATGCCCAATAAGATTGATTTAAGCTCACGACTTACTTTCATACTGAAATGTCTGCTTCTTTCCTATCTCCTCACTACCGCCTTTCTTCTCCTTCTTGCTCTTTTGCTGTACCGCTTCGGTCTTAGTGAGAAGATTGTATCTGTCAGCATTATTGCCATTTACATAATCGTCACCTTTCTTGCCGGCTTTCTGACCGGAAAACGAGAGGGGAACCGGAAATTCCTGTGGGGGCTTTTGATGGGCAGCTTATACTTTTTAATCCTGATCATTGTTTCCCTAATAGTAAACCATGGCCTTTCGGGAATTTCCGGCAATTTCTTTACAGTGCTTATCCTCTGCGCCGGAAGCGGAATGCTGGGCGGGATGGTGAGTTAAGGGGCTGCAATGCCTTAACTGATGTCAATATCTCTTCATTAAACATAAAGAAGGCTGCGCACTAAAGCATAGCAGCGCAGCCTCTTCATGACCTAACTATTCATACCAGATTAAATTATTCCTTAGCTTTATTTCCGGCATATGTACATAATTCCTGAACCAGTTTCAGAAGACTCTGCACACGGGATAACTGCTCAGCATCAAAGCATTCAAGAACATCTATTGTTTTTGCAGATATCTTGCTGCTTTCGCTTCCCATTAACAGATAATCACAGCTGGTTGACAATGCTTTGGAAATCTTATACAGGATTTCCACGGAAAATCCCTTCTTGCCCAGCTCTATCTCATACAAAAATTTTGTTGAGATATCAATTTTCTCTGCAAAGGCATCTCTGGTGTAGCTGTTTGCTTCACGCAGCGTCCGGATCCTAAGTCCAATATCAGGATATGAAATACTTTTTCCTCTATTATGCATTTTTTCCCTCCATTTTGATATTTTGGTTTTTGTTATGGTGCACACAATAATTTTATATCGTCTGCATCTGGTTTCATTTGTATTGTACCACGTATTTTCTTTTTTCTTCATTTTTTGACCAAAATGAGTGAAATTCATACTGAACGAAGCAAAACCATTATTTTTTGACATTTTTTAACCTTTCAGTGCAAAAAAAATGCTGTTCAGTAGCTTTTTTTATACAGAACAAAAATTCAATTTAAAATGAACACAATTAACCAGGAGGGAAAAATATGCACGAATTGTTAAAGACAGGCTACGGATTTAGTGAATTTCAAATTAAACAGCTTAATTATGTATGGAAAACCTTTTCTTCCGAATTCAGCAAGCTTCTTATTATGGGAATCATTTTTCATCAAAAGCTGGGTGTGTATTTATTTGCTGTAATTATCATGATGCTGCTCCGTTCCGCCACCGGAGGGCTTCACTGCCGCAAATTTCTTTTCTGCTTTATAGTTTCCTTATCTTATATGATACTCGCCCTGTCCATCCTGCCAAGGATACCGGTAGAGAAGCCCATACAGATGATGCTTCTCTTTCTGTGCATCCTGGCTAACTATTACATCGGGCCGGTTACATCAGAGGTGCACCGCCCCTTATCCGGGGAAACTCAAAGCAAGGTACGGCTGCAGGCATTTATTGTTATTTTCTTTTACCTTATTATCACGTATATAGTTCCTGAAAGCTTATACATTACCACCGGCTTTTGGGTGATTATATTACACACAGCGCAGCTTATCGCTGCCAGATTAAAAAAGCTGAAAGGAGTACATTATTATGAAAGAAAAATTTATCAGGTGGAGTAAGCCTCTGTTAGCTGCTTGCATGGCATTGGGTGCTTGGATGACTTTTGATATTGCAAGCATCATCTTTTTTGGAGAATACGAATATCCCACAGAGGAATAATTTCCTTAAGAAACCATTTACTAAGCTTAAATGGTTTCTTTTTCTTTGCGTATGGCAAAGTACAACCAGTTAAGGCCATCCACCTCTTTATTATCACAGCTGATCTCCATATGATATTCATCACAGATCTGCTTCACATTATATAAACCCAGCCCTCTGTTCTCACCCTTTTGGCTATAGTCCTTTGCAAAGAAGTTGTCAAACTCCTCATAGCTGATATGAGCGCTTTCGTTTCTCACCTCTATGTAAAGACCGTTTGCGCCTATCACTGAAACATAAAGTTTATTTCTCTCCTTGTCCGCCAAGAGGGCCTCCACTCCATTGTTTATCAAATCGCCCAATATCTCTACAATCTTATGTACCGGCACATCCAGCTCATCCTCCACACCAACTACCTTATAGCTCACTTCAACGCCCAGCTTTTCTATCTCCACAAATTTTCCATACAGAAAGCCTATGATAATGGGATTTCCGCCTGATAATAACTTGTTAAAACGATTTTCCTTCATAATTACATCGCAATAGCTTTTCTGTGCTGTTATCAAATCCTCGTAATTTTTATGTATATAATGCTGACTGTATATAGTATTAATATGATTATCAAACTCATGCTGCCTTAATCGGATATGATCAATTAATCCTCGAAAAGAATCCGAATA
>JAUNGK010000003.1:0-4203 GCA_030524555.1 Bacillota bacterium | reverse complement strand
GAATACAGCTTGTTCATCTTTAATTCTGTTTCAATTTCCTTTGCTTTAATTTTATATTTACTTACTTGTCCTACCATAATCACGATTAATACAACACAAATAAATAACATTACTGCCTGATTAATATCAAGAAACCTAAAATTTTTATAACTAAGCATGCAAAATAAAATCATTACAACACATATGCCAATAACTATATAAGAGAATTTCTCCTTATGTTGTAAAAACTTTGACAATTTTTCTATTCTGCAAAATGGTAATATCATTAACACAATTGCAAGTGCTATACAATTCACTATCACCAATCCCCAACCTGAAACCTCGTATATATGACATATGTGATAAATTGAGAATGAAATCATTAACTGTATACCAC
Source organism: Bacillota bacterium (assembly GCA_030524555.1). GTDB lineage: Bacteria > Bacillota > Clostridia > Lachnospirales > Lachnospiraceae > Suilimivivens. The sequence goes on along the minus strand of JAUNGK010000003.1, from coordinate 3,827 downwards.
CAACTAAAGCCACGCACAGCACCAAATTCACAACCATCGATTTCAACCGGAACCCAAACCTTGCCCCGCAATACAGCGCTAAGATCGGATAAATAATCATGGTATAGGTTTTCGGCAGTCCATAATAATTAATTACCGTCATTAGTATCATATCAATTGACAGAAAACTCACCGTCTCAATATCAAGTTTAAATTTTTCACCATATAAATGATGTAAGCACACTACAATGGATATTGCTTCCAGCAACAGACAAATATTGGTTATGATCATACTTTATACTCCGCAAGTACTTTCTTCTTAAAAGTCTTTCCGATTTCGATCTTTTTATCGCTGTCCTTCAGTGTTATAAATCTGTTCAAAACATCTATATTTTCTATAAAATCCTTGTTGATAACGGTATTCCTGCTGCACATCATCATACAATCTGCATCCATCTCTTCTTCAATTTCCTTCAGCGTCTTATTATTCACCGAAAGAACACCGCCTTCCTGCGTGTATATATTAACCACGTGTCTATTGCTCTCCATATATAAGATATTACTTATCTTAACCGGAAACAAAATTCCTTTTTTGCGGAAGCAATACGTGGCATCCTGATCCCGCTGTGTAGAAAAATATAATGCCTTTTCCACTAGCTGTTTAACTTGATCCGGTGAAAAAGGCTTCTCCACATATCCGAGGCAGTTTAATTTTTGGTAAGCATATCCGGTAGCGTCCTCAAGCGAGGTAATAAACAGCACAGGGGTAAACATGTATTTTGGAATTTTTCTGATTTGATCAACCAATTTGATGCCCGAAATGTCCCCCTTTTTTCCCAAATCCAAAATAATATCTACAAGAAATACATCTATTGTATTCTCCATCAATATTTTATAAGCCGTTGCCACATCTCCGGCAGTATGTATTCGGGCGCTGCCGTCTACCTGCCCCACCAGCTTTACAAGCATACCCCGCTGATCCTGATTGTCTTCAATTATTAATATTGACCTTTTCCTCATTTGTCTAATCCCTCAAAAATCCATCTACCTGCAGCATAATGGACAATATTTCCTTCTGCTTCTCCGGTTTAATCTGGCTCCACAAATCATCAATGATCACGTTTTCAATTTCATCCGTTGTCAAAAATAAGCTTGGCTTGCATCCTGTTGCCTCATAAATTCCAAGCAAAAGCTCGGCATCAGGATTAATCTGAACCTTTTCAAGTGCACGGTACTTTTTAATATTGACTCCCAGCTTTTCTGCCATGGCCAGCTGCGCATCTCCCGTAACCTGTCTTATCTCATACATGATAGATTCATTTGTTCCGCCCTCTCCCCGCATCTTCAAAATGCAAAGCTCGCATTTGACCTCCATGCCAAACTCAGGAAGCGACTTCTCAATTCCTGCTGCCAGCGCCCATGTAATAAACCTAAGCATGGGCTTTCGATAGCTCTGCTCCGCCCTGTTTAACATCGCCGTGAGCTCGGAGGGCCTGCGCAGGGAATGCTTTCCCGTAAGAAGATAATCCACATCCCACCCCATCTGCAATAAAATCACCAGCGATTTGTAGGGTACAATTGTCTTCCCAAGCTCCTGCTTGCTAAGCTGGCTCTGGGTAATGCCCAGAGCCTGACTTGTCCGCTCCTGTGTCATATTCAGCTTTGTTCTATACTGAATCAATCTCTTTAAAAAATCTTCATAATGATCACTCATCTGTCAATTCCTCACGAATTATCTTTTGATAATGTCATGAATAAATTTTACGAGATTACATATTTCCTACCTTATACCTATATTTGACTATTGCACATTATGGCCGGATTTTAAATACCATATACGGGACTATATATAGGAAATGCCCCATAGCGCAGCAGTAACATTATATACAAAAGGCCGCCTATGGAAATCAATTCCATAGACAGCCTCATTATTTTCCCAAATCGGCGCTTACTGCAAAAGATCCTTGTACAGCTCCAGTCTCACATATTCCTTTTCTATTGTGATTTCTGCCTTATCGATCATCATTCCGATTAACAGAAGCTGGCTGGTCTCCCCCGGATCACCGCTTCCTGCCAGCTCCCAGTAGATATCCTCCATGCCGTCATTCTTCTGACCGTTTAAATATTGATCCAAATGCTCCAGCTTATCTGCATATACCGGATCATAATCGGCTTCAAAAATAATCTTAACCTGCTGATCCTCTTTTTCAATTTTAGAAGTAATCCTGCAAGCTCCCAGCGCAAAGAAAAACATGGTCAGCTCCTCCACGATCTTTGCCGTCTTTTTCTCCTCATGTGTCATGTTTCAATCTCCTGTTCCCTTACTTGCCCTGATTGTTTTACGTATCTGCATCCAGTTTCCTTGTTTTCGGTTCTCTCCCGTGCCGTATCTTAAAGCCCTTTATGAAGCTTTCCAGCACAGGCACCAAAACAATGGCCACAAGCCCTGTACTAAAGCCATTGTTATACAGGTTAAGACCTCCATACAATGAGGAAGTACACACCACTACCACACTGTGAAGCATGCCTGCCAGTACCCCTGCCAGAATACCAAACTGTCCCGCTATGGGTGACAGGCCTGCCGCAAAAATGGCACCCATCTGGATACCCGGCGTCGTGGGCTGCATGTGGTTTAAAAAGGTGGAAAGGAAAACACCGGCCAGCACCGGCAGATAATTCCTTGCATGAGCACCGAATGCAGCAAATCCAAATACCGTAAGGATGGCCCCCACTACAGGCCCTGATAAATCTCCTCCGATCAATAATATATAGCTGGTACACAGGATACCCATAATTCCCATATTCATCAAGGTGGTTCCCGCACCATCCATCAACACGAAATCCGCTACTGCACGCCCGGGATGCTTCATCAGCTTAAAAAGGGGCTTTAGCTTTCCGCCGTTTATAAAAAATCCATACATGAACGCCGCTGTAAAATAAAGATACAGCCCTGCAATCAGCCACACCGGCCTTTCTGCTTTCCAGATAAACACACTGCTGCTTTTCAAACCAAAGGACTGCATAATGCACACCATCACAAAGGCCAATAGTCCTGCGGAAAATCCTACATTAAACAGGTTATAGCCCATATGCATAGAGGCCGTATGCATAGAAAGGGGCGGCAGCACGAATCCCACCAAAACACCGACTCCAACAGCACACAGCAGATTAATTCCAAAGGAAAAAGGAAGAAGATACACCATTTCCGTCACCATCGGCGCCAGACAGGAACCGAACAGCGCCGTATAAATATATCGGTTCATTCCCGAATGGTGAAGCCTGGCATACAGCCATGTTCCAAGGATCATAGGAAGTACATTCACCGGATTTTTACCAAATAATGCAAAGCCTGCATTAATAAACAGCACGGCCATCGTAAGGCCCGTAAAGGGAATTTTTTGCATACGGATCAGCAAAATTCCAATTCCCAGAACCAGCCCTGCATTCAGAAAAGCTGCTCCATAGCCTACAAGCTCGAAATAATCCGTGATCAGCGCATCCCTTGACAGAATAATGGTCGCCATCCCTTGCAGCAGCTCTGCCGGGGTTCCCATAATAACAGCCGCAAGCAGCAAAACCACCATGGTCATGACGCTGAATATCAACAACTCTTTATCCTTTAGCCTGACTGCAAGTCCTTTCCCCATACACACCTTCCTTAAACACGCTTACTTCTGTTCTTCATCCAGCCATTCCTTCAGCTTTTTCTGTAACAATTTTTTATCCGGCAAATACAACTTATATTCTTTTGCATAAATGTTAGCATCTTCCGGAAGTGTCAAATCTACAAGAGCCTCGTCACTTTGTTTGCAAAGCAAAATCCCAATAGTCGGATTTTCACCCTCAAC
>JAUNGK010000058.1:898-15106 GCA_030524555.1 Bacillota bacterium | reverse complement strand
TTTTAATGACAGAACTTTAGTGGAAGTAGAATTGATTACAGGAAAATCACATCAGATCCGCGCTCATATGGCAAGTATTTCCCACCCGTTATTGGGGGACTACAAATATGGAGACCGGACATGGAATGACTTTTATAAAAGAAAGTATCAAATAAGCAGTCAGATGCTGTATGCATGCAGACTGGAATTCGGACAAATGAAAGAGCCCTTTCAAGCTTTAGACGGCAGGGTGATTAAAGCCCCTGTTCCTGCCAAGTTTCAAAGGCTTCTGAACCAGGAATAATGGCTGCTTAATTCATTGTAAAAAAGACGACTTTTAGCGAAAAGGCAGGATAAGAAGATGGCAACATGGAACTCCAGAGGTCTTAGAGGCTCTACCTTGGAGGATCTAATCAATCGAACCAATGAAAAATATCAGGAGAACGGGCTGGCGCTGATCCAAAAGATCCCCACCCCCATAATACCTGTCAATATCGACAAGGCTACCCGTCATATCACTCTTGCATACTTTGAACAGAAGAGCACGGTAGATTATATTGGAGCGGTTCAGGGTATTCCGGTATGCTTTGATGCCAAGGAATGTACTGTTGACCGGTTTCCACTGCAAAATACCCATGAGCATCAGGTACGCTTTATGGAGCAGTTTGAAAAACAGGGCGGTGTGGCATTTTTCCTTATTTATTTCAGCCACCGGGATTTGTTTTATTACCTTCCCTTTGAAATGTTCCGCTTTTTCTGGGATCGTGCACAAAGCGGAGGACGTAAAAGCTTTTTGTTTGAGGAACTAAACCCGGAGTATATTCTGCCCAAAAAGCACGGTATCCTTGTTCCTTATCTTGACATTTTTCGTAAGGATGTGGAGGAGCGAGAAAGCATTTGACAAAAAATACTGCATCCTGTATACTACCAATAGTTTTATTTGCTAATTCGCTAATGAATTAGCACTTTAAATTGATAAAGTGTGTTTTTTAGATTTTTACATATTTTATGATTTTGATAAGACATGAAAGGAGCTAAGGCCCATAATGAATCGCCAGCTATTGCATACCCCGGAGGGGGTTAGAGATATCTACGGAAAGGAATATGCCAGAAAGCTTGAAATAGAGGCATTAATCCAAAAGCAGCTTAATCTGTATGGCTATCAGGATATTCAAACACCTACCTTTGAATTCTTTGATGTTTTTTCACGGGAGATCGGAACCACTCCCTCGAAGGAACTTTACAAATTCTTTGATAAAGAAGGAAATACCCTGGTGCTTCGTCCTGACTTTACACCCTCCATGGCAAGATGCGCAGCCAAATATTTTATGGATGAGGACGTTCCCATCCGTTTTTGTTACGCCGGAAATACCTTTTCCAATACCAGTAATCTGCAGGGCAAATTAAAGGAAGTTACCCAGATGGGTGCCGAACTGATGAACGACGGCAGCGTTGAGGCCGACGGTGAAATGATTGCCATGGCAGTGGAAGCGCTTTCTCTTACTGGTCTTAAAGAATTTCAGGTGAGCGTCGGACAGGTAGAATATTTTAAGGGCATCTGTGAACAGGCAGGAATTTCCGAGGAAACGGAATTGGAGCTTCGGGACCTGATCTCCGGTAAAAATATTTTCGGAGCAGAGGAGCTTCTTACCGAAAAAGGCATCCCGGAGCATTATAAAAACATGATTCTTAAGACATCGGACTGCTTCGGCTCGGTGGATGTTCTCTCAAAGGCCAGGGAGCTTGACCTGAACGAACGCTCCTTAAATGCGCTTTCACGTCTTGAAAAGCTGTATCAGGTATTATGCGGCTATGGCGTGGAAAAATATGTATCCTTTGATCTGGGAATGCTGAGCAAATATAATTATTATACCGGAGTGATTTTCAAGGTATATACCTATGGAGTCGGGGATGCCATTGCAAAGGGCGGAAGATATGACCGGCTGCTCGGATATTTCGGCAAAGAGGCGCCGGCTATCGGTTTCGTGGTAGTTATTGATGACCTTCTCTCGGCATTGGGACGGCAAAAGAACACCTTTAAGCCGGAAGATGACTTAAAAGTTCTCAGCTACACGCCGGATAATTACGAAATAAAACTTTCAGAAGCAAAAGGGCTTCGCAAAAACGGAATTAAAGTAGCATTGATTCCGGAGAATGGAGAAAAGAAATGAGCGAGGAAAGATATTTAACCTTTGCCCTGGGCAAGGGCAGACTTGCAAATAAAACACTGGAGCTTTTGGAACAGATCGGCATTACCTGCGAGGAAATGAAGGATAAAAGCTCCCGAAAGCTGATTTTTGTCAATGAAGAACTGAAGCTGAAATTCTTCTTATCCAAGGGACCGGATGTACCCACCTATGTAGAATATGGTGCAGCGGATATTGGCGTGGTGGGAAAGGATACCATCATGGAGGAAAACAGAAGAGTCTACGAGGTTCTTGATTTAGGCTTCGGGAAATGCCGTATGTGCGTCTGCGGTCCTGCCTCTGCCAGAGAGCTTTTACAGCATCATGAGCGAATCCGTGTGGCAAGTAAATATCCCTTGATTGCAAGAGACTACTTTTACAACAAAAAGCATCAGACCGTAGATATTATCAAGCTGAACGGTTCCGTGGAGCTTGGACCTATCGTAGGCTTGTCGGATGTTATCGTTGATATTGTAGAAACCGGATCCACGCTTAAAGAAAACGGCCTGGAGGTACTGGAGGAGATTTGTCCTTTATCCGCCAGAATGATTGTCAATCAAGTAAGCATGCAGATGGAAACCGAAAGAATCAAATCACTGATTACAAAGTTAAAGACATTATGTCAGGAAGGAAGTATATAGACATGCGAATTATTGAATTAACCGAAAAAACGAGAAATAACCTGTTAGAGAAGCTTTTGAAGAGAAGCCCTAACAGCTACGGCCAATATGAGCAGACTGTAAATGAAATTATCAGTCAGGTACGGGAGAAGCGGGATGAAGCGATATTTGAGTATACCCGCCGGTTTGACAAATGTGATATCACCAGGGATACCATCCGGGTAACAGCTGATGAGATTCAGGAGGCTTATGCCCAGATTGATCCTGCCTTTGTGGAGGTTATGAAGAAATCTGCTGCAAACATAACCGCTTTTCACGAAAAGCAGCTGCATAGCAGCTGGATTATTCCCAAGGAAGACGGAACAATCTTAGGGCAGAAGATAACGCCCATTGAAATATCCGGCGTTTATGTTCCTGGTGGAAAGGCCGCCTATCCCTCCAGTGTTCTTATGAATGTTCTTCCCGCCAGGGTTGCGGGAGTTTCCAGAATTATTATGACCACGCCGCCGGATGCTTCGGGAAAGGTAAATCCCGGCACCTTAGTGGCTGCCCACATAGCAGGCGTCAATGAAATTTATAAGGTAGGCGGTGCCCAGGCAATAGCCGCTATGGCTTTCGGAACGGAAAGCATTCCCAAAGTGGATAAGATTACAGGACCCGGAAATATTTTCGTAGCCCTTGCCAAAAAGGCTTGCTTCGGCTATGTAAGCATTGACTCAATTGCCGGCCCCAGCGAGATTCTTGTGCTTGCGGACGAAACTGCAACACCCAGATATGTGGCTGCGGATTTACTGTCTCAGGCAGAGCATGACGAGATGGCCAGCGCTATTTTAATAACTACCAGCAGGCAGCTTGCCGATCAGGTTTCCAAGGAGGTAGATGCCTTTACAGCCCAGCTTTCCCGCAGGGAAATCATTACCAGGTCTTTGGATAATTACGGTTATATTCTGGTGGCTGAGGACATGGAGCAGGCGGTTAATGCTGCCAATGAAATTGCTTCCGAGCACTTGGAAATCCTTACTGCCAACCCTTACGAGGTTATGACCAAAATCAAAAATGCAGGAGCAATTTTCCTTGGAGAATATTCCTCTGAGCCGCTGGGCGATTATTTTGCAGGGCCGAACCATATTTTGCCAACCAACGGTACCGCAAGATTTTTCTCCCCCTTAAATGTAGATGATTTCATGAAGAAGACCAGTATTATATCTTATTCCAGAGATGCTCTCAGTAAGGTTCACAAGGATATTGAGCTGTTTGCCGAAAAAGAAGGCTTGACTGCTCATGCCAACTCCATTAAAGTAAGATTTGAAAACGAAAAGTGATTTTTTATAGAAAGGCCTGATCATTATGGAACGCAGCGCATCAATTACTCGAAAAACAAAGGAAACAGACATTTCCATTGAGCTTTTGTTAGATGGCACTGGAAAGAGTCATATCGAAACCGGAATCGGCTTTTTTGATCATATGCTGGAAGGCTTTGCAAAGCATGGCTTTTTTGATCTCACCGTGCAGCTTAAAGGTGATCTTCATGTAGACGGACACCACAGTGTGGAGGATGCCGGGATCGTACTCGGTACGGCAATCCGTGAAGCCTTAGGCGACAAGGTCGGGATTAAACGCTATGGCTCCTGCATTCTTCCTATGGATGATGCCCTGGCTTTGTGCGCCGTTGATTTGTGCGGAAGGCCCTATTTTGATTTTGACTGTCATTTCACTTCCCAAAGGGTAGGGGAACTGGATACAGAGCTGGTACGGGAATTTTTCTATGCAATATCCTACAGTGCCGGCATGAATCTGCATATTAAAATGCTTTCCGGTATCAACAATCATCATATGATCGAAGCAATGTTTAAGGCCTTTGCCAGAGCTTTGGACGAAGCGGTTAGCAAGGATCCTCGAATCAGTGATGTTCTAAGCACCAAGGGAAGCTTATAAACTATTTTGATAAGACTACAGAATGAAACAGAAGTTTCAGAGAAGGAATTTACATTAATGAATACATACAAAAAATTTATCCCATGCATCTATCTAAAAAACAAGGCAGCTGTTGCCGGCTTTCAGGATCACACGGTAATCAGTGAAGATCCTGCCGAGCTTGCACGCTTTTACGGAGAGCACAATGCTGATGAAATTTTGGTGTTTGATTTGTCTACGGATGACGCTTCCCATGAGGAAGCACTTGACATAATCAAGGAAATCTGCAGCCGGGCACAAATCCCTGTGATCGGCGCCGGCAACGTGAGGCGGATGGAAGACATTAAGAAGCTTCTATATGCAGGCTGTATGAAAGCTGCGCTGAATTATTCCAAAAAGAGCAATATTGAAATTACCAAAGAGGTGTCTTTAAAATTCGGCAGGGAAAAAATACTTGCCTGCATTGCAGAGGCACATGAAATTCAGGAATGTGCAGCCCTTTTGGAGGAATTTGTGGATGAGGTTATTCTGATCAACGAAAAAACGATCAAGCAGGCTATGGAGGTTTCAAAGCTTCCCGTAATCGTCACCCTGCCGGAGGTGTCCCTTGATAAGATCATAGAATTATTGTCCTGCCAGATCATAGCCGGCATAACAGGTCCCGCAATCAACGCCAATGTAAAGGAGCTAAATGACATCAAGGATTTATGCTCCGGAAACGGTGTACCCGTTAAAACCTTTGAGCCGAAGATTAAGTGGAATGAGCTTACGAAAAATTCCGACGGACTGGTGCCGGTTGTGGTTCAGGATTACAAAACCTTACAGGTTCTTATGGTAGCCTATATGGATGAGGAGGCCTACCTGCATACACTCAAAAGTGGCCGCATGACCTATTACAGCCGAAGCAGACAGCAGCAATGGATTAAAGGAGAGACAAGCGGACATTTTCAGTATGTAAAGGAAATGACTGCGGACTGTGATAATGATACCATTTTGGCAAAGGTTTCCCAGGTGGGCGCTGCATGCCATACCGGAAGCTACAGCTGCTTTTTCAATGAAATTATGAAGAAGGAATATCAGGAGACCAATCCCCTTATGGTTTTCGAATCCGTTCTTGGCATAATCAAGGATCGAAAGGTTCACCCAAAGGAGGGCTCTTATACCAACTATCTCTTTGACAAGGGGATTGATAAGATCCTGAAAAAGCTTGGGGAGGAGGCAACCGAGATTGTTATTGCCGCCAAGAACCCGAATGCAAACGAGATCAAGTATGAAATCGCCGATTTCCTGTATCATATGATGGTTCTGATGGTGGAAAAGGGCGTTACATGGGAAGAAATTACAGAGGAATTGGATAAAAGATAAAACATAGACAGATTACTTTGCACCGCATAATCATTTTATGCGGTGCATATTTATGTACTAGAATATTGTGGCCAAACCTAAGGAGTTATGCCAATGAGTAAAGTAAAAACGGACAAAAAACTGGAGTTAATCCGCACTATAAGACTGCAGAACCAATATAACAGGCAGCTTTTCAGATCCAGAGAAAATCTTCTTTATTCTGATGATCCCATCGGAAGACACGGTGAAATTTATGGATTGGAAGCCGCTGCATATCCCGTAAAGGATTTATCACAGGTCAAAAGCGAGCCCTCTAAGGCAGACGCTTCAGAAAGTATACTAAAGGGATTCCGCATCCGTTTTGCAATTGCCATGCTGCTTTTTATTGCATTCGTATACTGTGATGTCAAGCATGTTTCCCTTTTGGATCAAACCAGCGATACCCTGTATCAGATTATTACCGAAAGCCAGCAGCTTCCCCGATTGTTGGATTTTTAAAGCAAGAACCGCCAAGTGCTGTCCGCATACATAAAATTGCCCTTGCAAACCGGATTTATATACCCGTATAATAGGGGAAATAGAAATAATTTTGAGGTACTATATCATGAGAAAGCTTGCTCTTAATGATGAAATTTTAATGCAGGTAGAAAAACCTGCAAGATATATCGGAAATGAAGTAAATGCTGTAATGAAGGACAAGAATCAGGTTGATATCCGTTTTGCCATGTGTTTTCCCGATGTATACGAAATCGGCATGTCACATCTTGGCATACAGATCATCTATGATATGCTGAACCAGTTTGAGGATGTATGGTGTGAAAGAGTTTATTCTCCATGGGTGGATTTGGATCAGATTATGCGAAAGGAAAATATTCCTTTATTTGCCTTAGAGTCTCAGGATCCTATCCGTAACTTTGATTTTCTGGGAATAACTATCCAGTATGAGATGTGCTATACTAATATCCTTCAGGTTCTTGATCTTTCCAGCATTCCGCTTTTGGCAAAGGAACGGACGGATGATGATCCCATTGTAATTGGCGGCGGCCCCTGCACTTATAATCCGGAGCCTATCTGCGATTTCTTTGATTTGTTTTATATCGGTGAAGCAGAAACCAGATATCGGGAGCTTTTGGATCTGTATAAAGAATGCAGAGCACAAAAGCTGGACAGAAAGGAATTTTTAAAACGTGCTGCTTATATTCCGGGAATGTATGTACCTTCCCTTTACGAGGTGGCCTATAAGGAGGATGGAACCATTAAGGAGCGGATTCCTCTTATAGATGATCTTCCAATGACTATTATAAAAGAGATGGTGACAGATGTTTCTCATACCTATTATCCCGAAAAACCCATTGTTCCCTTTATCAAGGTAACACAGGACCGTGTGGTTTTGGAAATTCAAAGAGGCTGTATCCGTGGCTGCCGCTTTTGTCAGGCAGGCCAGCTATACCGGCCTGTTCGTGAGCGGAGCCTTGAAATGCTTAAGGACTATGCTGTCAAAATGCTGGAAAATACAGGACACGAAGAAATTTCTTTAAGTTCCTTAAGCTCCAGCGATTATTCCGGACTTCCGGAGCTTTTAGATTTTTTAATTGCCAAATGTGGAGAAAAGAAAATTAATATTTCCCTGCCCTCACTTCGTATAGATGCCTTTTCACTGGATGTGATGAACAAGGTACAAGATGTGAAAAAGAGCAGTCTGACCTTTGCACCGGAAGCAGGAAGCCAGCGGCTTCGCAACGTAATTAACAAAGGATTAACGGAAGAAATCATTCTAAGCGGTGCGCACCTTGCCTTTGAGGGCGGCTGGAGCAGAGTAAAGCTTTACTTTATGCTGGGACTTCCTATGGAAACCGAGGAGGACATCCGGGGAATTGCCGAGCTGTGTAATAAGATTGCTGCGGAATTTTATGAAACCGTTCCAAAAGAGAAGCGGACAGGCAGAGTTCAGATCGTTGCCAGCACCTCCTTCTTTATTCCCAAGCCCTTTACCCCTTTTCAATGGGCTCCCCAGTGCACCAAGGAGGAATTTCTCGAGAAGGCATATCTGACCCGGACGGCCATCGCAAGCCAGCTGAACCAAAAGAGCATTAAATATAACTGGCACGAGGCGGATGTCAGCGTGCTGGAGGGTATTTTTGCAAGAGGAGACAGACGTTTAAATCAGGTGATTTTAAAGGCCTATCAGAAGGGCTGTATTTATGATGCATGGAGCGAATACTATAAAAATGACGTTTGGCTTCAAACCTTCAAAGAGTGCGGAATTGATATTTCCTTTTACACAACCAGAGAAAGAAAGGATGATGAGATTTTTCCCTGGGATTTTCTGGACTGCGGCGTAACCAAACAGTTTTTACTTAGAGAGTGGCACAATGCCCAAAAGGAGGTCGTTACCCCCAACTGCCGGATGCAGTGTAACGCCTGTGGAGCAGCCCGCTTTAAAACCGGTGTATGCCTTGAAAAAAGGGAGGAACAGCTGTCATGAAGGTAAGAATCAAATTTTCCAAATACGGCGCTTTAAGATTTATCGGTCATTTAGACGTTATGCGCTATTTCCAAAAGGCTATCCGGCGCGCCGGTATTGATATTGCTTACTCGGAAGGCTTCAGCCCCCATCAGATCATGTCTTTTGCTTCCCCCTTATCGGTAGGACATACCAGTGAGGGTGAGTATTTTGATATAGAAGTAAATACCTTTACCGGTGAATATGATATGCAGCAAAGACTGCAGGCCGTTAAGGTGGAGGGAATTGATATCTTAAAGGTAAAGCTTCTTTCCGAAGGAGAGGGAAATGCCATGGCAAGTGTAGCTGCGGCTTCCTATCTTGTTTCCTTCCGGGATGAAAATATTTTACCGTCAGGATGGCAGGATGAACTGCTTAAGTTTTATAATCAGCCTTCTATTCCGGTAATCAAGGAAACCAAAAAGGGGGAAAAAGAAATTGATCTGAAGGAAAGCATTTACGATCTGCAAATCCGCCCGGGCATTCTCCATAAGGGACAGGAGAGGGCAGCCGAAACAGAAATTTATCTTTTGTTAAACGCCAGCAGCGGCGGCAATATCAAGCCCGCATTTGTGCTGGAAACCTTTTTTAAAACAATGGATTATGAAATTCCGCCCTTTGCCATGCTGGTACATCGGCTGGATACCTTCCGAAATCCGGGGACGGAAGAGGAAAGGAAGCTGGTGCCGCTGATATGGGAAGAATAATTATTTCGGAAGTATGGGACAAATTATTTCTGTTTCTGATGGATGATCAGGATCATCCCCAGTTTATCAAAGCGCTTCCTGCCGGTCAGATTAATACAGTAGGAAATATTTATGTAGGAAAAGTCAGCCAGGTAGTGCCCGGCATTTCAGGCGCCTTTATATCCATAAGCAGCAGTGAAAAGGTCTTTTTGCCCTTTAGTGAGTGTGATGAGCCGGATCTGCATCAGGGAGATGAGCTTCTGGTTCAAATTAAAACCCCTGCCATTAAGACCAAGCTGCCGGGAGCCTCCGCAAAGCTGTGTTTAACCGGAAGATACTGCGTTTGTCATTTAAACGGACACGGAATAGCCTATTCCAAAAAGCTGTCCTTTGAACAGACCAAGGAGCTGAAACAGGCCCTTGCCCAGGCAGATATCCCCGGCAAAAAGAATTATCAGTTTACCATCAGAACCAATGCAGGAATGCTTACGGACATGGAACCTCTTTTTCAGGAAATGAAACAGTTTATTCAAATTCTGGAGGATCTGCAGCAAAACGGCTGCCATCGTACCATATACAGCTGCCTGTACCGCACAAAGCCCGAGATGGTTAAGGCGGTCAACGATATTCCTTTAAATCAATATGACGGGATCGTAACGGATTTTCCGGCGGTTTATGAAGAGCTTTCCGAATTTCTGCCTCCTGAAAGCCTTCGGCTGTATCAGGATCCGCTTCTTCCTCTTGCCAAGCTGTATAGCCTGGAAACCCATTTAAAGCAGGCGCTTGCCAAAACCGTATGGCTCCCTTCAGGCGGCTATCTGGTGATTGAGCCTACCGAAGCAATGACGGTAATTGACGTTAATTCCGGCAAGGGAAGTAATCTTAAAAACGCTGTGAAGCATAACCTGTATCTGAAAACGAATTTAGAGGCAGCAAAGGAGATTGCCAGACAGCTCCGCCTCCGCAATCTATCGGGTATGATCATGGTGGATTTCATCAATATGGAGCAGGAGGAAGACAATCAGAAGCTCTTATCACGTTTTGATGAATGGCTGAGCGCAGACCCTGTAAAGACCAGGCTGGTGGACATGACTGCTCTGGGGATCGTGGAGATCACGAGGAAGAAGGAGAGCAGTCCTTTAAGCGACGTCTTTAAGAAAGACCAAAAAGAACGATAATAAAATGGTGATAATAAAATTTAACAAAATTTCTTGACAAGACCTCCTCCTGATGCTATAGTGTATGAGTATGCCGCATAACGAGGCCGAAGTGCGCACTTTTGCGCCGCCGCAGTTAGCGAGAAACATCAGCTATGCTGGTGAGAAGGAGGTATCCCATATGTACGCAATCATTGCAACAGGTGGAAAACAGTATAAGGTTTCCGAAGGTGATATTATCAAAGTTGAAAAGCTTGATGTTGAACCCGGAGCAACTGTGACATTTGATCAGGTTATTGCTGTAAGCGATAAGGAGCTTAAGGTTGCCGGTGATGTAAAGGATGCAAGCGTAACTGCAACTGTTATGGAACAGGGCAGATACCGCAAGGTTATTGTTTACAAGTATAAGAGAAAAACCGGTTATCACAAGAAAAACGGTCACAGACAAGCATACACCCAGGTTAAGATTGATAAGATCAACGCATAAAGGTATGCTCAAAGGTTAATATGACAACCATATCGATTAAAAAATCCAAAAATGGGAACTATAAGCAAATGACCTGTTCAGGTCATGCAGACTATGCCGATTCCGGCGAAGATATAGTCTGTGCTGCCATATCAGTACTTGTTATCAATACAATTAATTCTCTTGAGAAATTTACAGAGACCAGGATGCAGGTAGAAACTGATGAAAATTCCGGAATGATTGATGTACGATTTTCGGAGGATTTGAAAGAGGACGGCAGACTTCTTATGGATTCGCTCATACTTGGATTAAGGAGTATTGCCGCAGAATACGGCAAAAGGTATGTAGAACTCAAATTCAAGGAGGTGTAAACCATGTTAAAGCTAAACCTTCAATTTTTCGCTCATAAAAAAGGTGTTGGTTCTACCAAGAACGGTAGAGATTCTGAATCCAAGAGACTTGGTGCGAAGAGAGCTGACGGTCAGTTTGTAAAAGCTGGAAATATTTTATACAGACAGCGTGGAACAAAGATCCATCCCGGTATTAACGTAGGACGCGGTGGTGATGACACATTATTCGCATTAGTCGATGGTGTACTTAGATTCGAAAGAGTAGGAAGAGATAGAAAGCAGGCTTCCGTATATCCGGTAGAGAAATAGTACGATTTATGCTTGGGCTTCAAACATCCTATTTGTTTGAAGCCTTTTTTAAAATTGTAATGAAACTAATTCCCCTTTGCGAAAGGAAAGCATCATGTTTGCAGACAGAGCAAGAATATATGTACGCAGCGGAAAGGGCGGCGACGGGCATGTTTCCTTCCGCCGTGAAAAATATGTCCCCAATGGTGGTCCGGATGGCGGTGACGGCGGTAACGGCGGCAGTGTAATTCTGGAAGTGGATGACGGTTTAAATACTCTCACTGATTATCGTCATGTAAGAAAATATCACGCCGAGGACGGGGAAAACGGTGGGAAACGCAATTGCCGTGGAAAGAACGGCAGTGATTTGATCTTAAAGGTTCCTGAAGGAACTGTCATTAAAGAAGCTGAAAGCGGCAAGGTTATCGCTGATATGTCCGGTGAAAACAGGCGTTTTATCCTTTTAAAGGGCGGACACGGTGGAAACGGAAACCAGCATTATGCCACCAGCACCATGCAGGCTCCCAAGTATGCACAACCGGGACAGCCTGCCCGTGAACTGGAGCTTTTGATGGAGCTTAAGGTTATTGCTGATGTAGGACTTGTTGGCTTTCCCAACGTAGGTAAATCCACTTTCTTAACCCAAGTATCCAATGCAAGACCTAAAGTGGCCAATTATCACTTTACCACCTTAAATCCTCATTTGGGTGTGGTAGATATCCCTGATGCAAAGGGTTTTGTTATTGCGGATATTCCGGGATTGATTGAAGGAGCCTCAGAAGGTGTGGGACTGGGCTTTGAATTTCTTCGTCATATAGAAAGAACTAAGGTAATCATTCACATTGTAGACGCATCTTCCAGTGAAGGACGTGATCCTGTCAAGGACATCTACGCCATTAACAAGGAGCTGGAGAACTACAATCCTGAGATTGCCAAACGTCCACAGGTTATTGCCGCCAATAAAATTGATATGATTTTTTCTGAGGACGAAAATGATCCCATCCAAAAGCTGAAGAACGAATTTGAGCCGGAGGGTATTATGGTATTTCCCATCTCAGCAATCAGTGGACAGGGCATAAGACCGCTTCTTTATCATGTAAGGGAAATGTTAGATCAGGTTCCGGACAAGCCGGTAATATTCGAACAGGAATTTTATCCTGAATATATGCTTGGAGATGTCAACGAGCCTTACACTGTCATCTATGATGAAGCTGCCAATGAGTATGTGGTAGAAGGTCCAAGAATCGAAAAAATGCTTGGATATACCAATCTGGAATCTGAAAAAGGCTTTACCTTCTTCCAGAATTTCCTTAAATTAAACGGGATTTTAGAACAGCTGGAGGAGCTTGGAATTCAGGAAGGGGATACCGTTCGAATGTACGGCTTATCTTTTGATTATTATAAATAGAGGAGAATGTTATGACCAGTAAACAGCGTGCTTATTTAAAAGGTCTGGCAATGAATATAGAACCGGTTTTTCAAATCGGAAAATCCTCTCTCACGCCAGAAGTGACTAATGCAGTCAGTGAAGTATTCAACACAAGAGAACTGATTAAAATTGCCGTTCTGAAAAACTGTATGGATGATCCTGGGCAAATTGCTGCAGTCTTGGCAGAAAGAACCGGCGCACAGGTAGTGCAGGTTATCGGCAAAAAAATTGTATTATATAAGGAAAGTAAAGATCACAAAAAAATCGAACTTCCCAGGTAGGGAGTAAAAGAGGTAACTATGGGAAAGAAAATTGGTATTATGGGCGGAACCTTTAACCCTATTCATTTTGGCCATTTGCTTTTGGCTGAACAGGCAATGGAGACTTTGGCGCTGGACGAGATTCTTTTTATCCCCAACGGCAATCCTTATATGAAAAATGCAGATGCGATCCTTGACGGAAAGCTTAGGGCAGAAATGACAGCTCTTGCGCTTGAGGATCATCCCTCTTTTCATCTTAACACTATGGAAATTGACCGGAGAGGGGCTACCTATACCTACGAAACTCTTTTAACCCTTCGGGATGAAAATCCTGATACTGAATATTATTTTATTATGGGTGCGGACAGCCTTTTAACCGTAGAAACATGGAAAAATCCTGACGTAATACTGCAGAATTGTGTTATTGTGGCTGCTGTAAGGGGAACCGGCACAGAATACAAAATTCAAAAAATTGCTTCTCATTTGATTTATGAATATCAAGCTGACATACGTATTCTTCCTGCCAGATTTATTGACATCTCATCCTCTGAGATCAGAAGCAGGATCGCAAACGGCAAATCCATCCGTTACATGCTCCCCGACAAGGTTATAGATTACATTCATAAAAATCAACTTTACAGGGCAAAATCAGATATGGAGTAATGTACATGAAAGCTGCAGATATTAAAAAAATAAGAAAAAAAATGGAAAAATCCCTTGATCCCAAGCGTTTTGAACACACCTTGGGAGTGGCATATACCGCATGCTGCCTTGCCATGTGCTATGACACAGATTTAAACAAGGCAATGACAGCAGGGCTTTTGCACGATTGTGCCAAATGCCTCAATGACGAAAAAAAGATTGCCATATGCGAAAAGCATAATATTCCCATCAATGATGTGGAGAAGAAAAATCCTTTTCTTCTCCATGCAAAGGTGGGCAGCTATATGGCTATGAAACAGTTTAATATTCATGATCAGGATATCATCAATGCCATTTTAAATCACACCACCGCAAGGCCGGGAA
>JAUNGK010000058.1:0-888 GCA_030524555.1 Bacillota bacterium | reverse complement strand
AAAAAATCATTTACATTGCAGATTATATCGAGCCTGGCAGAAAGCAGGCTCCCAATCTTGTACAGATACGCAAGCTTGCCTTTCAGGATCTTGATCTTGCGCTTATCAAAATTTTGGAAGATACCCTTCGCTACTTAAGAAGTATTAATGCCCCTATAGATATTATGACACAAAAAACCTATGATTTTTATTGTGCACAGAAACCCGCCAAATAAGCGTTTTTCAAGCTTGCACGGAAACGGAGAAACAATATGACGAAACAGACAGATAAGCAGAATATATCTGCGGCTTCTATAAAAGAAATGGCCGGGAAAGCCATTCTTGCTCTGGAGGATAAAAAAGCAGAAGATATCAGAGTAATTGATATCAGTCAGGTTTCCGTAATTGCTGATTACTTTATTATAGCAAACGGAAATAACAACAGCCAAGTCCAGGCAATGGCAGATGAAGTGGAGGAACGCCTTCACAGAGCAGGCTATCCCTTAAAGCAAAAGGAAGGTTATGACCATGCTAACTGGGTGCTTCTGGATTTTGGCGATATAATTGTCCATATTTTTGACAAAGAAAACCGCTTATTTTATGATTTGGAACGTATCTGGAGAGACGGAATGCTGATTGACCCCAATGACTTAAAATAGCAGTATATACAGGTAAGAATAAATATAATAAAAGGAATCAGAGCAGACTCTGGTTCCTTTTATTATATAGCAGCTTAGCTTTTTGTTTTTTCTGTTCCGCCGGCATACATATAGAAAGTAATCAAATATAAGCCGCAAATACCTACAAGTGCATAGATAATCCTTGACAGCCAGGACATATTCCCAAAGATGAAAGCTACCAGGTCAAATGAGAAGAAACCAATTAATCCCCAGTTGACAGCACCTATAA
>JAUNGK010000293.1 GCA_030524555.1 Bacillota bacterium | reverse complement strand
TGTAAAACGCCTCATCTGGATGAGGAAACGTTGAAAGCGCTTTTTGTGAAGGCGGTCAACCTCCTTTTTACGGAAAGAGAAGAGGTCTTTGCAGTCCTTCAGGAGGTTAAAGACAGGCTTTTTGATTTTCGCCCATCGGAGGAAGAGCAGCTGCGGCAAAAAAGGATAGAGACATATCTTTCCGGGATGAAAGAGCATGACTGCATAGTCACCAAATTTGATGAGGAGCAGTGGTACAGTCTGGTAGATCATGTTACGGTTTTTCACAGGGAGGATATCCGCTTTACCTTCAGGGACGGAACGGAAATCCGGGTGTAGAATTACTTTTGGGGAAAGCTGGTGACAGAATATGAAGCTTACTGCACAGGAAATGGGAATATCTCCGCAAAATATAGAAAACAAGCTAATTGATAAAAATGATAAAAGATACTTAGTATTATAAAAAATCGTACTTGAAAATGCCACAGAACAGTCGTAAAATTAAAGCGGTTCAAAAAAGTGACCAATATTAATTTCTGGAGGTAAGATTATGTCAAATGTAGAAAAAGTCAGCGAGTTTCTGGATAAGGCAAAAGTGTTTTATTTCCTTACGACAGATGGAACCCAGCCGAAAGGACGTCCATTCGGATTTCATATGCTGGAGGGCGGCAGACTGTATTTTGGTGCAGGCACCTTTAAGAAGTGCTTCAAGCAGCTTACGGAGAATCCGCAGGTGGAGATTCTTGCTGTTGTTGGGCAGGAGTTTATGCGCTATGACGGAACTGTGAAGATTGTAGAGGACGAAATGCTTTTGGAAAAAGTCCGGGCTGCTATGCCGCAGATTATGGACTTATATGACAAGAACGGATGGAAGATGGGACTTTTCTATCTGGAGAATGGACACGCAGAAATCCGCGGAATGATGGATCTGAAAGAAGAGTTTGATGTGTAAAGGGGGTATTGGATGAAGTCTGACTTTGAGCCTGACACCCCTATGGAAGAACGATTCGGAAAATGTCCTTATGCTACGGCACAGAGCCTTATTTCAGGAAAATGGGCGGTGTTGATATTGCGTTACCTGGAAGACGGTCCTGTCCGTTTTAATGAGCTCCAACGCCTCATGCCTAAGATGACGCACGCCACACTTTCCGTACAGCTGAAAACACTCATGGATAATGGACTTGTGGTGAGAAAGCAGTATGAATCCATTCCCCCAAGAGTGGAATATTCATTGACGGAAATCGGTGAGAAGTTCCACCCTGTCCTTGCTGCAATGCAGGAATGGGGCAATGAATATATAAAGTACATGAAAAGCAGGGATAAATGGCAGAATGAGGTTTGACAGGATCAGCTCTGAGAAGTATGCATACAAGTTATACTATATTGCCGATTTGGCATTGTACTTTTTGGTATTCCCGATTTACAATGAATATGAAAATAAGGAAGAAATAATTATTTCTTTATAGATGAAAGCAGTACTAAAAGGAGGGTATATCAATGGAAAAAGTAATACTGAACAATGGAGTAGAGATGCCGCTGGAGGGCTTTGGCGTGTTTCAGATTCCGGATGCAGCACAGTGCGAGCAGGTGGTGTATAATGCAATCAGGACAGGATATCGATTACTGGATACGGCGGCTGCGTATGGAAACGAGGCAGCCGTAGGAAAGGGTGTTGCAAGAGCAATCAAAGATGGATTAACTACCAGAGAAGAACTGTTTATTACCACGAAGGTATGGGTCAATGACATGGGTAATGAAGAGGATGCGTATCAGGCGGTTAAGGCTTCCCTTGGAAAGCTGGAGATGAAATATGTGGATCTGATACTTTTACATCAGCCTATGAAAGACTATTTTGCGGCATATAGAGGTATCACGAGGGCATATAAAGAAGGGCTGGCTAAAGCTATCGGTGTTGCAAACTTTTATCCGGCCATTCTTACAAATTTCTGCGAGACGGTAGAAGTA
>JAUNGK010000292.1 GCA_030524555.1 Bacillota bacterium | reverse complement strand
AAATTTCTTCTAAGGCTCATCGTACTTTTCTCTATGATTGACTTTGAGTTTGCCGCCAGGGCAGCTAATAGGTATTTGTGCGCCTGTTTCCTTAAATCCCGAAAGCTGTCATAGCCGCCTGCAAAGAAGCAGTATCGCATCCGGGACGATGCATAAAGCCCGAACTGTTATTATTTAAATCCGGCCTGCTCATTTTTTGATTTTACGAAAGGTAATAAAGGTGTTATAATTCTAAATAAGAAATTTTTATTATTACCAGGAGGACGTATGAGGGGAAAATCGGTACAGGAAATCAGGCGTGAGTTTGGCGAAAGCGACAGAAAACGGGATGAGGGACTTGGTACACCGCCGGATGTGGTGCGCTGTGATAATATATCCTATGGACCCTTTGGAGAGTGGAACCTGCTTGATATTTATTACCCGAAGGATACGAAAGAGCCAAGACCTGCGATTGTAAGTGTTCACGGAGGAGCATGGGTATACGGAACTAAAGAAGTTTATCAGTTTTATTGCATGAGCCTTGCAAGGAGAGGGTTTACGGTAGTAAATTTTAATTACAGGCTGGCACCGGAAAATAAATATCCGGCAGCGCTGGAGGATATTAATCAAGTATTCAGCTTTTTGAAGGAAAGAGCTTGCGACTATTACGTGGATATGGAAAATCTGTTCGTGGTGGGGGATTCGGCAGGAGCGCAGCTGGCAAGTCAGTATCTGACCATGTATTCAGCCCCGGATTATGCTGCGATAATGAATTTTAAGATACCGGATATTAAAATTAAAGCAGCCGCCTTAAACTGTGGATTGTATGATGCCAGGCGGTGTGCGGAATTTGATTTGGACGAGCCCTTTCTTGAATATGTGGGGGATTTGGACAGCGAGAAGCTGGATAAGCTGGATGTTATGCATTATATGAACGGAAGCTTTCCGCCTTCGTTTATTATGAGCTCTTATTATGATTTCCTTTTGGAAAATGCAAAACCCATGTATGAAAAGTTAAGGTCCCTGGGAGTTGAAAGTGAATTAAAGATATATGGCAGTAAGGATAAAGAAGAGATTGCACA
Organism: Bacillota bacterium; assembly: GCA_030524555.1. Lineage (GTDB taxonomy): Bacteria > Bacillota > Clostridia > Lachnospirales > Lachnospiraceae > Suilimivivens. The sequence goes on along the minus strand of JAUNGK010000292.1, from coordinate 890 downwards.
TGTGTTTCATTTGAATAGCAGCTTTTCAGAAGCCGATATTTGTAATGATGATGAGTGCCGCTTTTTTAAAAAGCATATTGTATAGCCATAAAGAAAGGCCACGGGTATGGAAACTCAAAATAATATAGAAGAGAATCCGCTTACAAGCAGAGTAACCGACGAATTGACTGGAGTCTATAATCGCACGGGGTTTTATAAGTATACGAGGGAACTTTTGGATCAGCATCAGGAAATGCAGTTTTGCATCTTATACTGGAATATCAGAAGGTTTAAGGTGGTAAACAATCTCTTTGGATGGGCAACAGGGGACAAGATACTGGTGCAGCTTGCAGACAGCATGCGCAAGGAATTTCAGGGAAGCATTGCAACGTATGGACGGTTGGAGAGAGATAATTTTGTCTGCTGCGTACCTCTTGAATATATTACCCAGGGAAAATGGATGAAGCTTGGCGATATCAGCTATAGGATGGGGGATTTGAATTATCACTTTTCCTGCTGCTATGGAATTTATGAGATTGAAGACCGCAGTCTTTCAGTCAGCGAAATGGGTGATAAGGCGCGTATGGCGATGGAAACGGTTAAGGACAACTACATGTGCTCCTATGCATGGTATACAGAGGAGATGTGGAGTTCCATTGTGGAAGAGCAGCAGCTAAGCAGTGATTTCAAGGAGGCTATTGCGCAGAAGCAGTTTAAGGTGTATTATCAGCCGATCTGCAACGGGGAAAACGGACAGGTAACCGGTGCGGAGGCTTTGGTGAGATGGAAGCATCCGGTAAGAGGATTAATTTCTCCGGGAGTTTTCATCCCTTTGTTTGAGAGAAACGGGTATATTAGCCTGAATTATTCACGGAACAGTATCTGAACTGATAACTGTGCCATGAATCTAA
>JAUNGK010000057.1 GCA_030524555.1 Bacillota bacterium | reverse complement strand
TACACTTTTATCAATGATTGACTTTGAGTTTGCCGACAGGGCAGCTGATAGGTATTTGTGCGGTCTGTTTCCTTAAATCCCGAAAGCTGTCATAGCTACTATCAAAGAAGCTGCTGCCATATCCGAGGCAGTGCAGGAAAACTGAACTGTTACATATTTTTCCAAAACATGTTATAAATAGTTTATCAAGAAAATTTACGGAGGACCATGCAGTGTACACCTTTTCACTGAAACCCGAATTAACAGATGCCCAGCTGCAAAGCTTAACCGAACGCTTTCACTTTGCAAAGCAGGATTACACTGTGCTTAAATCACTTTATCAGGAGCTGCTCTCACAGGTGGATGCGAAATGTTTCTTCCATATATACAGCGAGGGAGACCTTCCAGGCATCCCTTACCAAAAGTATGCTGTGGTTCTTGCCACCTTATCCGGGCAGACAGATGACTATATTAATTCCAAAACCGATGCCGGCATTATATCCGAAGCCTATATGGCAGACTGTCTGGCTCTGGAGCTTTTAGCCCAAAGCTATGCTCTGGCCGCAGACCGTATTCATCAGGTCACAGGGCTATGGGCCAATGCCTGCCAGTTTCCCGGCAACGAATATCCTATATCTATGACTGCCGAATTACTGAAATGCTTTTCTGATCTGCCTGTTCGTACTACCAAAGCTGGTGTCATGGTTCCCGCAAAATCTGTAATTTACATAACTTCTTTAACAGTAAAGAAACCTTCACACGACTGTACCCATATATGTAAAGGCTGCCGAAATTATTCATGTGCCAGCCGCTCCTGCGGGGTGACAGAACACTAAATGATATCAATAAAAACTCTGCTGCCGCCCAAACCTTTACGCCGCCAAATCTCTCCTTCCATAAATCACCGCCCCAATTGCCACAGACACTGCCATAGCAATCAGACTGATCAGCACCATTCCTTTTTCTACACTTCCGCTTGCAAAAATATCCGCACCGTTTGAAAAATAGTATGGCGTAATGTATTTCAGATTTTCAATATCGGGAATGATCCTGCACATCAGATCAACCATGTATAGCAGCATAGCAAGACCAAGGGCCGCGCCAATCTGTCTGCGTTTCGTAACCGCAGATATGAGATAACATATGCTTCCTATCTCCAGCTGCATACAAAGCTGCGCTCCATGATACAGGGCAAGTTCCCGCACTTTTGGCATTTCCCCTATACCCGCAAAGCCCATTAATATGAAAAGAAATGTTACTATATTAAACAGAAGCACCAGCAGCACTACTGCTGCATATTTCCAAAAGTAAATATATCCTCTTCCCCAAGGGAGGGTGACAAGAAATTCACAGGTATGTCCCTCCTCCTCCTTGGAAAGCATAACAGCACCTGTCATTGCCCCAAACATGGCTCCTCCTATGGCAAACATCAGCCCCACTTCCGTGGCATAAAAGCCTTCCAGGGTACTGACATTTAACTTATCCATTCCAAGCGCCGCAGAAAAGGCTCCCATATTGGAATAGGCGTCCGCCATTCCCTGCATGCTTTCCTCCAGGCTTTTAAACAAAAGAATACAGCCTGCGCTGAGAAGCCCTATGCTGATCGCCCAAATCAGCAGCGATCTTAAATTTCTTTTTATCTCATGCCTTAACAATATCATTTAACGCCCCATCCTTTCTGTTCCAGTCTCATTTTGGCTGATCCGACACATAGTAGTGCATAAAAAGCTCATCCAGCGTAGGCTCCTCGATGAGCACATCCTCAATGTCCATTCCATTCAGCCTGTGTATCAGTTCCTTCATATCCCCGGCATAGGAAAACTCCCTCTCCTGACCCTTTTCCCACACCTTAACCTTGCGCAGATTGGAATGGGAAAGATTTTCCACCGTATCGGTTTTAATGATTTGGCCTTCCCTGATAATTGCAGCATTCCTGCAGTACTTCTTGACCTCCGGCAGCACATGGGAGGACAAAAAGACGGTAGTGCCCTGACTGTTATACTTTAAAAGCAAGCCAAAAAAGACTTCCTGCATAAGAGGATCCAGTCCCGATGTAGGTTCATCTAATATAAGAAGCTTCGGTCTATGCTGCATGGCGCAGACAATACTTACCTTCTTTCTGTTTCCCAGGGAAAGCTCCTCAATTCTTTTATTTTCATTTACCTCCAATAACTGGCAGATCTGCCCCGCCTCCTGCCGGCAGTCTGCCCCTCTGGCATCAGCGGCAAACCGAATTACATCCCGCACCTTCATGGATGGATAAAACATGGCTTCCGACGGCATATAGCCCACTTGGGACAGCATCTCCTTTTGCTGCCTTACACTGTCCATTCCAAGCACCTTAATTTCTCCCTGCTGAAAATGCAGCATTCCCAGAAGGCTTCGAATGGTGGTGGATTTTCCCGCCCCATTGGGCCCAAGAAAACCAAATATATCCCCCTCCTCTACGGTCAGCGATATATTTTGCACTCCTCTGTGCTTTCCATAGGTCTTCGTAAGCCCTTTGATTTCTATTGCATGGCCGTCAGTCCTCTCCCTCATACACCTTCTCCTCCTTCTTCTGCTCCCCCCGCTTAAAGTCCGCAAGCATCTTGTTCAGGCTGCGGGTATCAAACGCTCTTCTTATCCTGTTTACCAGATACACACAAAAATAGCTAAACAGCATAAAGATAAAAAACAGTCCTGTAACCGGAAGGCTTCTTTCAAACCAGTTAAACACATAGGACGCAAGGGTATATACCCCGCTGCATCCCACAATGCATCCCGCCTCCCATCTGCCAATCCTATCCGCCTCATCAAAATCCCGAAGCAGATAAACCTGCACATACCCCATCAGGTACGCCAGAATAATACTTTCGAACATAATAAGAATACTGGCGAAATACACCCTGCGGCATACCAGGTAAATGCAGTAAAACACCGTTACACAAAAGGAGTACAAACACGCCTTATACTCGATCCATATTTCATTTCCAAGGCAGTTTAGGAGACTTTCCTTCCATTTACTCTCTTTCATCATCCGCACCTCCCTTCAAAATTCCCCGAAGCTGCTTGGCATACCTTCTGGAAATCATCACCTGCTCCCCATTTTCCATATACGCCCGTATCCGGTTCCCCGCCTCGCTTTTCAGTCTCTCAATTCTGTATATGTTGATCACCATGGATTTAGAGCATCTGAAAAAGCCCCGCTGTGACCAGGCTGTGGCAAGGGTTCCCAGGCTTTCAAAAACCCTGCACTCCTTATCCGGCAGATAGGCCCAGACCGCTCCGTCCACACTTTCCAGATAAAGAATGCTTTCCGGGCTTATCATAATAGTATCGCCTTCCCACATGACACCTATCTTTTGTCCCTTTCCCTCTGCCAGTGCTGCAATAAGCTCTATCTGTGCATTCATCTCCCGGTATCGGATGATCACCTCATCCTCACCCTGCAAAATCCTGTTCATCGTCAATTTCATAGGTTTTATCCTTTCTTTTCCTTCATTGTAACAGGTTTCCTTCCCGTTTCAACCGAAGGAGCCTCAAGATGCAGTTTTGGGCCTTTAAGGCGCACCTCTTCCGCTTGCAAAAATATCCGCTTCTGCCGCCTTTTGATTATATCCCGTCAAAAAAGAGTTGGCTGATGGCCAACTCTTTGATTTCTCACTATTATTCGATTACTTTCCTCTTACCTGCCTGTCCGTTTCAAATTAATCAGTACAATTGACCCCAGCACCAGGCAAATTCCAATCCCATTCCAGATATTAAGGCTTTCCTTATAAACAAAAATCCCAACCAGAGTTGCCACCACCGGCTCAATGGAGGCAAGCACCGACGCCGTACCGTTCTCCATCCCCTGTAACCCTCTGGTATAGCTTAAATATGGAAGAAGCGTAACAACCAGCACCAGAATAACCGTTTTTAAAAGTAACTGCCAGCTGCTTCCCACGCAGGAAAACACCGCCCTGCTGTCTACAAAAAAGAAAGTAGACACAGTGGCAAAGAGAAAGGTGTAGAAGGAAATCGTCACGGAACTGTAATTCCTGTCAAGGGCATACCTGCCGAAAATACTGTAAAGCGCATATCCAATGCCTGCCCCTAGACCGTACAAAATTCCCTGAAGGGATAATGCACCGGCGCCTCCCACAATGCCCGACACAAATGCACAGCCCACAAAAGCAAGCACCAGTGCCAGCAGCTTTTGTGCCGTAAGCTTCTCCTTAAAGAGCACCGCCGACATCAGCATCACAAACGCCGGAGCCGTATAGAGAAGCACGGCAGCTACCGAAAGAGAAGTGAGGGTCATGGTCTTAAAATAACAAAAATTAAAAAACGCAACGCTGAAAGCTCCTGTTCCGATAAAGCACCAAATATCTTTTAACTTAATTTTCAAAGCCTTTCTGTCAAAGATCAGCAAAGCAATCAGCATACACACAAAAGCCACCGACGCTCTCACAAAGCCGATTTCTGCCGAGGATAACCCCACCTCATTAAGGCTCCGTACCAAAAGTCCCATCAATCCCCAAAGGCTTCCTGCCGTTAACACAAACAACGGGCTGACCAGCTTACTGGCCGCCCCGTTGCTTTTATTCTTATTCTCTTTACAACCTTGATTATTCTTCATCAAAGTTAATTCTCTTCTGACTGACATCATCGAATTCCTCCACCATTTCTTCGGAAGGCGCCGGAGTAAGCAGACTGACAATCACAATCGCCAAAAGACTGACTGCAAACCCTACAGCAAGAGAATATAATCCTGTTGCGCTTCCCAGCGTCTTTCCGTCAAGGAAAGGAATATAGTCCCAAATAATTACGGTAAGAGCACCGGATGCAATACCTGCAACCGCTCCCTGAAAATTAGTACGCTTCCAGTAAAGGGACAAAAGTACGGTAGGACCGAACGCAGCGCCAAGACCTGCCCATGCATTGGAAACCAGTCCCATAATAGAGCTGTTAGGATCTAACGCTATCAGATAAGCAAGAACTGCAATTACCACTACGGTGATACGGCTGATCCGAAATACGGTGGCATCCTTAGCATCCTTTTTCACAATTCCCTTCACAATATCCTCAGCCACGCTGGATGCGCTGACAAGAAGCTGTGAATCCGCTGTAGACATAATAGCCGCCAGAATACCACAGAGGAACAAGCCCGCTACAATAGGCGCCTTAATATCTGAGGTAAACAGCTTGATAATCATATTGATAAATACCTTTTCCTCCTCGCCGCCGGAAAGAATTTCAGGGAAGAGATATGCACGTCCTACTACACCAATGGCACATGCCAAAACCAGTGAAAGGAATACCCAGATAATAGCTACACCCTTTGACTTGTTTAATTCCTTTTCATTTTTGACTGCCATAAAGCGCACCAGAATATGTGGCATACCGCAATAGCCAAGTCCCCATGCAAGACCGGATATAATATCTACCGCACGATAAGGCTCACCGCCGTTGGAAAACATACTGAGAAATGCCTTTGATCCACCTGCAACACCACTTGCATCAATCGAAGTAATCACATTGGAAGGACTTACAATCGCCAGTGCAGCAATAGGCACTACCAAAAGTGCTACCAGCATCAATGTTCCCTGAACAAAGTCAGTGGTACAAACAGCAAGAAAGCCGCCAAGAAACGTGTATGCCAGAATAACAATTGCACCAATTGTAAGCGCAATCCTGTAATCCACGTTAAATACAGAATTAAACAGCTTACCGCCTGCTGCCAAAGCCGATGCGGTATATACCAAAAAGAATACTACGATTGTTACTGATGAAATAAAAAGAAGGATTCTCTTTTTATCATGAAATCTGTTTTCAAAATAAGTAGGAAGCGTTAAAGAATTGTTAGCGCGGATCGTATATCTGCGGAGCCTTCCGGAAATAAACAGCCAGTTTAAAACCGTTCCGATAAAAAGACCTACCGCAATCCATGCCTGTCCTGTTCCCAACGCATATATAGAGCCGGGAAGTCCCATAAGGAGCCATCCGCTCATGTCGGAAGCCTGTGCCGAAAGAGCTGCCACAAAGCCGCCCAGCTTACGTCCTCCAAGGAAATAATCCTCTGTACTGTTGTTTTTCTTTGCACATAGTGCGCCGATTACAATCATTGCCAAAAGATATAATACAAAAGCCACTATAATCCATCCGATTGAATCACTCATTTTTTCATTCTCTCCCCTCACTGTGTGCAAGCCTTTTCTTTCGCACATATTTTTCTATATACTATATATGACTTTGCCCCATTCAGTCAACTACAAATTTCAATTTTAACAGTTCAGCCATAAGAGAATAAGTACCGGCATGGGTGCTTGCACACAATGCACGGTACTTATTCTTTTATGAGCTGAGCGCCCGATTATGAGCAAAGTTAGCTGCGCAGCAGCGGGAAAGCACCGTAGGTGCGGCTTTGCGAATGGCGCGCGCTGAACTGGTCTCTTTTACCTCTGCACACGTCCGGAAGCATCTCCTCCGGCAAGCCTTAGAACCTCATCCATGGAAACCATATTATAGTCGCCCTCTACGGAGTGCTTTAAGCAGGATGCCGCAACTGCAAATTCAATGGTACTGTGGGCATCATATCCGCTAAGCTCAGCCGCAATAAGACCGGCCCCGAAGCTGTCGCCGCCGCCCACACGGTCCACAATATGAATGGGATACTTTTTGCTGAAATAATAATTCTCACCGTCGTAAAGCATGGCAGACCAGTTATTGTCATTGGCAGAAAGTGATTCCCGAAGGGTGATGGCTACCTTTTCAAATCCAAAGCGGTCTGCCAGCTGCTTTGCCACATCCTTATAGCCCTCATGATTCACCTCTCCTGCGGTTACATCAGTGTTGGACGCCTTAATGCCGAACACATCAGCCGCATCCTCCTCGTTGGCAATGCATACGTCCACATACTGACACAGCCCGGCCATAACCTGTCCGGCCTTTTCCTTGCTCCAAAGCTTATTTCTGTAATTCAGATCACAGGAAATCTTTACGCCTGCCTTTCTGGCCGCCCTGCAGGCCTGCTCACAGATAGCCGCCACCTGATCATTTAAGGCCGGTGTAATACCCGTAAAGTGAAACCACTTAGCTCCCTCAAAAATCTTCTCCCAGTCAAAGTCCTCCGGTGCCGCTGTGGCAATGGATGACCCTGCCCGGTCATAGATTACCTTGGAGGGTCTTTGGGATGCGCCCTTTTCCAGATAATAAATTCCGATACGGTCTCCGCCCCTTGTAATATAAGAGGTATCCACGCCGTATCTCCTAAGAGAGTTCACGGCCGCCTGACCGATCTCATGGGCAGGAAGCCTGGATACAAACGCTGCGTCAAATCCAAAATTAGCTAAAGACACCGCCACGTTAGCCTCCCCGCCTCCAAAGGTGGCTCCCAGTTTATCTGCCTGCACAAAGCGGTAATACCCTTCCGGCGCAAGCCTTAACATCAATTCTCCAAATGTAATTACTCTTCCCTTCATTGAAATACTCCTTTCACCCTGCATTGCCGGGATTCCTTATTTCTGTCTCTTGGCCTTACCGGCATTCCTTCACGATCTCCACTGCCTCTTTGGTAAGCTCCCGGATTTTGTCAAAATCACCTGCATCAATCAGGTCGCCCTTGACCATCCAGCTTCCGCCGCAGGCGAGAATACGGTCATATTTTAAGTACTCTCTCACATTGCCGGCGCTGATCCCCCCCGTAGGCATAAATTTCATTCCCACATAAGGCGCCGCCATGGCCTTAAGCATCTTAAGCCCTCCGGCAGGCTCCGCCGGAAAAAACTTCACAACCTCCAGCCCATGCTCTATAGCCTGCTCAATCTCGCTTGGCGTCATGCAGCCGGGGGTAATGGGAATCCCCTTATCAATACAATACTGTACCACCTTAGGGTTAAAGCCCGGGCTTACAATAAATTTAGCCCCTGCTGCCACTGCACGGTCTACCTGCTCCGTCGTAAGCACCGTTCCTGCACCCACCAGCATTTCCGGGAACTGCCCGGTCATAATACGGATAGCCTCCTGGGCAGCCTCAGTGCGGAAGGTCACCTCCGCACAGGGCAGTCCACCCTCACACAAGGCCCTGGCAAGAGGCGCTGCATCCTTTGCATCATTTAACACCACCACCGGAACAATCCCGATCTCATGAATCTTATTCAAAATCTCATCCATTTTCCATCCTTCTTTCCTAAATCTTCCCTGTATCCTTCTTACAAATTTCCTTAATCCCTTCCTATTTCCAGCCCATCAAATCCAAAATATCTTACCGCATTCCGGTAGGAGATATCCTTCACCAATCCTGCCAATGCCTTTTCGTCCGCCGGATACTCTCCGTTTTCCACCCATCCGCCGATCAGATTACACAGTATTCTGCGGAAATACTCATGTCTGGTGTAGGACAGAAAGCTTCTGGAATCCGTAAGCATACCAATAAAGTTTCCAAGCAGTCCAAGACTTGCCAGAGAGCTTAGCTGCTCTGTCATGCCCTTCTTGTGATCGTTAAACCACCATGCGCTGCCCTGCTGGATTTTGCCTGCCGCAGATGCATCCTGAAAGCATCCGATAATGGTTCCGATAGCCGCATTGTCCACAGGGTTTAAGCTGTAGAGAATGGTTTTCGGCAGCTCCTCCGTCAGCGCCAGTGCATTTAAGTACTCCGTCATTTCCGCCGAAGGAGCAAAATTGTTGATACAGTCAATTCCCGCATCCGCTCCCAGCCTGGCGTAGATGGCTCCGTTATTATCTCTCTTCACACCGTAGTGCAGCTGCATAGCCCAGTTTTTCTTATGGTAAGCACGGCCCATAGCCAGCATAAAGGCTGTCTTGAACTTTAATTCCTCTTCCCTTGAAACAACCTTTCCTGAAAGGCGGGAAGCAAAGATATCCTCGATCTCCTGCTCCGTGGCGGGATGATACATGACATATTCCAGCCCGTGATCCGAAATACAGCAGCCATTCTCCTCAAAGAAATTCATTCTCTGCTCAAGAGCCTCCAAAAGCCCGCAAAAGCTGTCAATCTTTACCCCTGCCGCCCCGGAAAGCGCTGCCAGATACTCCAAATAGTCCGGCTTTTCCAAATTCATGGCACGATCCGGTCTCCATGCGGGAAGCACCTTGGTAGTAAAGCTCTCATCCTGCGCAATCACCTTATGCCACTTTAAATCGTCTGCAGGATCGTCGGTGGTGCAGATCAGCGTTACATTAGACTTTCGGATCAATCCCCGGGCGCTCATATCCGGCTGCTTCAGCTTTTCATTGCAAAGCTCCCACACCTCTTCGGCAGTATCTCCGTTTAGTACCCCATGATAATCAAAATATCTTTGAAGCTCCAAATGGCTCCAATGATACAAAGGATTTCCAATAGCCTTCTCCAGCGTTTCCGCCCACTTCTGAAATTTCTCCCGGTCAGAAGAATCTCCTGTAATAAAACGCTCCTCCACACCGTTGGAACGCATCTGCCTCCATTTGTAGTGATCTCCTGAAAGCCAAAGCTGGGTAATATTTTCAAATCTTTTATCCTGTGCAATCTCCATGGGACTGATATGACAATGATAGTCCAAAATGGGCATCTTGGCCGCATACTCATGATAAAGCCTTTGGGCCGTCTCCGTCTCTAAGAGAAAGTCCGTATCCATAAATGCTTTCACCTGAAATCCTCCTTGTCTATACATACTTTTTCAGCGTAGCCCGGACAGCGCCTACCCCTGCGGTCAGCTCCTGTAAATACCCGCATACCTTTTGGGCAAGTCCTGCCTCATAAAGATCTACGCCAAATATCTGCTTCATCTTAAGCGCTTCTCTTACATGCTCCTCCACATTTTGACCGGGTGCAAGCTTAAGCCCTGCCACATAAGGGCATACCGTCTCAAGCAAAGGATCCGGGCTGAGCTCAAATGCATTTCCCTGATCGTCCACGGCCATCAAATAGCGGAGCCATCCGGCAAATACCAGCGGAATCATCTGAAGGCTCTGCACATCCAGCTTGGGTGATGCCTGATATGCCTTGATGGTTTCCCCAAATCTTATGGCAAGCTTCTGGGATGTATCCGTCGCAATTCTCTGGGGGGTATCCGGCATAAAGGGGTTGGGCACCCTTACCTTAAGTACCGTATCTATAAACTCCTTAGGATCCAAAATACCGGGATTTACCACCACAGGAAGGCCCTCCACATAGCCGATCCGCTCTATTAATCCGGTAAGCTGCTGATCCTGCATCTCATCAGAAATCTTGTGATAGCCTAAAAGGCATCCGTACACCGCAAGGGCTGTATGAAGCGGATTTAAGCAGGTGCAGACCTTCATCCGTTCAACCTTGTCAACCGTTTCCCTTTGGGTAAAGATAATGCCTCCCTTCTCAAGCTCCGGCCTGCCGTTTGGAAAAGCATCCTCAACCACCAGATACTCGCACTCCTCCGCATTGACAAAGGGCGCTACATAGGTATTCCGGGAGGTAATTACCGGATCCAGTCCTTCTATTCCGTCCTCCTTCAAAATTGCTTCCACGGAAGCATCCGGTCTGGGCGTAATCTTATCGATCATGGTCCATGGGAAGCTAACCAGATCCTTATTATCAACATAAGAAACAAAGCCTGCCTCTGCGCTGCCGTTTTCTGCCCACTTACGGGCAAAGGTACTGACTGCGCCGTACAGCTTATCCCCGTTGTGGGAACAGTTATCGGTGCTGACCATTGCAATTGGCTTGCACCCTGCCTGATAACGTGTATACAAAAGAGCCGTCACCTTTCCCATGTAGCTGGAAGGAGCCTTAGGCCCTGCCTGAAAATCCGCTTCCACGGCAGGCAGTGTTTCGCCCTTTCCGTCTACCAGGCTGTACCCCTTCTCCGTAATGGTAAAGGTGCACATTTGCAGAGAGTCCTTTCTGAAAATCTCCTTCATGCGTTCAAATTCCGCCTGATTGGCAGTATCCAACATCAGGGACTCCATAATGCTGCCGATCACCGTTTTTTCCACGGTGCCGTTGGCCTTTAAGGTAACCAGAATATTATAGTCGTCGTGAGGACGGTTCATCTTTTCAATGATCTCATAGTCGAACCCCTCTGCCGCTACCAGTCCCCTGTCAAGGGTTCCGTCATTTAAAAGCTTCTGCACCACATTGGCCAAAAAGGCCTTAAAAATATTTCCTGCACCAAAGTGAACCCAGAAGGGATTTTCCCTGGTAGCTCTTTTTACGCTTTCCCTGTCAAATTCCGGCAGCTCATAGCCTGCCGCCTTCCATACCTGTCTGTCCTGTAATCCTTTTGAATCTAATCTCATTTTTCCTCCATTCCGAAGCATTGCCAATTTCAGCACCTTTGTGCTCCCTTCTCGATTGCTTCCCAAAGCCCGTTTAAATATGCGGCACCCAGTGCACGGTCATACAGGCCGTAGCCCGGCATAGCCACCTCATCCCAGATCATTCTGCCATGATCCGGGCGGATAGGCCCGTCAAATTCAATATCGTAAAGAGCCTTCATAATCTCATACATATCAAAGCTTCCGTCAGCGGACAAATGCGCAGCCTCCTCAAAGTTGGTAGGCGTAATGAATTTCAGATTGCGCACATGAGCAAAATGAATTCTTCCTTTCAGGGAACGGATCATATCCGGCAGATCATTTTCCAGATTTGTTCCGTAGGAACCGGAACAGAAGGTTACACCGTTATGGGGATCATCCACCATCTTCATCATTCTCAAAATATTTTCTTTATTTATAATAATTCTGGGAAGCCCGAAAACGCTCCATGCCGGATCATCAGGGTGAATCGCCATCTTAATATCATATTGGTTGCACACCGGCATAATTTTTTCCAAAAAGTATTTCAAATTGGCGAACAGCTTTTCTCCGTCCACATCCTTGTACATCTCAAAAAGCTCCTTTACCCTTGCCATACGCTCCGGCTCCCAGCCCGGCATCACCGTTCCATTGGTATCCCCGGCAATGGATTCAAACATCTTCTCCGGGTCCAGAGCATCCACTGCCTCCTGGGTATAGGCAAGCACGGTAGAGCCGTCAGGCCTTACTCTGGCAAGCTCAGTTCTTGTCCAGTCAAACACCGGCATAAAGTTGTAGCATACCAGATGAATGTCTTCCTTTCCCAAATTCTCCAGTGTTTCAATATAATTAGCAATATACTGATCCCTGTTTCCCCCGCCGATCTTAATATCATCATGGATATTTACGCTCTCAATTCCCGCAATGTGAAGCCCTGCTGCCTCCACCTCTTCCTTCAGCGCATGGATTCGCTCTCTGCTCCATACCTCACCCGGCGCCATATCATAAAGGGTAGTGATTACCCCCTTTACCCCGGGTATCTGACGGATCTGTTTAAGCGTTACCGTATCAAACCTGCTTCCGTACCATCTAAGTGTCATTTCCATAGTAATCTGTGCTCCCTTCTTTTGAAAAATTACCTTCCTTCAAGCTTTTCAAAGAATATTTGTAATCATTGATTTTATTATAATAAATCTGTATAAAAATGCCATTGGCGGGATTGTTTCATACATTGCAAAAGTTGTGCTTTTGTGCTATGCTCTGAAAAGAAAATTCATGAAAAGGAGCCGCCCATGAAGAAGAATTTGGAAACCCGCTTCAACACCAGACAGTACATGCTGTCGCAGGATTTTGAAATTTACTATTATAATGATCAGGATTTGTCAAAGGTGGATCTCCATTCCCATGACTATTATGAATTTTATTTCTTTTTGGAGGGAAATATCAGTATCCAAATCGGCCAAGAGGTTTATCCCATTCAATACGGGGATGTTATGCTGATTCCTCCCGGTATTCCCCACCGCCCCATTATTCACAGCACTGAGCTTCCCTACAGACGTTTTGTATTCTGGATCAGCCAGGCCTACTGCAGTCATTTGGAAGAGCTGTCCCCCGATTACATCTACCTGATGAACTATGTGCAGGCAAAGCACAAATATATTTTTCACAATGACCGCATCACCTTTAATGCTCTCCAGTCGCAGCTCATGCGCCTGATTGAAGAAATGCAGGCGGCACGCTTTGGCAGGGATGCCCAAATTTCCCTTTATGTAAATGAACTGGTGCTGCATTTAAACCGCTTAATCCATGACCGGAATACACCCAGCAGGAAAAATCAGGAAATATCCCTGTATCAAAATCTGCTCACCTACATTGAAGATCATCTGGAAGGTGATTTATCGCTGGAGCTGCTGGCAAAGGAATTTTACGTCAGTAAATATCATATTGCCCATATATTCAAGGAAAACCTGGGTATGTCCATCCATCAATACATAACCAAAAAACGCCTGGGTCTCTGCCGTGAAGCCATTCACAGTGGAATGACCATCACACAGGTTTACCAGACGTTTGGTTTCGGTGATTATTCAAGCTTTTACCGGGCCTTCAAAAAGGAATACGGCATCTCTCCCAAGGATTTCCGTGATATGCAGATCATCCCGTAATTCTTCGGTCAAGCTTTTTGGACAGCTTCGTTCCCAAAATCTGCAGTATCTGCACCAGTGCTACCAAAAGCACCACAGTCACGATCATAATATCCGCCTGATACCGGTAATAGCCGTAGCGGATGGCGATATCTCCCAAACCGCCGCCTCCTACTACACCTGCCATAGCAGAATAGCCAAGAATGGTTCCAAGGGAAATCGTTCCTCCCACGATCAGGGAAGTTCTGGCCTCTGCAAGAAGCACCTTCCAGATAATGGTCCAAAGGCCTGCCCCCATACTCTGCGCAGCTTCTATCACACCGTGATCCACCTCAAGCAGGGAGGACTCCACCAGTCTGGCCACAAAAGGCGCCGCCGCCATTGCAAGGGGAACAATCGTTGCCGATGCGCCATAGCTCTTGCCTACAATCAGACGGGTAAAAGGAATAAGCAGCATCAGCAGAATGAGAAATGGTATACTTCTCACAATATTCACCACTACATCAAATATTTTATACACAATCTTATTAGGCCTTAAACCTCCGGGAGCAGTTACCACCAGAATAATTCCCATAGGCAGTCCCAAAATATAAGCAATCAGTGTAGAAGCAAGGGTCATATAAAGAGTTACGCCGGTACCCTCAACTATCATCATAATAATCTGTTTATCCCACATAATGATCAAGCTCCTCCACTTCCAGTTTTCTGTTCTTTAAATACTGTATCATCTTCTCCGCCGCAGCGTCCTCCTCAGGAAGCTGCAGTATCATCTGTCCATGGGCCACGCCGCCGATATCCCTTGTGTCTGCCAGAAGAATATTCACCGGTGCCTTGCAGGTCAAAATCATATTGGCAATCACAGGCTCATAGGAGGAATTGCTGGAAAAAACAATACGGATACAGCGCTTACTCTGCATTTCCTCATAAGGCTCACTGTCACCATGGATAACCAGCTTTTTCGCCGCCTTACTTTTTGGTCTTGAAAAGACCTCCTCCACCGTTCCGGTTTCCGCAAGAATGCCCTCATCGATAATCGCCACATGGCTGCATATCTCCTGTACCACCGCCATTTCGTGGGTTATGATCACAATGGTAATTCCATACTTTTCATTGATTTCCTTAAGCAGCGCCAAAATTGCCTTTGTGGTAGTAGGATCAAGGGCGCTGGTAGCTTCGTCACATAAAAGGATCTTAGGATTGGTGGCAAGCGCCCTGGCAATAGCAACACGCTGCTTTTGCCCGCCGGAAAGCTGCGCCGGATAAGCCAGCTCCTTCTCCGAAAGTCCTACGATCTCCAAAAGCTCCTTCGCTCTGGCATATGCCTCCTTCTTAGATGTTTTGGTAATCTCCATAGGGAAGCATACGTTATCTATTACCGTTCTCTGCATAAGAAGATTAAAATGCTGAAAGATCATTGCAACCTGGGTACGGGTCCTGCGAAGCTCGTCAGCCTTCATCTCAGATAAATCCTTCCCCTCAATGAGCACTGTTCCGCTGGTAGGCCGCTCCAAAAAATTAAGACATCTTACCAAAGTAGACTTTCCCGCACCACTCATGCCGATAATGCCGTAAATCTCACCCTTATGAATATCAAGGTTAATCCCCTTTAACGCTTCTACCTTGTTATCTTTCCCCACAAAGGTTTTGGTAACATCCTTGATTTGTATCATTGTTTCCATATGTACATCCATGCTCCTTTTCCGATTACATTATTTTATCATATCATAAAGCCGGCTTCCTTGCAACGAAAGAAACCGGCTTGTTTCAGTCAAGTAAAAGTTGGCACTACATCTATTTTTCTTTTACTATGCCATTT
>JAUNGK010000291.1 GCA_030524555.1 Bacillota bacterium | reverse complement strand
CAATATAAAATAAAATATTCATTATGAATTAGCATCTGTAAAAATTGAAAATCCAATTCTACATGCCGACGAAATTATACACATCCAGCTGATTATCTTTTTAAGCCATGTGTTAGAGCTTCGGGTAACAATAAATACCAGAGCTATCGCATATATGGTTGCCAAAAGGCTTGTTCTGGAATCTGTCAGGCCAAAGAAGAAGATGTTGACTGCCAATATTAGCAAGTAATGCCACCATTTCATCCTTACACCATACAAATACATTCCAAGCACTGTCATAGCCCACACCATACACTGAAGGGCATTGGGATGTCCCATTCCCAGCGTATATCTGGTCTCTACCGCTCCCCGTCCATAATCCTGGGTAAGCGATATTCCACCATAGATCCCTGTTACCGACAAACCAATAATCACCAGACACCCTGTCAATGTCATCCAGAAAACTAATTTCAGACATTTCTTCATGTCTATATCCTTACATGCTGCTATAAACATAACCAGCCTTACTATTTCATTCCTGCCTGTCACAAAGTAAGAAACAGCTCCCAGAACACCAAACAGAAAGATGCAAAGATACTCCTTCCATGTATATCCTGTCAGACACACCTTGACCAAAAATAAAAGGAACGTCAGTTGAAACAATCTTCCTTCTATAGGATTTGTATAGTTGCTCTTATCAATAATAACGATACCTACTTCTATGATAACCGCAGCATAAAAGCACCAGTATGCAATTTGGGACAGCCATGCGCCTCTGGTTCTCATGACATGCCTTCTTCCCTGCTTTGTTTCTCCACCCTGCCATCCTTTACTTCAAAAATCGTATCTGCATTCCTGATGGTTGTGAGTCTGTGAGCAATTATGATAATAGTTTTCTGTCCTTTCAGGCTGTCAATTGCCTCCATTACCGCCGCTTCCGTATCATTGTCCAGAGCAGATGTTGCCTCATCCAGCACCAGTATTTCCGGATTATGATAAAGCGCCCTTGCGATTCCGATACGCTGTCTCTGCCCGCCCGAAAGTCGTATTCCCCGATCTCCCACACAGGTATCTAAGCCTTCCGGAAGCGTATCCACAAAATCATACAGCTGTGCCTGCTGCAGCGCAGCAATTACGGCCTGTTCATCAATTTCATTTTCCTCAATTCCAAACGCCACATTATTTCTGATGGTATCATCAGACAAATAAATGGTCTGTGGGATGTAGCCGATCTCCTTCTGCCAGGTAAGAAGATTCTTATAAATATTCATTCCGTCAACCAGAATTTTCCCCTGCTGGGGAGGCAGAAGCCCCAATAAAATATCTACCATTGTTGACTTTCCTGCTCCGGAAGTTCCCACAAAAGCCACCGTCTCGCCTTTGCTTATTTCAAAGCAGGCATTTTCGATCACGTTTCCTTCTCCTCCCGGATAAGCATATGTCACCCTTTTTACTTCGATCTTCTCCTGAAAACGCCATTTTTCATCCTTTTCCATCTCCTCAACATGAAGATCTTCTATTTCTTTTAAGTCATGGTAAATCAGGTCAATAGAAGGAGTCGCAAAAATTACCGCCGACAGATGCTCGTTAATTCTTCCCACAGAAGGCAGTAAACGGAATGCCGCCACGGCAAATATGGCAAGCTGCGGAACAAATTCCGACAATTCCTTCTGTCCGAAAAACATTTTCACCAGAACCGCCGATAAAAGCCCTGTCATGCACACCATTTCTATAATGTATTTGGGCATAATGCCAATAAGCCGGTTCAGGCGGAGTACCCTGACATACTTTCTCATATAATTGTCATAATTATTGATAAAGGTTCCGCTGCGGTCAAGTATTTTGATATCCTTGATGCCGCTTAAGGACTGGTTCATCCACTGATAGATCTTCGCCTTATATTCCTGTCCCTGCTCACCCCATTTTCTGGAGTATTTCTTGTTAATATAAGAAAAAACAGCAAGACACACTACCAGAAGACCGGCAATCA
>JAUNGK010000290.1 GCA_030524555.1 Bacillota bacterium | reverse complement strand
AATGGCATAGTAAAAGAAAAATAGATGTAGTGCCAACTTTTACTTGACTGAAACGATAGGGAAAGAAAAGATTGAAGCGAGCTCACTTTTGGAATATACTTAAAAAGGTGTTTAGAAACAATGATTAAGGGAAACATAACATAAAGGAGCTTTGCAGGTGGATCAAACAGAAAATATAGAAGAAGCTGCCAGAGTGCGGCGAATGCAGAGAATAAAGGAAATGCAGGAAAAGAAAAGAAAGCAGATGATGTTTCGAAGGTACGTTAAAAGATGTGCACCGTTTGTGACAGGAGCGGTGCTGCTGCTTTTTGTAATATTAATAGGGAATGGTATATTTCATAAGGTTATTCATGATCAGGGGAATGATGGAAAGCCAGAAGGCCAGGAGCAATATGCCGAAAATGAAGAAGCAAATGACAGTAATGTCATAAGCGTTGCTGGTGGGAATCAATCGTTGACCGAAATGGATAATGGGGAAGAAGAGTCCGGGAAGGATGAGACTGCCGTTCAAGCCGTTTCACAGAATAAGCATTATTCTGCCAGCACAACAGACAGCACTATAAACATCGGAGAAGAGGTCATGAGCAGCTATGGTATTTTGATTGATTTAAGCAATGATACCGTTCTTGCTCAGAGAGCATCTAAGACCAAAATCAATCCGGCTTCCATGACGAAAATTTTGACTGTGCTGGTAGCAGCGGAGCATGTGGAGGATTTGGATGATACATTTACAATGACTTTAGAGATAACTGATTATGGTTATATCAATGATTGCAGCAGTGCAGGATTTGCGGAAGATGAAAAGGTAACTGTCCGGGATTTGTTTTATGGAACAATTCTGCCCTCTGGTGCAGATGCGGCAGTGGCTCTTGCCACTTATGTGGCGGGGGATCAGGATGCCTTTGTGAAAATGATGAATGAAAAGCTTGTGCAGCTTGGACTTTCTGATACTGCGCATATGACTAACTGCGTGGGAATATATGATGAGGAGCATTATTGTACCGCTTATGATATGGCCATGATTTTGGAAGCGGCAATAGATAATGAGCTTTGCAGGGAGGTTTTATCTGCCCATACTTATACGACCTCCAAGACGGAGCAGCATCCTGAGGGAATTACGATTTCTAACTGGTTCCTTAGAAGAATTGAGGACAAGGATACCGGGGGAGAGGTTATTTGTGCCAAGACAGGCTATGTGGTTCAGTCGGGAAACTGTGCAGCAAGCTATGGAGTAGATATGGCAGGAAAGGAATATATCTGTGTGACGGCGGATGCACACAGTGCATGGCGGTGTATTTACGACCATGTAGAGCTGTATAAGCAGTTTGCAACCTTACCCTCTTAGAAAGCTTTTGAAAAACCTGAAATGAAAAATGAGATCCCCGTTTGAACGGGAAAGCTGCTTACAAACAGAATAAATTATGCCAGGGAAACTGGCAGTACAAAAACAGGAGGAACAGAAGTGTTCTTCCTGTTTTTGTGTCATTATACTACAGTTTTGGAAGAAAAAACGGGAATCTCGTTTTACATTCGAGCCTGTTGTAACAGCAGGAAAAAGACTATGCAAAGTATGCCGAAAAAAGTGCGAAACATGCCCAAGCTGGTTCTTATTGTCGGTTAATTTGATATTCTAAGTAAGTAGCAGGAGCTGAATTAAGGAGGCAAAGCAGGATGAAGCATTTAAAAGAAAGAGTTGTCCGAATGATAAGTTTTGGTAAGAAAAAGCGTGGATCAAGAGTATTAGTAGGAATATTGATTGCGGCATTACTGGCAGGGCAGATAGAGACGCTCAATGTATATGCCGGTACAAATACGGAAGCAGACATGGAAGAAACGGAAAAGGTTATTTCCGCTTTTGAGGAATTGCCGGAGGAGGTTGCAGAGCAGATTGTACCTGTAGGTACAGCGCTGGAAGTCCTTGTCCTTCCTGATACCCTTGCCGCAATGGTACTGGCGGAAGGGGAAGAACCGGA
>JAUNGK010000056.1 GCA_030524555.1 Bacillota bacterium | reverse complement strand
ACTTTGACCTGGCAAGGCTCACATCCTCATCCCTGATCAACCTGATTTCTTCGTTAGAAATTTCAAAATCAGCCATAAGCTCATCATCCGCCACCTGACTGTAGGTAATGGTGTAGGTATTATCTGACATGATCAGATAGGTAAGCTGCTCAATCCTTGTGTCCTCCGCCTCATAATAGCTTTTAATTTTGTAGCCGGGCACTCCGTCCATATCAATTGTCTCAAACGCTTCTATCTGCAGATCAACCTTCTGTCCTGCCTCCTCAAAGGCATCTTCAACCGTCTCCTCATATACTTTCTCTGTCAGTTCATCGGAAACCTGTCCGTCACTGTCTTTCGCAGAAACGGTATAATAAATATTGGAAGAATCCAGCGGGCTTCTCTCATGGACATACATTCCTTCGATTTTCTCAGAAGGTTTATAGCCTGCCGGTATCAGCAGCGTACAGTAACGCACATCATCTTCGTCGCTTTCTGCGTTTGACGTTTTCGCATCCTTAAGTTCAATTTCCTGCATCTTTATGTAGTCAGGCTCTTGTCCGTCCTTCGTCTGAATGTCTGCAACTGTAATCACCTTCTGCTGGCATCCCGTAAGAAGAAGCATAAGGGTAAATAATAAAACTGCTTTCTTTTTCATTACTTTTAATTTCCTTAATAATTTTGTAACATATCACCAATACTTATTTAAGCATAATTTCTGTAATTATTCAAGAAAAAAGTACAAAAGAATGGCCCCGGAGCTATCCTGTCCCCAGAGCCATTCTTTAAAGCATCACCCTGTTAATTTATTTTTCTCTAAAGGTAGCGCAGGCTGTTTCCCTGCAGTCGCAGGCACCGCATCCCTTAATGTCAACATGGGATGCTGTACATTTATAATTGCTGTTATAAATACACTTTACCGCCTCACAATCAATACTGATGATCTCACTGGGATGGTGCACCGAACTGGTAAAGCGGTCACTTTTGTTGTCGGCAAAGCTCTCACAGCAGGTATCATCCGTACAGCAGGCATGCTTTCCTCCTACCATAATATCGCCCTTACAGCAATATTCACTTTTGTTGAAAACACAATTATCTACAGCACATCTTAACTCAGCCATTTTCTTACCTCCTTTGCATATATCAGTAATAGTATGGCCGCAAAGCTTTTGCCGTATTCATTTTTTACAAAAAACACTGTTAAAGTGAATTATCCTCCGTAATTCTCTGATAATCACCGTCCGATTTGAAATTATAACATCTGGTACATCTTGATGTGGAATACTCAAAGCCGGTTTTTAAATTTTTAATTTTGACATTTATTTCCAATACGTTTTTTTCGTCAACTTTATGTATCTGCATATCAGTGATTCGAAATCCCATATAAGCTTTCTCATCAAAGCTCCATTCATTTTGCGGGAAATTGCTCTCATTTAAGCTTTCTTCCGCATCCCAATACCGAAAACGGAGAAGTCCATCCTCAACAAGGCAGACCACAAGCTTCCCATCCCTGTCGCAAAATGCTGCCCCATTACCTTCTGTTCCTCCAAGCCTGGCAGTGTCCCCAATCAAAATAAAGTCTTCCTCACCGGCCCTCGCCGCTGCCAGTTCCCCGGTAACCTTATCCAGCAGCATCTCACCTACGCTTTGGGCATACATAGACGCTGTAAGCTCACTATGTGTAACTATCGCTGAAGAAATTACGGAAACCGCCGCTGCCATAAAAATACCAACCAGCGCAAAAGTAACAATCATCTCCGTTAAGGTAACTCCTCTATTATCCTTTGCAAGATTTTCTTTTCCGTTCATTCTAATCTCCCGGCTCCTCTTCAAAATAATAGATCGTTCCCCGAAGGCCTTCCATTTCTGCCATCTTAAGCGTTCCTTCTATATAAAAGCTGCCCTCAGCTCCGGAAAAATTAATTGCCACATGATCCGCCACCGTCCGGTTACTGGTTTCTCCCAAATAAAATGCCCTGATAAGCTGCCTGTTATTGACCAGCATGTCTCTGGAATCCATCATCATCTCCGTAGACAGCTTCTGTACCCTGAAATAGCTGGTTACAAACAAAAGAAGCAGTGCAAAGGAGATCACTACCGTAATCATGGTTGTTCCTTTATTTTTGAGTTTGCTACTTCTTTTCAACATGCTTCCAACTCCATTTTTCATAATCCCCCAAAGAGGTTATCTCTAAATCATATACGTCTGTAATCGTACAGCTCTGATCCTTAATAGTTGCAGTTGTTTTCACCACAAGCTTTTCCGGCCTGTCACTGTCCTCCTGCCTAGTCCAATACATGGAAAGCTCAATACCTACAACCTCTCCTACCGCACCGCTTTGTTCCATTTGAAAGGAACGGACAGCGTTTTCCCTGCTGTGAAGCGATCCCTGCCCCTCTTCCAGATATGCCCATGTGCCCTCATTGATATTCTGCTTCACATAATGCCAAAGAGACTGCCCGTTAATATTTTCCGCTCTGCCTGCTTCCTCTCCGGATCTGCTTTCAAAGGAATACCTCTCATCCGTCAGCATCCTTTCCACCTCTTCGCTAAAGGAAACTGCAAGAATCCTGCTCTGCTCTAAGGCAAGCGTTCTTCCCGAGGTACTTAAAAGCACCGATGCCGTAAGGAACAGCCCCAGTGAAAGTGCCATAATAATTGCCATTACACATACAACCACAATAGTGGTTGCTCCGGTATTATCCCGGCCAATATGCAATTTCTTTTTCACATAAGGCTCCTTTCTAGTCAAGACCGTAATAGCCTATCATATATTCGCTTCTATAATCTTCCTGTCTGTTCTGAATATTAACCCGCCCATTTCTGTTCTTGGCAAAATAGGTAAATTCGCTGCATTTATCACTGTACAAAACACTGTACACCTGAGCGCATTCCGGATTAAATTCAATTGCAATACAAGCATTTAAAACACTTTTATCAAACAAAAATTCATCAAAAATATCATAAAGCGCCTGATATCCCATGCTTTCCTTGTCTGTTTTGCCCTGATACTCTCCTGCACAATATTTCTGATAGCTTTCTCTGTTTCCCAACAGATAGCAGACATTACCGCTTTTGACTGCCGCACCCTTCTTACTTTCCGCTGCCGAACTTCCGTCAGGTGTAAGAATTGTGCCAAGCTCCACCGTATCTGATGCCGCTTCCGCAAGGCCATCCATCTGCCCCCTTACACTATAAGAGGTAAGCTTGGTCTGGGCTGCCAGAAAAAGCGTCTGCGCATAACTGTTCTGCCTTTTATAATCCGCATAGTCCTGATAAGCAAGTACTCCGGCCACGCTTAGCGATGCCAGAATCATCAAAATAACAAAGCTGACCAGCATCTCTACCAGCGTAAAACCTTTGTTCCCACTTTCCCGCTTCTTATTCCTCATAATATGCCACCTTCGTGACCTCTTCCACAGTAGTTACTCCGCTGCGCAGGTAATACAGTGCACTCTGCTTCAGCGTTCTCATACCCTGCTTTTTCACTGCATATTCCTTAATTTCTTCTACCTGCACTCCTTCAGTGATCATACGCCGTACTTCCTTATCAATCATAAGGATTTCATGAACTGCAATACGGCCCCTGTAGCCTGTGTGATTGCAGGCCGGGCAGCCACATGCCTTTTTAACCATAAAATTGGGTGGAACATCTGCGGCGCTAATTCCCATCAGCTTTTCATCCTCCGTCGTCAATTCCTGCTCCTTACAGCACTCCTGACACACCTTCCTCATCAGTCTCTGCGCCACCACACCTACCAAAGAGTTGGCAATCAGATAAGGCTCAAGCCCCATATCCTTAAGACGGATCGCTGAGGAAGCCGCATCATTGGTATGAAGCGTTGAAAATACCAGATGTCCCGTAAGCGCAGAACGAACCGAAATGGATGCAGTCTCAGAATCTCTGGTCTCTCCTACCATGATAATATCCGGGTCCTGACGAAGCAGGGCGCGAAGCCCCGTCTCAAAGGTAAGCCCCGCCAAAGGATTCACCTGCATCTGATTCACTCTTGAAAGATTCTTTTCCACCGGATCTTCAATGGTGGAAATATTTACATTGCGCTTGGCAAGCTCCTCCAAAATCAAATAAAGCGTGGTAGTCTTACCGGAACCGGTAGGACCTGTAAGGTAAATAATTCCATTAGGAGAACGCAGCATTTGAAGAAGCTTTTGATAATCCTCGTCCATCATGCCAAACTGTCCGCTGTTATCAATTCTGGCGTTGCCTGCAAGAAGACGCAGCACCGCCTTTTCCCCGAACACCGTGGGAATAATGGAAACACGGATATTCAAATATCCCTCCGGCTGCTTCACCTTAAAGTGCCCATCCTGTGGTGCTCTTCGCTCTGCAATATCCAGTTCTGCCAAAATCTTAATTCTGGCAATCAAAGAATTGTGAACACTGTTCTTCAATGTTACATAATCTACAATTGTACCGTCTATTCTCATACGTACACTGGTCTTATCCTCAAAGGGCTCAATATGTATATCACTGGCATTGGTACTGTATGCACGCTGCACCAGACTGTTTAAAAGGTTGATGATAGGAGTATCGTCATCTCCTTCCTCTACCTCCATTTCCTCCACATTCTGGGTAATAGCTTCATTTGCCTTGTGAGCCGCCTCCCTGGCTGAAATTTCCGCATAATAGAAATGAATTGCCTTTTCCAGCGGTCCCTTTTCCCCAAGGAAAATGGTAAGCTCCATGCCTGTAATCTGGCGCACATCCTCAAGGCCATAAAAGTTCAATGGATCATTCACGATTACCTGGAGTCTATTGCCTATCACATCAATTGCCAGAACACAATACTTTTCAGCCACCTGTCTGGGAATTTTCTCTACTGCCTCAATATTAACAGTAACACTGTTCAGGTTAATCACCTGACAGTCCATCTTAACAGCCATAGCCTGAAGCATTTGATTTTCCGTAATATATCCCTGTTCAATCAACACCTCTCCGAGACGTTTACCCTTTTCCCGGCGCTGTACCTCCAGTGCCTTTAACAAATCCTCATCGGACAGATATCCCTGCTCCTTTAACATATCACCGATTTTTAAGTTTTTGCCGGTCATTGCTTCCATTCCCCGAACCTCCATTACTGATTACACATGAATATTTCAAGACCAATGGTCAATCTGTCTGTCCTGACTGTTCCTGCTTCTGCCTGCTGCATTGTTTCTCCCGCCTCAATCTCTCTGCCATCTTCTGTCTCTATGGCTTCCCCTTCATGCTCTGCAGCTTCTATAACCTCCTCCGGTACCTCTGAGGTATTCCACTCTACGCTGACAATACTTATAGCAGGGAAATTATCGGATATATCATCAATCAATTCCCACATATCCTGCTCGTCACCTTCTGCCATACAAACCACCCTTGCTCCGTACATGGAAAGGATTGCTTCCTGCCCCTCTTCCTGCGAAGCCGGTATCTCCTCTGCCGCCCCGGCATTTTGGGAATACTGATACCATTTCATCGTACTGGCGTTTTCCGGCATGGTAACCGTAAGACTTTGGATTTCAAGGTTATGATTCAGCATCAGCGTGGTAACCTTCTTTTCCGCATTCTGACTCTGCTGCATAGGATAAAACCGTGCCAGCACATTGCTAAGCTGCTGTCTTGTTTCTTCCTCCCTGGCAGACATATTAAGTGCATCAGAGGCCTTATTATCAAACTCTATTTCCTGTAATCTGGCCTCCTTGATCTCCGCTTTAAGCTGGCTGTTCTTTTGTGCAAGCGGTCTGAAAACCAGCATAAAAAACGCAAGTGCAATCAGGAAGGCCGCCAAAAAGCCAAGAAGCTTTTTGTCTCTTTCCGTAACCGTTACATTCATTCTCCTGCCTCCCCTCTTCCTGCTTTCTCGGAAAGCGCGCACACCACATAAATATTGTAGCTGTCCGCTCCCCCTATCAGCGTATACCCGCTATACTCTACAGCCTCAAAAATCTCCTGCTGCTGAAGCTGTTCAATAAACTCGTTGATGGTTCTCACATCCCTTGCGGAGGCATTTAAGGTAAGCACGCCGCTGTCCCTGTTAAAGCTTTTCACTTCCACCGATACCTTATTATTGTCCGCACAGGCCTGCAGCACCTCATTCACGGAGGAATGGATGGTAGGATAGCTCATAAGCTGTTCCCAAAAAATTTCTGCCTCCTCCATGCTTCGTTCCATCCTGTCAACGCTTGCCTGTGCCATCTCATAGGAGGCTCTGTTATCCGCAATGGAAGAATCCTGTGTAATTCTTTGGATCTTATTAAGCTCCGCACTTCTGCCTAAGTAAATTCCTCCCATGATTGCCGTTGCGATCAGACATACCGCAAGCACTGCCACCGCCGGAAGTACAAGACTA
Source organism: Bacillota bacterium (assembly GCA_030524555.1). GTDB lineage: Bacteria > Bacillota > Clostridia > Lachnospirales > Lachnospiraceae > Suilimivivens. The sequence continues at coordinate 9,014 of JAUNGK010000056.1, read as the reverse complement.
AGCTTCTCCTTTCTTTTGGTGCTTTGAGGACTTTCCTGCCTAAGCTGCTTTATAAAATCCACATATTTATCGGCCTTTTGTGAGCTTCCCAAAGGATATACAAAATCCACAGACTCATTCGTTCCGACTCTCTTTTTGACAGTCAGCTTTTCCTCTTTATAAATGCGGGGCGTGATCTGTTGGACAAAGCTTCTGTTTTCTTCAATCACATTCTTTAAATCTATTTGATTCTGTCCGCACAAATAAAGCACACTGACCGGATCCTCTACATGCTGCGAGGTGGCAAACTGTAAAATTCTCTCAACCACCGCTCCGGCTTCCGCTGCCAACGCCTTTTGATCATTTTCAGAAAAAATACGATTCCTCTGGGAATAGAGATATACTCCCTTTACAAAAAGAATACTGATGATTTCCTGTCCATCCTGGATTTGAACAATACAATTATTCTTCTGAACCTCCGGGGATGCAGTAAATCTTCTGACAAAGTTGGAAATCGCAGGCTCTATGGAAATAACCTCAACACCGGCCTGGGCAAACAGACGGATATACCCCTCCAGAAAATCTCTTTCCGCCGCCACAGCAAACAAGCGCTGCATTTTGCCGCCCCCTGTAACCTCCAGAACATGATAAGAAAAGACCGTCCCTTCAGTTCTGCTGTCGGCAAATTCTCTGGCAATCATCTTTTTAAGCTCACTGTTATTTGTTTTCGGCAGCTCCAGAACCCGGCTGTTAAGCTGGGTACTGTTGATAACCAGACGGCATTCCTTGCGGAGCAGCTTATTGTCCGCAACAAACTGCTTCATCCATGGGAGAAAAACCTCCTCATCAGTTACGATACCGTTAATAATACTTCCCTCAGGCGCCATATCCTGACAAACCAGAACCGTATTTTTATCCCTTATTTCCACCGCCTGAACAAGACGATTTGACAAATACAATATCATATGTTCTCTCCCCTTTAATAATATGCGGTTGAACCGATTGCCGAATAAGATTCATAGATCGGCATCATTACCGCTATCATAATAAACCCAATAAGCACCGCCATCGCCGTAATAAGCACCGGCTCCAGATAACTGATCATACGATTGATTGCCATCTCTGATTCATAATCAAAGGAATCGGCCATAGCATCCAGCATCTGAACCAGATCACCGCTTTCTTCCCCTACCCTTACTACAGAGGGGAGCTTCTTTCTAAAGCCCTCTATGCTTTCAAGTGCATCGCTTAAGGACCCTCCTGCCCGTAAGCAGCCTATTGCCCCGTCAAACTGCCTTTCTATAAAAGTGTTTCCTATGGTTTTTCTTGAAATCTGCATGGCTGTTATAATCGGGATCCCCGAGCTGTAAAGAGAGCTTAAATTTCTGGCAAACCGGGCTGTATAGATCACCATAAGAAGCTTTCCGATCACCGGTATTCTAAGCTTCATCCCGTCACGCCACGCGCGAACCGTTGGCATTCTTCCCAGCATCTGAACAATCACGAAGACTACAACAAGAAGCGCCAAAAGCGCCTTCCAGTGCCCTCCCACAAAATCACTGATGCTAAACAATACCTTCGTCGGTCCCGGCAGTTCCTCAAGGCTGTCAAATAAAGAGGTAAGCTGGGGCAGAATAAATGTCATAATAAAAACCAGAACCACAAATACTAAAAATGTCAGTATTTTGGGATAAATCGTTGCACTCCTGATCTTAATATTCAGCTGGTGCTCCTTTTCATAATGAACCGAAAGCCTTTTGGCAGTCTCCGCAAGCTTACCGCTGGTTTCGGCTGCACGGTACATGTTAACCATCAAAATAGGGAACGCACCGTTTTGCTGTTCCATGGCATCCGAAATGGAGGCTCCCTGTCTGATCAGCTTTAAAACAGCAGCAAGTACTGCTCTTTCCTTCGGCTTTCTGGTTTCCTCCTGGGATAAAATGGTAAGCGCACGAACCAGAGTTACCCCTGCGCCGAGCATGTCTCCCAGCTCCCTGTTAAATTCCGAAAGCATAAGGAGTGGAAGCTGGCTGGTACTAAATCCCTCCATTCCGCTTTCCGTGCTGATCAGGAATTTATCCTCCTCTTTTAATCTGCGGTAAAGCTCATCCTCATCTGCGGCATTCATCATTCCGCTTATGGTGTTTCCCTGTTTATCTCTGGCCAGATATCTGAATTTTGCCATTTTAAAACCATGCCTTTCCCATAACCTGTTAAGAAATTGGCTTCCGTGCGGAAGCACATGCACAAAGGGTCATATACCAGATTAGCGGTGTCCGAAACACCGCTAATCTAACACATTAAACTCCTTCTGCTACTGAATTACCGTCCATATACCGTCTGTCAGAATTACCGTAGCTCCCTCATAACGAACCGTAATACCTACAATTGTAAAATATCCGTGGTTTGAAGAAGCACCGCTGCCTCCCAGACTGTCGCTCTCAAATACTACTTCTTCAATCACTGCACCTTCCGCATCAGCCATTCTCAGGATTCTTTCCTTGTCTGCGTCGGTGAGATTGTGATTGGCATTAGCCGCCGTGCCGTCCCATGCGGCATACTTTTCCGATTCCAGTGCCTGCGCCGACATGTAAATGCTTCTTGCACTGAGCACATACTGTTTTCCCTTGGCTTCATCGATCCACCCTAAAAGCCCCGGAATCAGGATCGCTGCAAGAACAGTCAGAATAACCATTACTACGATCATTTCCACCAGGGTAAAACCCTTATTATGCTTCTCCGAAAGATTATCGCTTTTATGTATGAGCTGATTTCCCATATTCTCCCCCGAAATTCTCTGTCAAAATCTGTTACATGTCTCTATTTTATCGTTTTTTATCCCTGCCGTCAATGTCAGAAATATTCTTTATTCGGTATATATTAAACCAGTACCGCTCCAGCATAACACTGCCCACCTCTTCGGCTTCTATTCCCTCGTCTGTCCACTTGGCAATAATCTCATCTCTGGATGCGCCGCTGCCGAAAAACCAAACTCTTCTGCCGGTATCAAGCAGCTCCTTCATACGCTTAATTCCTTCCCTGTCATCAAATTCTCCCTCTACCAGACTGTGGTTAGCGGGATACATAAGACGAATCAGTTCCTCAGGATTCCCATACCAAAGATAAGAATCATTACTTAAATAATAAGAAACCACTGCCTGGGTCTGGTCAAAATTACAAACGATCAGATCCTCCTGTCCAATTTGAGAAAGAGCTGCCTCCGTTTGCTCCATCTGGACTCTCTTCCACATTTCTTCCCCGTAGAAGGAGCGGTAATTTCTAATTCCTACCGCTGCCAAAACAATCAATCCTAAAATACATACCGGCCTTTTCCATTCAATCTTTGATATAACAATTGCAAATGTAAGCCAGAATACTCCCATCGCCGGAAGCATATAACGATAGACAAAGATAGGACGGATCAATATGGATGTAGCAAAGCCAAACACAACAATTCCTGCCAGCACACCAACGCATCCTATACAGAACATGGCAGCCTGCCCCTCCTTTTGCTGTTCCTTTTTGAAGCTATGCACACAAAAGAAAATAAAAGCTATTCCGTATAAGACAAACAACAATACCGCCGCCATACTGCCAAGCATTTCATTTCCAACAGCCGGATAAAACAAAAACTTCACACAGCCTCCCAGCGTCCTTACAGAAAGAGGCATGATCCAGTAATTATCCTTTACAGCCGCCACCTGAGCGGTGACCACCATAAGCAGCCAGGGCAGATAGCCCGCCGCACAGATCACGCCGCTGACCAGAAACGGTCTGATCATTTTCCTGACCTTGTGCCTTCTTACGGCATCTGTAAGCAGATACACATAAATCATGCAGGCTGCCACACAGGCAAAATAATGAGTATAGCAGGCTGCAAGTGCATAAAGAGTAACCGCCGCCCAGCTGCATACTTTCTTTTTGCCGACGGTGTTTTCATCCGTAAGCTCATATGCGTGCAGCATTCCCGCCAAAATGAAGAGCACCGCATAGCCATACATTCTTACCTCCACCGTATAGCCTGCCATCTGGGGCATCGTCAGAAGCAAAAAGGAAAACAAACCGGCGCTCAGCATTCCAAAATGCTTTTTCACCTTTGTAATCGAATAAACCAAACACAGCAAAAAAGGAAGCACCGACACAAGCTTGGCTGCCACCACCTGATCTATACTTCCGAAAAGAGCTTCCCCTGTCAGAAGAAAAAGTCTGACAATCATGTAATACAAGGGTGGATGAACATCTCTTGCAGTAATGGATATAAGCTCACCAAGGGGCTGGCCCGCCAGCCCCATAGTGAACAGTTCATCATACCAGATATCACGGCTAAAGCACAGGAACACTGAAACACCAAGCATCACCACACCTGCTGCCAGCAGAATTATTCCAACTATATCCTTCCATGATGCTTTTGGTTTCCACATTGCCCTGCCCTTAACCTCGTTCTTATATTACTTTAATATCCTTGTTTTTCTTCAAAACATTTGTTTTATAATCCCTTACTTCGTCTCTTCTTTAACCTCAATCTTGCGAATTTCCTTGGTTCTGATCTCCTTGCAGATCTGATCAATAAACTCTGAAAGAGGTTTTACGCCCTCATCTCCTGCAAAACGGCTTCTGACAGATACGGTACCGTCCGTCTCCTCCTGCTGACCTACTACCAGCATATAAGGGACCTTGGCAAGTCTTGCCTCACGAATCTTAAACCCGATCTTTTCTGAGCGGCTGTCAACCTCTGCAAGCACACCGTTTGCTTTCAGCTGGCTGCGAACCTTCTGGGCATATTCCTCATATTTGTCGGAAATAGGTAATACCCTAACCTGCTCAGGACACAGCCATGTAGGGAATTTGCCCTCGTACTTTTCAATCAGCCATGCCAGTGTCCTCTCATAACAGCCCATGGAGGTTCTGTGAATAATATAAGGACGTACCTTGTCACCGTTCTGATCAATATAATACATATCAAACTGTGCGGCCAAAAGAGCATCCCACTGTATGGTAATCATGGTATCTTCCTTGCCATATACATTCTTGGTATTAATATCGATCTTGGGACCGTAAAAGGCTGCCTCTCCTACATCCTCCACGAAAGGAATCTGCAGCTCATTCATAATATTTCTCATATGCTGCTGGGTTTCCTCCCAAACCTCCGGCTCACCGATATATTTGGTCTTATTTTCAGGATCCCATTTGGAAAGATGATAGGTTACATCCTCCTCAACGCCTAAAGTCTTTAAGCAATACTGTGCAAGGGCAATGCACTTCTTAAACTCCTCCACCATCTGATCCGGCCTTACGATCAAATGTCCCTCAGAGATCGTAAACTGCCGAACTCTGGTAAGTCCATGCATCTCACCGGAATCCTCGTTTCTGAATAAAGTAGAGGTCTCGCCGTATCTAAGAGGAAGATCTCTGTAGGAATGCTGTGTTGCCTTATATACAAAATACTGGAAAGGACAGGTCATGGGACGAAGGGCAAATACCTCTTTGTCCTTTTCCTCGTCTCCTAACACAAACATGCCATCCTTGTAATGATCCCAGTGTCCGGAAAGCTTATACAGATCACTCTTTGCCATAAGAGGAGTCTTGGTTCTGATATAGCCCCACTCATTATCCTCCAGATCTTCAATCCAACGCTGCATGGTCTGAATGATCTTTGCGCCCTTAGGCATCAAAAGAGGAAGTCCCTGTCCGATAACATCCACTGTGGTAAACAGCTCCATTTCGCGTCCAAGCTTATTATGATCGCGCAGCTTAATATTCTCCAGATATTCCAGATACTCTGCCAGTTCTTCCTTCTTATTAAACGCTGTACCATATATCCTCTGGAGCATTGCCTTATTGGAATCCCCTCTCCAGTACGCACCGGATGAGGAGGTAAGCTTAAATGCCTTGATGCCCTTGGTACTCATTAAATGAGGGCCTGCACACAAATCCACAAACTCACCCTGATCATAGAAGGAAATCTCCGCATCCTCCGGCAGATCCTGAATCAGTTCTACCTTGTAGGGTTCATTCCGCTCCTCCATAAACTTGATCGCCTCTGCTCTGGGGAGCGTAAAGCGCTTAAGTTCATGGCCTTCCTTGATTATCTTCTTCATTTCTGCCTCAATCTTATCCAGATCCTCTCTGGAAAAAGGCGCATGATCAAAATCATAATAATATCCCGTATCAATGCTGGGCCCAATGGCAAGCTTGGCATCCGGAAAAATCCTCTTAACCGCCTCTGCCATTACATGAGAGCAGGTATGTCTTACCACCCTAAGTCCCTCAGGATCATTTGCCGTCAATATATTTAATGTGCAGTCCTTGTCGATGGTAGTTCGAAGATCCACCACTTCCCCATCTACTTCTCCGGCACATGCCACTCTGGCAAGTCCTTCACTTAAGTCTGCTGCAACCTCATACACGCTGAGTGCTCTGTCATACTCTTTTACAGAGCCGTCTTTTAATGTGATTTTCATCTTTTCTCCTTCCTTTCTTTCTTCATTTATAAAAATGTCATTTTCGTAATGACAATTTTATCCCTGCCGTTTCTTCTCCCAATCGGTAATCTATTATATCAAAAATCCCATGCACTACATCATGTAATGCATGGGACGTAATATACGCGGTTCCACCCTGCTTGCCTCCAAAGCACGATACTTGCTTATGAAGACCGCTCATTCATCTTTAACGCAGACTATACGGGCCGGATTGGGGCCACTCCGAGTTAGTTTTGGGCTGCTTCCCGCAAAGACATTTCCAGCACGGTATTTAAAAATACACCGATGTCTCTCTCTGTTACCTTTCACAGCTTACTCGTCTCATCAATGTGTTAGCTTATGCTCGATACATTTCTTATCATATGACACTTTTTAAATTCTGTAAAGAGAAAAGTTATCAATTTATCTCTTCAAGCAGCATTTCTTCCACGATTCTGGCTGCCGACGCTACCAATCTGGTACAGGGTCTTTCCTGATAATATTCCTTCGTGCGCCTGGATGGTTTGGCACTTTCCTCCATCCCCTCTATTCCAAGCAGTTCCCGGCAGATTATGGTTCCGTTTTGTTCCCGGAATTTGTCTGCCATCTGTCTGGTGAGAAGATAAATTCTTTCCTTGCCTTCCTCATTCGCAGGATCAGTATTGCCTTCCTTAAGTCCTGCCAAAAGCGCCATTGCCGATACCGCACCGCAAACCTCACGCATCCTGCCTATCCCGCCGCCCATAGGACTGGAAAGCTTAAGCGCTGTTTCTCTGTCCATTCCAAACAGGTCTGCATAGGTTGCAAAAACCGATTGTGCACAGGTATAGCCCTCCTCAAAGGCAGCTGCCGCCTGTTCTACCCGGCTTAGCATCAGCCTTTCTTTCCGCAGCACTTCTTGTATTTCTTGCCGCTTCCGCAGGGACAGGGATCATTGGGATATATCTTGTCCGGCTTAACAATGGTTGTAGAAGACTTCTGCTCTCTGTAAAGAGCTTTTCTTGTCTCCTCGTCAAAAATTTCCTCCCATTCGGGAAGCTCGTACAGCCAGTCAGCTCCGGCTGCTACCATATTCTTATAAAGCAGCGCCTTATCAAATGCAAGGCTTACCTTGGTATCTTCTTCCATTTCCTCTATGGGGTTTGCTTCCTTCAGGCTGTCGTTGATACCATCCAAAAAGCCTGTCATAGTCATAATATCAATGTTATATTTATCTGCCAGTTCCTTCACGGTACCGGTAACTTCTTCATCAGGATTTTTTAAAAGTTCTGCGTATATATCCTTTTCCTTCTGGAAATAATCTGTCCAGAGCCTCTGTAAATCTCCTTTATTTGCTGTTTCTGAGTACGCCATATCGCGCCATTTTTTAAGCAATGCCATAAACGGTTCCTCCTTACCTGCAGTATGCAGATATTTTATGTTTTGCGGTAACAACCACCTTTTGCTATTATATATTACTTTCCTGAAAAAGTAAAATTTTTTTAAATGAAATGAATAATATGGAAAAACCGGTCAATAATACTAATAGTCAACGGATCCCCCTCCTTTGACAGCGTGGGAAACCACAGTTACCTAAAGATAAATGAATACTTATCCTCCCCTAAGGAAAGCCCCCGGGACTGCAAAGGCGTAGTTTCGGGGGTTTTCAGCGTTGAAAAAGGGGATTTAGGCTGATTTTGGGGTGTTGCCAAGTGTTGCCAAGTCGAAAGCCAGTGTTTATCAGGGATTCCAATTTTTTGCTGATTTTCATAATGTTTGTTTTAATGTCTCAGGTGCCTGCATTTTAGGCACTTTCTGCACGAATTTCTCTTCAAACGTTTTCACAGAACTTATGTTTTTTCGTGATATTGGCAACACATATAACTGTTGCCATCAACTCTTTTGATAACGTTATGCAAACATAGCTTCCACTTCTCCACCGCCAAAATCAAAATCATAGTTTTTAAATATTTCATTTTGAATAGCCAGATTGTCTTCTACATCATTTTTGTATTTATAATAGATATTTAATGTTGTGCTTTTATTCTTATGTCCTACGTTTCGTGAAACTAATGCCAGCTTCATGCCATTGTCCAGACAATTGGTTACATAACTTCTCCGACAAGTGTGGGATGGTTTATATTCCACTCCCATATTTTTGCAGAACGCTCTGAAAGTACATGCCAGGCTGCTTTCCTTGACCATTCTCCCGCTGTCTGCAGGAATGACATACTCACTTTCTATTCCGACCTGCTGTGTTCTTCTCTTTTGCTCCAACAGCCATTTATAAGTAAAGTCATTGATCACTATGGTTCTTCTTGAAGTCTTGTTTTTCGGAGTGCTTTCCTCATAAATCTTGGCATTCGTATCATAGTCAGTGTATTCCGTCTGGGTTCTTTCTATTTTGATTGTTCTGTGCTCAAGGTCTACCTTGCTCCATTTAAGAGCAAGTAACTCGCCAAGCCTTAAGCCGGTGCCACAGAGAATAAAGATTGCGGGGGAATTGCGATACTTTCTGCATCTATTCCAGCACTTCATAGAACCTAACTGTAACGTATTGATTTCTTCATCTTCCCATACGCCAAGTTCCTGCTC
>JAUNGK010000055.1 GCA_030524555.1 Bacillota bacterium | reverse complement strand
AGCCGTATCCTCTTCATGCGAGCATAGGATTGTGTTGTGTCAACGAAAATGAAAAACTGACTCTGATGGAGTGCATGCAGCTGGCAGATATAAGGATGTATGAGCAAAAAAAGAAAAGTAAAATGACAAGAGAGGATTTTATTAACAAATAAAATTAAAAAATTAATGATAAACATTAAATAATTGTTGACAAACATAATGCCCCATATTATACTCTTCTCATAACAATAAACCAGATCAAGAGAAATGAGGGCGAAAAATGAGAGAGGATAACTTAAAAATTGAAAAAATTCAAAAGAGTAGTAATGTGGCGGCAATTCTTACCAAAGTTGTGAAAATTGTCTGTATTGTAATGGCTGTATTGACCATGGTTACAGGTTGTATTTTAATCGGAGCTCAGGGTTATATCAATCGGGAGATGGAGGCGGCAGTAGAAAGTGGTGTAATATCTGCGGATGAAATTGCAGCGTATGCTAATGGCAGCGAAATCGTAATGTCTTTTGTGGAAAATGGCGATTTTGCGGAGGTTTTAGGTGCATATATGATTACAGCCGGAGCAATGTTGATCTGTATGGCTGTAATTATGCACTTTGTAGGTAAGGTGTTCAGAGATATTAAAGAAAGCTATTCACCCTTCCGGCCCGAAATTGTAAAGAGCCTTAAGGTAGCATTTGTTCTGATTACACTTTTGTGTTTAGAGAACAGTCTCTTAATTGGAGCTGTTGTTGGTTTTTCATTGTGGTGCGTGGTCCGCATTTTTGAGTATGGCTGTGAGCTTCAGAAGCAGTCGGATGAAACCTTATAAGCAGAGAAGTGAAAGGACCAGGTGAGATTATGGCGATTATACTACGATTGGACAGAATGATGGCAGATCGGAAGATTTCTTTAAATGAACTGGCAGAAAAGGTGGGAATTGCAAATGTGAATCTTTCCAATATTAAAACAGGAAAGGTCAGCGCGATCAGGTTTTCAACCTTAAATGCGATCTGTGATGTTTTGGATTGCCAGCCCGGTGATTTGTTGGAATTTCAGCGGGATGAAGGGGGAAAATAAATTTATTGCTTTCAGAATTGGGAGAGGGTAAGCGGATGAGAAAGAAAATCGGTATTTTTATGGGTGAGATTATATCTGAATATCAGGAGGTTGTGGTAAAGACTATATTCAGGAAGGCAGGGGAAGCAGGTTACGACGTCTTCACATTCTGCAATTTCGGCGCTTATGGGGATAATGTGCTTTATGCAGAAGGAGAAAAGAGTGTAATTAGGATTCCTGATCTGGAGAAGCTTGACGGCATTATAGTGGCGGACGATACCTTTGATATTGACGGGATGGAAGCAGAGTTTTTTGGCCTTTTAAAGGAAAAGGCCAAATGTCCGGTGGTTTATTTACGAAACCCCAATGATGTATTTTATAATGTGCTTGTGGAAGATGGAGAGGCTATAGCTGATATTACCAGGCATTTTATTAAGCATCATGGTTTTCGCGACATTTGCTTTATGACCGGCAATATGAACAGCGAGGATGCAAGGAAACGGCACAGGTGGTTCCTCACTGTTATGGAAGAGGAAAAGATTCCGGTAACGGAGCATATGGTTTTTAATGGCGATTGGTGGCGGGAAAAGGGTAAGAAAGCGGTAGACTGGTTTATGGAAGGGCGCAGTTCTTATCCTCAGGCGATTATCTGCTCCAATGATCATATGGCGCTGTCTGTATGTGATGAGCTGAAAAGGAGGGGTGTTCGTGTCCCTGAGGACGTATGCGTTTCTGGTTATGATGATATTATGGAAGCAAGAAGATATCATCCCTCGATTACAAGTGTCAGAGCGCCCTTTGAAGCTTTAGGCAAGAAGGCGGTAGAGATTATTGAAAAGGTAAACAAAGGAGAGGAACAGGAAAGGGTGGTGTGGCTTAAGCCCGGGCTGGAATTACGAAGAAGCTGCGGATGCGGTGGGCAGGAGCTGATGAATGACTGTTCTGCACTACTCCATAAGATTTATGTTCAGGAGAATGATGTTAAGCAGACAGTATGTATGACCACAGAATATCAGGACGCTTTTGAGGAGTCGGAGTATCTTAAGGTAGCAGAAAAATATTTTGCCAATACCAATTGCAGTAAGGCATATTTGTGTATGTGCGATGAAGAAGAAAGAGATTTTGACAGAGTAGAATTAGATAACGCATATACGAACCGAATGATACTTAAAAGAATATTTTACAGGGGGCAGAAGGCGGATAGCTGTGAAGAGAAGTTTGACAGATGCAATATCCTGCCAAAGGTGATTCTTGAGAGAGAGAATGCAGAGGGGTATCTGGTCTTTCCTGTGCATTATAAGAGTAAGTGCTATGGATATATGGTTATGCTTTTTGAAGATGAAAATTGGGCGGATGTCTATGTACAGTCTTATATGATGGGGCTTGCCAATGCCATTGAAGAGGCGGCAATGCATCGAGAGGTATCCAGCCTTGAGCAGATTAAGACACTGTATCATAAGGATGCACTGACCGGTATTTATAATCGCAGAGGATTTGAAAAGCAGCTTAGAAACCTCCATGAGCGATACGAGGAGGAAGAAAAGTTTTTAAGTATTGTCAGTATAGACATGAATGGCTTAAAATATATCAATGATAATTTTGGGCATTCTGAAGGCGATGAAGCGCTTTGCAGACTGGCTAATATTCTGAACGGGCTTGTTAAGGAAGACGAAATCTGTGCAAGAGTTGGAGGAGATGAGTACTTTGTTCTCCTTTATTCTGATGAGAGAAAGAGAGAATTGGAATTTGCAGAGCAGTTTATCCGGGCAATGAGGGAAGACGAGGAGAAGGTGAAAAAGCCGTATCCCTTTAGGGCAAGCTTTGGAATTTGCTGTATTTCGGACGAACAGGAGTTATCCTTAATGTCGTGTATGCAGCTTGCAGATAAGAGAATGTATGTGCAAAAGAAGCAGTATAAGATGATGCAGGAAAAGTTTTTATAGAGTTTATTAGATGATATAAGATGCAGATATATTAAAAACGCCCGCTTTGAAAGCGGGCGTTTTGGTATAAACATTAGATTGACTCATGGAATGTACGGGAAATAACATCAGCCTGCTGTTCCGGTGTTAATTTAATGAAATTAACAGCATATCCGGAAACACGGATTGTAAGCTGAGGATAGTTCTCGGGATGCTTCTGAGCATCTAAAAGAGTATCTCTGTTTAATACGTTAACGTTAAGATGATGACCGCCCTTTGTAGCGTAACCATCTAATAATGATACTAAGTTATCTACCTGTGCTGTATTTGCTGCCATGGTAATTACCTCCTTAATTAATGAAAATCATCCAAACCGTCTTCCAGGGTAGGTACGCTGCATGCCAGAGGAGTTCTGGAGCAGTCCGTGCATCCCATGGTCTGAACGTTTTTTGATTTCTCTTCTGTCTCGTCGTAGTCCACATTAACATGCCCTACGCCCATAGCCATGCCGGAATCCAGCATTTTTACAAGATCTTCAACCATTTTTTGATCGTCCATTGCATTGTACCTCCTGAAATAGGATTATTGTAAAGTTATTTATTTAAATCAATTTCGATATCACCTGCGAAGACCTGATCTTCTTTACCAAGTGCTCCGGGAATGATGGTGAAGGTATTGGAGATACCGTCCTGTGCATCATTGAAAGGAAGCTTGGATACGGAGGATAAGGATGCTACTGCACCGTGAGTATCACGTCCGTGCATCGGGTTAGCACCGGGAGCAAAAGGCTGGCCTTTCTTACGTCCGTCAGGTGTGTTACCTGTTGCCTTACCATAGGTTACATTAGATGTAATGGTAAGAATGGATGTTGTAGGAACACCGTTTCTGTAGGTGTGGTGTCTTCTGATCGCTGTCATGAACTTGTGAACAACTTCCTGAGCGATGCTGTCTACACGGTCATCATCATTACCGTATTTAGGGAATTCACCGGTAGTCTTGAAGTCTACAATGATGCCGTCCTCGTCTCTGATAACCTCTACCTTAGCATACTTGATAGCAGATAAGGAGTCAGCTACGATGGAAAGACCTGCAACACCTGTTGCAAAGTAACGCTTAACATCTCTGTCATGAAGTGCCATCTCAGCTCTCTCATAGCAGTATTTGTCATGCATATAGTGGATGATGTTCAGAGTATTTACATATACATCTGCCTGCCATTCCATCATATCGATGAACTTGCTGTAAACATCATCATAGTCAAGAACATCACCTTCAACAGGACGATACTTAGGTCCAACCTGTTTCTTGGTAACTTCATCAATACCGCCGTTTAATGCGTAAAGCAGACACTTAGCAAGGTTTGCTCTTGCACCAAAGAACTGCATTTCCTTACCGATAACCATGGAGGATACACAGCAGGCGATACCGTAGTCATCACCGTGTGTTACTCTCATAAGATCATCATTTTCATACTGGATGGAAGAGGTCTGGATAGACATCTTTGCACAGTATTTCTTCCAGTTCTCAGGAAGTCTTGTAGACCAGAGAACTGTTAAGTTGGGCTCAGGGCTGGATCCTAAGTTGGTTAATGTATGAAGGTAACGGAAGCTCATCTTTGTTACCATAGGACGTCCGTCAACACCAACACCACCGAGGGACTCTGTTACCCATACAGGATCGCCGGCGAAGATCTGATTGTATTCAGGAGTACGAGCGAATTTTACGCAACGCAGCTTCATAATGAAGTGATCAACAAATTCCTGAATCTGCTCTTCTGTAAATGTACCGTTCTTTAAATCTCTCTGAGCGTAGCAGTCAAGGAAGGTAGATGTACGTCCAAGGGACATAGCAGCACCGTTCTGCTCCTTAACTGAACATAAATATCCGAAATATGTCCACTGAATAGCTTCCTGTACGTTAGCAGCGGGCTTGGAAATATCGCAGCCGTAAGAAGCAGCCATTTCCTTCATCATCTTAAGAGCAATCATCTGCTCGGAAAGCTCTTCACGAAGACGGATAACATCATCTGTCATAACACGTCCGGTAGAATCCTTCTGAGCCTGCTTGTCTTCGATCAGTCTGTCAATACCGTACAAAGCAACACGTCTGTAGTCGCCGATGATACGTCCGCGTCCGTAAGCATCAGGAAGACCTGTGATAATATGAGCGGAACGGCAAGCTCTCATCTCTGAATTGTAAGCATCAAAGCATCCTGCATTGTGAGTTTTTCTGTGTGTGGAGAAGAACTCGCTGATTTCAGGATCTACTTCATAACCATTATCAGCACATGCCTTTTCAGCCATTCTGATACCACCGTAAGGCTGCAGGGAACGCTTGAAGGGCTTATCTGTCTGGAAACCTACGATAGTCTCTTTGCTCTTGTCAAGGTAACCGGGGCCGTGTGAAGTGATAGTAGATACAACCTTGGTATCCATATCAAGAACGCCGCCTGCTTCACGTTCTTTCTTCTGCAGCTCAAGTACCATCTGCCATAAATCCTTTGTGTTCTGTGTAGCACCAGCTAAGAAGGACTCGTCTCCATCATAGGGAGTGTAGTTTCTCTGGATGAAATCACGTACGTTGATTTCCTTGTCCCACTTGCCGCCTACAAAATCATTCCATTCTGGTCTCATTTTGTGTAAGCCTCCTAAATTATTTTTGATATATTTTTGCATAAAACTTATGCTATTACCGTACCCTCATTATATGTTACAAGATAAGAAACAGTCAAGGCAAACAGTGTACTTTTTTATGAACAAAGTATGTATTTTAAAGGTAATTTGCAAATTCGGGTTTTACATTTTATTTGTCTTTTCAATCATGGAAGTGATGGTTCTTATAATATCACCAACCTGTGTAACGGCATCCTGAATATTTTCACTGCGTGCGGAGTTTTCACGGATATCCTGAATGGCCTTAGTTACAACATCGGTCAGTGCACTGATATTGGAAGTAAAACCGTTTAAGGTGTCATTTACTTCGGTGACCGCTTGATTGATAGAGGCATCATTATTCTGTGCACTGGCTACGGAACCTTTGGATTCGTCGGAAAGGGCACGGATGTTGGATGCAACTACGGCAAACCCCCGTCCGGCTTCGCCCGCTCTTGCTGCCTCGATGCTTGCGTTTAAAGAGAGCAGGTTGATATTTTGTGCAATTTTTTCCACGTTTTTAGACATTTCTCTATAGTTATCTACATTTACGTTAATGTTTTTCATCGCAGCCAAAATGGCAGTATTTAATTCTGTAAGGCTGGACATATATGTGATTACTTTTCCCATTTCCTCGCTGTTGTGTCTGCCTGCTTCGCTGATGTTGACAGCCTCTGCCTGGACCTCTTTAATACGCTTATCTAAATCGGCAACCACCTTTTCCAGCTCCAAGGTAATCTCATGTACCTGTTCGTTGGATTTGGTAATCTGCTTACGCTCTTCTGTAAGCTGGTTTAGCATATACTGATGACAGTTTTCGGGGCAGTTCAGGCCGCGGGCAATAGCTTTTGCCATATCGGTACAGCTGCTGAAGCCGCAGGCATGGCAATCAAAATGGCGTTGAAGTTCCGTGGTTTTGCCGAGAAGTTTAAAGGCGTTTTCCAGCTCGCTATTGCTGACGGGAATTTTGTTTACATTTTCAGGGGTATATGTACGGAAGAAATCCTCCAGCTTTAATTCGCTGTCGAATTTGGCGAACTGCTTGTCCTTTCCCCGCTTGACGGCCTTCATTCGTTCCTTGTGGGTATACAACTCCACATCATGCATAACGGAGTTCATCTGCATGAAGTTGTAATCCTGACCTACTGCAGGACCTTCATTACAGCCAAATTCACAGTTAAGCACATCCAGAACCTGTGGCTTATAGATGTCTTTTTCTTCCATGTACTTATTCAGCTCTTTATAAACATGACTGGGGCCTTCCATATTCAGGATTTCCAGGTCAGGCTTATGATATAGGAGATTGGTGGCAAGACCGCCCGGCTTGGGGTAAATTGCTCCTTCCAGACCGGGTTCTAAGTCAAATTCAAATTCACTGTATATTTTAACCTCAGGAAGACTGATGCCATTTGCCTGGAAATACTGCTTTAAGTGAGCCATGGTTACGTTGTACTGCACCAGTCCGGTCTGACGAAATTCGTCCCCTTTACCAATGCAGGGAGAAATGGCTGCAATCTTGCCTGTGTAGTTCTGGTATTTGCGAAGATACACCACTTCACAGAGCATAGGGCTTTGAATAGGTGACAGGTACTTAAGCAGCTGCGGCCTGTGCTTTAACACATAGTTGACAATGACGGCGCATGGCTGTGTCATAATTTTGGCATCGGGATGCTGCTCTATGTAACGGAGATGGGCCCAGGTACAGATATCTGCACCGTATGCCACGTCATATACACCGGTAACGCCTGCATTGCGAAGCCATTGCAGTGCATGACGCCAGTTGCCGTCGAAAGCGATTTTAATGGCAGGTGCTACGATGATGGCGATCTTTTCCCCCTTTTTCAGATCTGCCAGGAAACGTTCCGTATCATCTTCGAACATTCTTGAATTATGGCTGCAGGCCTTAATGCAGGCACCGCATTTGATACATTTGCTTTCGTCAATCTCGATGGCCAGATTTCCGTCGGCATCCTTAATGATCCGGTTGGCATCAGTGACAGGACAGGCCCTTACACAGGAATTACAGCCAACGCAATTTTCGAGTTTTACTACAATTTTGCTCATATGATCCCCCATTCCAATTACTTTTTACTATTCCGGTATAAACAAAAAATAGTTTACTAAGATATTTTATCATTAAAATTGACAAAATCCAAGATATAACACTAAAAAGTGGCAAATAACGGTCTGAAATTTATTATTTAAAAACTCAAATTGCGGCAAAAAGAGTTTAGGCTTGCCAGAAACAGGGTAAAGTATTATACTGTAGAAGTTCCACAGAAAAGAGCTTAAAGGAGGTTACAGGATATGGCACAAATTACCAAGGACATGACAATTGGTGAAATTTTGAGAACTAATCCCAATGTTGCACCCATTCTCATGGAGGCAGGCATGCATTGTCTGGGATGTCCTTCCGCTCAGGCAGAAAGCCTTGAGGAAGCGGCAATGGTTCATGGAATGGATATAAATGACTTGATGGCTAAGATCGAAGCTTTATAAGATTGAGTATAAGTCAAAGACCAAAAGGGAGCTCCCGGTTCATATCAAACCGGAAGCTCCTGTTTATTTTGGTTAAATTATTCTGGCGTGACAAAATGCAAAAACGGATTATGCATCCTTTGCCTGTGTAAAGTTTTTGATGATAATCAATACCGCAAGCATGAGAACGATGCCGATTGGCAGGCTGATCCATGCATTCTGCGTAAAGCCGGCAATGATATAGGTCACAAAGGAAACCGCTGCAGCTATCAGTGCATAAGGAAGCTGTGTGGTTACATGATTGACATGGTTACACTGTGCTCCGGCGCTTGCCATAATCGTAGTATCCGAAATAGGAGAGCAGTGGTCACCGCATACTGCACCCGCCATACATGCAGAGATGGAAATAATCATCAGCTGAGGATTGGAATTTGCAAATACCGCAACAACAATGGGGATCAGGATACCAAAGGTGCCCCAGGAGGTTCCGGTAGAAAATGCAAGGAAGCATCCCACAAGGAAGATGATGGCAGGCAAAAAGTTCATAAGGCTTCCTGCACTGTGCTGCATGGCGTTTGCAACAAATTCCGCAGCTCCCAGGCTGTCGGTCATGGCCTTAAGGGTCCAGGCAAAGGTCAAAATTAAAATTGCGGGAACCATAGCTTTAAATCCGGCAGGAAGACATTCCATACACTCTGTAAAGGAAAGAACTCTTCTGCACAGATAAATGATGATAGTGATAATCATTGCAAATATACTTCCCAGAGCAAGGCCTACGGATGCATCGGAATTGGAGAAAGCAGTAATAAAATTTTCTCCGTCAAAGAAACCGCCGGTGTAGATCATGCCGATTACGCAGCAGATGATCAGGGTGATAATGGGGATTACAAGATCAATAACCTTGCCCTTTGCAGTCTCCGGCTTTTCTTCTTCGGAAGAAGAAACGGCACCGGAGGTAAAAAGATCTCCCTTTAATGCGTTTTCTTCATGGGTACGCATGGGACCGAAATCAATATTGAGAAGAATGATGGCGATCATCATAACGATGGTCAGTAATGCGTAATAGTTGTAGGGGATTGCCCGTATAAAAATGGAAAATCCATCTTCGCCTTCCACAAAGCCCGATACGGCTGCAGCCCATGATGAGATGGGAGCAATGATGCAGACCGGTGCTGCGGTGGCATCAATCAGGTATGCCAGCTTAGCCCGGGATACCTTATGCTCATCTGTGACCGGCTTCATAACGCTTCCCACTGTCAGACAGTTAAAATAATCGTCTATGAAGATCAGCACACCCAGTGCAACGGTGGCAAGCTGTGCACCGGCACGGGATTTGATTTTCTGCTTGGCAAAGTGTCCGAAGGCAGCAGAGCCGCCGGCACGGTTCATCAGACTTACCATGGCGCCCAGAATAACAAGGAAAATCAAAATTCCTACATTATAGCTGTCTGAAAGAACCGCTACAAATCCATCATTAAAAATGTGGGTAAAGGTGCCTTCAAAGCTGAAGCCTGAGTAGAACAACCCTCCTACCAGAATACCGACGAAAAGAGAACTGTAAACTTCCTTGGTAATCAGTGCCAGTACAATGGCAACAATGGGAGGAACAAGCGCCCAGAAGGTGGCATACATAGAAGGAAGCGCAGCTCCTTCCTCAGCAGCAAGCGCGGTGATCGGAGCAAGAAGCATGCAAAGAAGCAGTGCGCTTGCTGCCGTAAGAAATCCTTTTTTTAGGTTTTTCATAGTTTTAAACCCCTTTCGCTTTCGTTAAACAATTTATTTTATCATTAAAGGGATTAAAAACCAAGCATTTCTTATTATAAAACAGGAAAAGCGCAAACCGTAATGGTCTGCGCTTTTATCTTAAATGCAGGATAACGACTGCAAAGCAGTATTTTTGATTACCGGGTCAAGATGTTCTTCTAAATATGCTTCCGATGCCGGTACCGACCTTATGCTTGATGCGTATTCGGATAAAATGTTGCATATTTTGTTGAAATCCTCCGGAGAATGTTTGCCTTTGGAAATTACTAATATATAAGTTCCGTCCTTTTGCTTGTAAAGAGAATTGGAACCGTCGTAAAAGCCGGAAAGTACATGGGAAACCGCCGACGCTTCACGCAGGCTGTTAAATGCATAAATTTTGGTAAGCTCCACAGGCATTGCGGTGTCGGAAAGCTTCTTCTGGAGAACGTTTTTGAAGGAACGTCCGGTGCTTTCAGAAGAACTGCTGCCTGCAGCATCTGATGCAGTGGAAGCAGAGTCTGAAACCCGGCCATTTTGAAGCTTCTTAAACAGATCCAGAACATCATCGGCCCCTTCGCTGATCGTATCCAAAACTTCCTCTAAAGAGCTGTCATCCTGATGAACGGAGGGAGCAAACTTTGAAAAGCGTGTGTCTAGCTCATCGGGATCCTCCACCTTGGTAATAATCAGGATAATACACTCTGAGTTTAGTGGAATAGCTTCTATCATTAATGGAATGTCTTCCGCCTCAAATCCAAATTCAAAGGATGCCTGCTGCATCATATCGCGGAATAAGTCTTTGGCTTTTTCGGTACCGTAAGCAAGTTCGCTAAGCTTTAATTCTCTGTCAGCCAGATCCTCTCTGGTAAGGGTACAGCGAATTTGATGATCATTTACTTTTTCTATTTTCATAATTATCACATCCTTACTATTATGATACTGTTATCCTGCCGTTTGGTGACACCTGAAAGGCTTGTATCGCTTAAAAACAGGTATTCACTTAGAATTATATTATACTTTGTATGAATTTAAGTCAATAGGACAGAAAAACAGTTTAAAAAAATTTAATAAAAAGAAAATATTTTAATTGTCAACATGGAAATTGTTAAAAATATATAAAAATATAAAAACAATACTTGCAAAAATTGGTAATAAATACTATAATACTCTTGTAAGATGCTTCCGGGTAAATCATGTATCAAAAGGAGGCATGTATTTTTACTTTAATTTTTATTTTTATTTATACGAATCTAAGCAATTTATCAGGTAAGCCTTCCTTTAATATAGAACGGTATTAATGGAAGCGCTGTCTTACAGGCATGTGCCTGTCGCGGATGTTCTTCAGGAAATTTTCGACTGTTATAATTCACCCCCAATTCGGATATTCGCAGCGGTAGTTTATTTGGATACGTACCCGGCATCTTATCTGTTTTTATTATCGTCATTATAAGAAAAACTATAATCAGTTTCGGAATTTATTTATCTTTTTGACATGACATATCACGAATCCTTTTGGAAAATGTCAAAGTCCGAAACGCATAGGAGGATTGAAAATGTATGCCAACTATGAACCCTTAAGGTCGCGGCTTGAGCGGATGGAGAAAACGGGTGTAAAGCTGTACTTAAATGGCGTTCCGTCCACTACGGAATATATTATTGAAAATTGTGTAAATGAAGATACTGTCTATATGCCCGACTATGTGACCGACCAAAATGGGAAGATAAAGGAGATCAGGTACGATCTGGTTTCCAAAAGATAATTGCCTCCTTTAGCCGGCGCTTAAGGCTGGGGATGTTTGTAAACGGAAAGCCCCTTAAAAACGATGTTTGACCAAGTCATTCCTTAAGCTGCGGTGCCGGTATAATTTGTTATAAAAAGTCAAAATTGGTAATGACGGTGTAGGAATAGTCTGCTATAATAAAGGACGATTGGAGGTTGCGGCAATGAAGAAAAAAATACTGCCTGTTGTGATAGCCATCGTCCTTATTATAGTGATTGCGGCTGCCAGCTTTGGTGCTAAGATATTGGAAAGATATTCCTATACGAAGGAGCGTGCGGATCTTGATGCGTATTTTAATATGACGGGCGATGCAGATGTTGCTATTGTATTACAGGATGAAATTATAGAGGAACGTGCAAAGCTTCTGGATGGAGTTTACTATTTGGATTTGTATACGGTTCATAAATATTTTAACACCCGTTTTTATGAGGACAAGAATGAAGGGTTGTTACTGTATACTGTGCCGGATGATATTATAAGATGCGAGATCGGAAGCAGCCAGGTGACAGATAAGGAAGGAACCCAAAGCATGGAATATATCCCTGCCAGATATGAGGGAGATACGCTGTATGTGGCAGCAGATTATGTGAAGAGATATACGAATTTTTCCTACGAGGGCTTTGAGGGGCCTTCCAGGCTGCAGATTTATACCCAGTGGGATGAACGACAGGTAGCGGAGATTAAGAAGGATACGGCAGTAAGGCTTCTGGGAGGAATTAAAAGTGAAATCCTTGAGGATGTAAGTGCCGGAGATAAGGTAATTATCCTGGAACAGATGGAGACCTGGAGTAAGGTTAAGACAGCGGATTCTATTATCGGATATGTGGAAAATAAGCGCCTCCAGAATATCAGGGTGGAGATGCCTATACCAGTGACTGATTATGAGGAACCGGAGTATGCCAGTCAGACCAGAAATCATAAGATCAATCTGGGCTGGCATGTGGTAGCAGGGGAAGCAGGAAATGATACGTTGATGTCCGTTGTGGAAAACACCAAGGGGCTTAATGTAATCTCGCCCACATGGTTTATGCTGTCGGATAATGAAGGAAATTTTACCAGCTTTGCAAGCCAGAGCTACGTGGACAAGGTTCACGATATGGGGATGGAGGTCTGGGTGTTGGTGGAAAATATTACCTACAAGGATGAGATTGATATGTATGAAATTCTCTCCTCCACTACTACGCGGGCCAAGCTGATAGAGGGTTTGGTAAGCACTGCCATGTCTTATGGAGCAGATGGGATTAACGTAGACTTTGAGCAGATCAGCTCGGATTGCGGAGAGCATTTTACCCAATTTATCAGGGAGCTTTCCATTCCCTGCAGGGAGAACGGACTGGTGCTGTCTATAGATAATTATGTGCCCATGGGAGGAACGGATCATTATAACAGAACCGAGCAGGGAATTGTTGCGGATTATGTCATTATTATGGGCTATGATGAGCATTATGCAGGAAGCCAGGAGGCAGGAAGCGTTGCTTCTATAGATTTTGTTGAGAAGGGAATTACGCAGACCCTGGAACAGGTGCCTGCCGAGAAGGTAATTAATGCGGTTCCTTTCTATACCAGAATCTGGGAGACCAAGGATGGTTCCATCGGAAGCCAGGCAGTGGGCATGGAGATGGCGGAGGAGTTTGTGAGAAACCACAATATTACAGTAGAGTGGGACGAGGAGACCTGCCAGAACTATGGGGAATATAACGATGGTACAAGTCTTTTCCAGGTGTGGCTGGAGGATGAAGCTTCTATAGAAGTAAAGCTGAATATTATGGACAAGTATCAGCTTGCAGGAACGGCTTTTTGGCGGCTGGGCTTTGAAAAACCGTCGGTTTGGGACAAAATCGAAGAGTATATGAACAGGTGATAAATAAAATAAATGGTATGGAGACTGCAGGAAACCATTGTCTGAAAAGAATATGGTCATTCCTGCAGTCTTTTTTCATATATATTAGGTAAAGCCCATATTATGGGAGACTTGAAATGGCAGATAAATATAACCGCGTGCTGCAGGTAATTATGGCAGGAATTTTGTTGGTATCCATGTTTTTCGTGGCAAGGGAGGGAGCTGTCTATGTAAGCTCCATGCAGGCTCAAAACAAAGAAAGGATTTGCGTGGTGGTGGATGCAGGACACGGGGGCACCGATCCGGGCAAGGTGGGGATCAATGACCAACTTGAAAAGGATATTAATCTAAAGATTGCAAAGCTTTTAAAGCAGTTTCTTGAGGCGGAGGGGATAGAGGTAATCATGACCAGAGAAGGGGATGCCGGGTTATATGATGAAGGAGCCTCCAACAAGAAGGTACAGGATATGAAAAGGAGACTGGAGATTATAGAGTCCTCTGATGCGGTATTGGTGGTGAGCATTCATCAAAACAGTTATCATGAGGAATATGTGAAGGGTGCACAGGTGTTTTATTATGCTACCAGTGACAGGAGTAAGCGCTTGGCAGAGGTGCTGCAGGAACAGCTAAAGGAGCTTGAGCCGGATAACAAGCGTCAGGCCAAAGGCAATGACAGCTATTTTCTTCTGAAAAAGACTTCAAAGCCTATTGTGATTGTCGAGTGCGGCTTCTTGTCCAACAGGGAAGAGGCAGAGAGGCTTTCCGACGAGGTTTACCAGGAAAGGCTTGCATGGAACATACATATGGGAATTATGAAATATATTAATACCTTAGGGAAAGGCGGCAATTTATAATAAGTTTCTTAAGAAACAATGAATCATCTTTTGGAAAGTTGCATAAAGGAATATTTGATGATACAATCCAGACATCCTGTCAATCCTTATGTTTAAGGAATGGAGTGCGATGTGTTTATGAAAAAGAAAAAGAGAAAAAAATCAGGCTTAAAAAGGTTTTTGCTTTTTGTGGCAGTTGTTTTGATTGTTGTGTTAGGCGGATGGTATCTGCTTTTAGGCAGGCTGTACGGGAAAATGGCTTATCAGGAAGCAGAAGGCTTTACAAAGGAGCCATGGAAGGAAGCGGATGTGACCAACATTTTGCTGATCGGAAGTGATTCCAGAGAAAATGTGGAGGGCAGCAGGTCTGATGCCATGATTCTTCTGACGATAAGCAGCAGGACGAAGAAGATTTCCATGACATCCCTTCTTCGGGATATCTACGTGGAGATACCGGGACATGAGGGCAACCGATTGAATGCGGCATATGCATACGGAGGACCGGAGCTTTTGATGGAGACGATTAACCAAAATTTTGATATCTCCGTAAGCCGCTATGTTCTTGTAAACTTTGAAGCCTTCGCCAATCTGGTAGATGCGGTAGGGGGTGTTGAGCTTTCCCTGACAAGCGAAGAACTGGAATATGTCAATGCTTATCTGGTGGAATATAATATGCTTACAAACCGCCCGGAGGGAACGGACTATATGGATGTTTCTATGGAGGGACAAGTCCACCTGAACGGACCGCAGGCACTGGCATACAGCAGAAACCGGTATATCGGAACGGATTTCGGAAGGACGGAAAGACAAAGAAAGGTGCTCTCGGAGGTGCTTGGAAAGCTGCCCGGCGCATTGCTTACCAACCCTTCACAGCTTATGGACGGGCTTTTGCCTAACCTTACAACCAATTTAACCCTTAAGGAGTGCTATGCCCTGAGTCTTCAGGGAGGCAGGCTTTTAAGCTGGGAAATAGAACAGGGAAGCGTTCCGGTGGAGGGGACCTATCAGCCTGCAGATATTCGGGGAATGAGTGTTCTTCAAATTGATTTTGACGCAAATAAAAGGTATCTTCATGATATCATGTACGGCGACTAGGGTTGTTTCATGAACGATATTTAAATAAGATTGAAAGCTTGAAAAGACTGG
>JAUNGK010000054.1 GCA_030524555.1 Bacillota bacterium | reverse complement strand
GCCTTTTCATACTCCTCTATAGTAGTTCCAAGCCCTTCACAGGCTTCCTGCAGACTCACATGAAAGTTTTTCATGGCTGCCTCTACATTTTTTACAAGAGTTTTGGCTTCTCCCTCTGCATATCCATCCGCTTTTCCCTTGTCATAGCCCGCCTCCATTCCATCCTCAAACAACGTCCTTTTCACATACTCTTCATTGTACTCATAAATCGACATGGCTATTACCTCCGCTTTCTGCTCTATCAGAAACTCCTTCAGCACACCCTTCTTTATGCAGGCATCTACCGCTCTCTCCACAGCCTTTTCAAGCTCCATGGTTTTCAGGTTCCCTCGCACCTTTGCCACAAAATAAGCATAATCCGAAAGTGCCTTACACTTTCCCATCAGCTCCCGGTTATGTCCATAATTGATATTGATCACCCTGACGGTAAGCTCCATACATCCTTCGCTGTCATCCTCAAAGCAGTCCGACAGCTTCTGGGTAAACTCCTCTGCCTTTCTCTCCAAGCCATTGTAAAACACAATATAATGGGGTGTTGGAAGCAAAACTCTCCTGCTGCCTGACAGCTCCACATCCTTCATCTGCTTCTTGTACAGGTCTGCAAAATACAGAAAGCCTCTCAGCGCCATATTGGGGCAATACGAGGACTGGTGCTCAAACAGGCACATGTTACTGTCAATGACAAAGGAAATATCATTCTTCATTTTCATGAAAATGGCGTTTTCCAGCGTATTGACCGTCAGATCCTTCTCGTCGGTATATGCCGTATCATTCAGCGCATTATACAGCTCCAGCAGCCTCCTTTTGTTCTTAAACAGCATTCTGAATACCCTGTCCTTGTAGGTATAGTATACAGGGATTTCCTCTGCTGCAGTGTCCTTCATCCGTTCTTCCTTCATATTCTTCTCCTTTCGTCCGGAAAGCAGAAAATGCAGCCGCCGTCCCGAAAGACTCTGTCTCATTCCCTGCTTTATGAAAATAAGTTAAATGGTAGCAAAGCAAGGATTCTAAAACAGATCATGTGCGGTGCGCATGGTGCAGGGCACAGGTTAGAAAAATAGATTTGATATACGAATTTCCGTCAGAATTTCTATGCTTTAATTTGATTGTAGCAGGCAGAATGCAAGCCGTCAAGGAAAATTTTTCATACATTACTTGTCACGAAGCCACCCAATTTTATGACTTGAACGCTTCCTCCGGAAAATCATGTGTCTGTTCGGACTGCAATTTATTTGAAGCTTTTGACATTTGTTCTTCCTACGAAATCCCGTTTCGTCGCTTTGTTTCGTATTTTCAATCTAGCATATAGAGGTATTTTGTTTTACCTGCTTTCCTTTATTTGTGGAATAGCAGGGATAACTGTCTATTGTATTAATCGCTGCCTTATCGCATATGAGATTTAAGGAAGCCAGCCAAAGATCACAATGCTATCTCCGTTCCAAGTGCAAAGGAATATATGATCTTCTCCGTAACCTCCTTCCCTGTCAGCTTGTGAAGCGCCTCTGCATAATAATCCAGCTGTGTCTGATACCTTCTGACCAGCTCCTCAGGGGCCTTCACCGCATCGGTTTTATAGTCCGCCACGATAATTTTCCCATTCTCTTCAAAAAACACGTCGATAATTCCCTGTATCAGCACCTGCTCGGAAGCGGGGCATTCCTGATCCAGCCGGTCCGCACCTATTCCCATGACAAAGGGCTGCTCCCTGCGCAGCCTGCCGCACAGGGATGCCTGTCTCATGCGCCGTGCCAGACTGCTGTCCAAAAAGGTCATAAGCTTCGTCTCTGACACACTGTCCCGCCACTGCTGGGTCAGCTTTTCCTGTCTGACTAACTCATCAAGCTGTCCTGCCAGCTCTTCCTTCGTCCGGTTTGCTCCTGCGGCCTCCAAATCCAAAAGCTCCATTACCTTGTGGTAAGCGCTTCCTCTGTCGGTGCCGGACATGCCTTCCTTACTGCTGATAAAGGAGGGAATATAGGGCACAATCTCCGGCTCCTCAAACAGCTCCCTGGTAAAAGCGCTGTCATAGCCTCTGCTTCCTCCTGCGTCCATTGACTCATCCAGTTTGTCCTGCCAGTTCTGCTGCTGACCATGGATTGCTTTCATCTTCAGTTCCGACACTGTTGTTTTGACAAATAACCCTGACAAATATTGGTGCGAATAATTTCGATTAAATTTTTCTGACAATTCTGTCATTATTGATTGACTGCCTTGACCGTTAAGCAGCCTCTGCTTTCTCGATATTTCCCCGGCTGCTTCCCTGATATCCTCCAGCATCAGTTCATCAGAGCTTATGAAAACAGGATTTTTCAGGCAGGGAATTATAAAGTCCAAATAACAGGAAGCGCCTGCCAATGCTGAAAAGGATACTCTGTCTCTTTGCAGCTCCAGCTCTTCCCGCAGCTTATCAAGGTCATTTGTCATAGCGGTCAGTATCAGCTTTTCCTTGGCTCTGGTCATAGCCACATAGAGCACCCTCATTTCCTCCCCTAAGGCATCCAGGCGCATTTTAAGCGCCACAGCCCTTTTCTTCAGTGTCCTGCTTTGAATGCGCAGGGAGCTGTCAATATAATCCACGCCTATTCCCATATCCGCATCGGCAATCAGCCTGCTGGCAGTATCCTGCATGTTAAAGCGCTTGGACAGCCCGGCCACAATACACACCGGAAACTCCAGGCCCTTACTTTTGTGAATACTCATAATGCGAACCACGTCCGCATTTTCATCCAGCACATCCGCCTCACCGTAATCCACTTCATATTTTTCCAGCTGCTCAATATAACGAAGGAAATGAAACAGTCCGTAGTAGCTGGTCTGCTCAAAGGCTGCCGCTCTGGTAAGAAGCATTTCCACGTTTGCCCGCCTCTGCTCTCCTCCGGGTCTGGCAGATACATAATCCAGATATCCTGTGTCCGACAGGATTTCCTGTATCAGCTTATGAATGGGAGTATAAGCGGTCTTCTTCCGATATACGGAGAGACGGTTCAGAAAATCAGCCACCTTTGCCTTCTCTTCCCCGTCATAACTAACAAGGAGCTCATAAAGAGGGATTTTTTGATCCACGGCGCGGATTTTGGCAATCTCCTCCTGGGAAAAGCCCCCAAAGAAGGACTTCATAACGCCATACAGCGGAATATCCTGATAGGGATTGTCAATGACATGCAAAAGCTGTAAAAGCACCTTAATTTCCACAGTCTGAAAATACCCCGTTCTGGATGCTACATATGCCGGGATTCCTTCCTTCTCAAGCACGCTCTTAAATTCCTCCGCCCAGCCCGCTGTGGTTCGAAGCAGGATCACCATATCCGAATACCGGACAGGGCGCATTTTCCCCGTTTCCTTATCCGTCACATACAAGGCGGCATACAACTCCCTGATTTTCCTTGCAATTGCTGCCGCCTCCTGCTGTCTTGCAGAAAGAGAGGACTGTTCATTCTTGCCGATCATGAGATACTCTGTTTCATAGGGATCCTGCTTAGAACCGGCTTCTCCAGACTCCTCTCCGCCCGCTTCCTGCTCCGGAAAGACCGCCCCCGGATAAAGAGCCGCCTCTGCGTCATACTCCACGCCGCCCAGATTCCTTCCCATAATCTGTGAAAACAACTGGTTTACGCTATTAAGCACCTGATGTCTGCTTCGGAAATTTTTGTGCAGATCAATACGCTGGCAACAGGAATCCTGTTTAGAATAACAGTTGTATTTTTCCATGAAAAGCTCAGGCCTGGCCAGACGGAAACGGTATATACTCTGCTTCACGTCTCCAACCATGAACCGGTTATAATGCTCCTCATCCTCCCCCGAAATGCTTTTTAAGATCAGCTCCTGAACCAGATTGCTGTCCTGATACTCGTCAATCAGGACCTCTCCGAAATGCTGCCGGTACTCCAGTGCCGCCGGAGAGGGAATCAGGCTTCCATCCTCCTGTTTCAGAAGCAGAATTTTCAGTGCCAAATGCTCCATATCGTGGAAATCAATAATATTATCCCTGCGCTTTCTCTCATCCAGCATGCGCTTATAGGTAAGCACCAGAGAAAGAAGCTCCTCCATCGCAGGGGCAGCCTTCTGCATTCTTTTCACTGCCTGCTCAGGGGAAACAGTAAGATAATTCTCCTTCACATCCTCGAGCCGCTTCTTGATATCCTTTCTAAGCTGCTGTACCCTCTCCCGCAGCACGGGATCAACGGATGCATCCCTTTTCGATGGCAGCCTGCCAAAGGAAATTGTTTCAAACAGCCTGTAATAATCAGAAAGAGTTTCCGCCGCCGAAAGCTTTAAGAGCATTTCCCTTTCCTGCTCCAGCATCTCCCCATACATATAGGGACCTTCCGGCTCCTCCGCCAAAGTGATTGCAAATTCCAAATCCCTGACGCTCTCATCCACTATGGTCTTCATATAGCGGACAATATATTGGCACCATTCGGAATTTTCCATTTCGGTAACATCTGATATTTTATACTCCTGTTGGCATTGACCAATCCAGTCTTCCGGCCATGGATAGCTCATGGAAAACTGATAAAGCTTCTCTATGTATTCCTCTATCAGCCGGTCATTACTGCCGGTAGAAAAATACTCCATACAGTTAATAAATTCCGGCCTTTTCTCCTGATACTGCTGCTCCAAAAGCTGGGAAAGCACATCCTGCCCAAGCAAAGTCAGCTCTCCCTCATCCGCAATCCGAAACCCCGGATCAAGACCAATATCATTAAAATTATTTCTGATCAGAAACAGGCAGAAACTGTCAATGGTGGTAATCTGCGCATTATGAAGAAGCGACATCTGCTTTTGCAGGTGCACATTCTCCGGTTCCCGCTCTAAACGTTCCTCCAGTGCAGTGCCGATACGCTCCCGCATTTCCGCAGCCGCCGCATTGGTGAAGGTAACCACCAAGAGCCGGTCAATATCCATAGGGTGCTTTTCATCCGTCACCAGTCCGATAATACGCTGAACCAGCACCGCTGTCTTTCCCGAACCGGCTGCCGCACAGACCAGGATATTTCTGCTGCGAAGATCAATTGCCATTTGCTGTTCCGGTGTGAATTTAGTGGCCATTTTCCTCTCCCTTTTCCGTTTCTTTATCCACTTCTTTACCCATTTCCCTGTTCATTCTCTCGATCAATTCATCCTCCGGATAACTGGCCAGCTGTCTGGTTTCATATCCGGGTGCTCCGGCCTCGAAGTCACATACTCCCTTAAAAGCACAATAGGTACAGGAATTTCTGCCGCCCTGCTCACAGGGATTGATCTCTACCTTACCGCTTAATATCTCACGTCCGAACTGCCTGATCTTATGATTGACAAAAGCAGAAACCGTCTCATAATCCTGTCTGTCAATCACGCTGGACCGTGCAGAAAAGCTTCCGTCCTTCTTCCTCTCCACCGGCACAATCAGGGATTTATCCGAGAAATTTTTATCAAGCAGGCTGATTACCTGTGCGTCCCCATTGACCACACCGGTGGTCCGAAGCTCCTTTAAAAGCTCTCTGTCAAGCTCCTGCGGTGTCAATTCCTCCTCTGTTTTAATCAACGGATCTGCCACATGATAATACAGAAGAGCAGCTGGAACCACCTCCTTGCCGGGATGCTTGGCAGCGGTGATTTCTGCCGCTACATTCATATAAACCACCAGCTGGAGCTGTAAGCCGTAATAAAGTGCAGCCAAATCAAACTTTTTGTTCCCGGACTTATAATCAATGATCTTCACATAAACATGCTCTTCATCCTCGCAGGTATCAATTCGGTCAATCCTTCCCCGAAGCTTCATCTTTTCCTCTTCGGACAGCGCAATATTTACCGACTCCAGCTTTTCCACACGCTGAAAGGACATTTCAAAGGAGGTGGGCACGAAATCACCTTCCCGAAGCTGGGCTTTTAACGTCCTGACTGCTCTTTTCAAAATACGGTACATCCGCTCCGTCATATATTCATAACGCGCGTTACTGTATAATACATTCTCGCCATACTGCAGGGTGCATTCTAAAAGTGCCTGATGAAGCAGCTGATCACCCGCCTCCTCTGGGAAGTCAAACCATGTATAATTGTTTTCTGAAAGTTTTCCTGCAAAAATTTCCAGCACCTCATGAAAAATATTTCCCAAATCCACCTGTTCAAAGCCAAATTCCTCCCGCTCCTTCAACATCAGACCATACTGAAGAAAATGAGAATAGGCACAGGCCGCATAGCGTTCCAGCCGGCTTACGCTGTTTTCCAGCATTTGGCCGTAAAGTGCCCTTGCCACCGCTTTGGCAAGAGGCTTATGAGTATACTGCTCAAAGGCTGCTTGTGCAAGTTTTCCTGCATAACGGTTGTATTTTTCGTCCTCCTCATAAAGCCGGTACAGGGAATAAAGCTCCTCCTCGGAAAGCTGTCCCTCCCGTCCTCTGGCATATTCCCGAAGTTCCCCGGCCAGAAGAGACAAACCGTCCTTCTTTCCAACCAGCTGATCAAAGGCCGTCTGTGCACCGTCCGCCTTTTCGATTTCTATCTGTGGAAACAGCTTTTCCATTCTCTCAATCAGATAGGAGGGTCTGATACTCTTTCCCTGACTGCTGATCCGCGAAAAGGACATGTACAGGCGTTTAGAAGGCTTGGTCATATTCATATACAAATACAGTCTTTGGGTGTACATCTGCTGTCTGGGTGTAGGGGCAAGTTCAAATTCCGAGCCTTGCAAAAATTCCCTGTCGATATCGGAAATAATCCGGCTTTTGGAATTTGTTTTGGGAATATTTCCATCGTTGACTCCCAAAAAGAATAAAATCTTCACCTGCTTTAAGCGGCTTCTTTCCATATCGCCCACCACAATCCGGTCTACGCTTCCGGGAATGGTTCCCACCTGAATTTCCCCAAAGCCTGCATCCAGAATATCCGCAAATTCCTGAAGCGTCATGGGCTCCTTATCAAGCAGGGAAACAATCTGTTCCAAAAGCTCCATCACAAGACGATAGATCTGGGCGTATTCTCCGGCTCTTTCCGGCTCGCCGTTTTCCCGAAATTCCTGCTCATAAACCGCCAGCTTTTCCTGAATTTTTCCCGCAACAATAAAATCATATAAGGTTCTGACCAGCTCTCCCGCCGTCTTCTTCTTTTCAAGCAGCGGTGCAATCTGTTCCATCATGCGCTCCCTTGTGGCATTCAGCTCTGCCAGCGCACGCAGCTGCCTTGCCTCTCTGCCATCTGCCTGCAGCACACCTTCTGTCAACACATCCTCCGGCTCTTCCTCCGGCAGTGTTTTCAGCACATCGCTTGTCCGCACAAAGGCCTGACTCCACTTCTTCCTCCCCTTGATGCCGCAGGCAAGCACATAATTTTCCAGCCTGTCAATCTCCTCAGGTGTAAAATCCATCAGCCCGCAGCGCAGGTAATGAAATACCGCCTCATAGGAAAAATTCTGTAATACCATTCTCAGTGCACTTCGAATATACTCAATAAAAGGATTGAGCAAAAGTCCTCTGGTTCTGTCCATAAAAAAGGGAATGTCATACACCAGTGCTTCCCGCTCAAAATAGTCGCCATAGGTCTCCAGATCACCGGTAACCACCGCAATATCCCGGTAACAATAGCCCTCCTCCAAAACCAGCTTTTTAATGGTAATACATACCTGTTGTACCTCCTTTGCCGGATTAACAGCCTCTGCAATATGAATTGCACAGCCCTCCATATCTTCACCCTCATACGCCTTCCACGGATAGCGGAATAAATTCTGCTCCAAATGTGCAAGCTCCTTATTCTCCTTAAATCTGGGCAAAGGAGTGCTCTTCATATAAATATCGTCTATTCTTTTAACGTTTGCCTCCCTGGCCAACCGACAAAGATCCGCTGTTGTTTTCTTGCTAAGGTAAAATAATTCCTGTTCGCCGCCAATTTGAAAGGGATTTTCTCGAATATCAATTGTTATAGAAATGATGACTTCTTCGGTCAACCGCATAAGCTCCTGTATCAAACGGTACTGAATCGGTGTAAATCCCGTAAATCCATCAAATACGACCACGCTGCCCTTGACAATCTTCGACTTTCCTACCGCATCGGTCAACAGACTTAAGGTCTCCTCTGTGGTAATGAATTTATGGGAAATATACTCCTGAAAGCCTCTGTAAATGGTCTCAAGGTCCTTTAGCTTCCGATATAATGCGCCTCTCCCTTTGGCAAATTCGGCCAGCTCTCCCGCCTGATCTGCGGAAATTCCATACTGCATAAACTCGGAAACCGCTGACTTCACCTCATGGATGTAACCGATCTTGTTTAAATTTTTCCCGATAACAGGCATCTTGTCCTGAAGCTCTGCCGCCACCTTGCGCAGCACCAGACTCTTTCCCGTATCATCCAGAACCGTTCCCGTTCCGAACCCTGTTTCTTCAAAGATGCGGTGTGCCAGTCTGCCAAAGCTGAGCACATCGATATTCATAATACCTCCGCGGCTGCTGGCATTCACCAGATCTATCTGGACCTGCATGGTAAACTGATCCGGCACCAGAAAAAGAAAATTCCGATCCGGCTCTCTGTCCGCCCACTGTGTTATGTACTCATAAAGCTGTCTGCTTTTTCCGGCACCCGAACCGCCGAAACAAAACCTTAATCCCATATTATCCCCGTTTCCATTCCCTTTACGCTCTCTTACAAATAAGGAATCATCTCTTTCACAGAGTCAAAAATTAAATCAGGAATTACTTTTGATGTTTTTACATCCTCCATTCCTGCCTCACCGCTGAGCACTAAAATTCCTGTATACCCGTTATTTACTCCGGCTGCCACATCCGTATAAAGCCGGTCTCCCACCATGGCGGTCTGTTCCTTACTTACTCCGGCCCGGCAAGCCAGATAATCCATAATATCACCGTTAGGCTTCCCGACAATATGATCCGGGTATCGAAAGGCAGAGGCATGAATAAACGCATGAATCGCCCCTGCGTCCGGGATAAAACCGGTTTCTGTAGGACAGTTATAATCAGGATGGGTTGAAATATAGGGCAGCCCTTCCCGCACCAGATCACACACCCTGCACATTTTGGCATAGGTCAAGGTGGTATCAAAGCCTACCACTACCACCTCCGGGCTCTTTTCATCCAGATCAATTCCTTCCTCCCGAAATTCCTCTGCAAGCAGCTCATTTCCCAGAAGAAACACCTTCTTTCCGGGAAAATTCTTCTTTAGATAAGCAATTACAGCCTGTCCCGATGTAACAATCTTAGACAGATCAATGGGAAGTCCCATTCGTTCCAGCTTTTCCACATATGCCTGCGGATTCTTGGAGGAATTGTTGGTTAGGAACACATATTTCTTTCCCTGCTGCTCCACTGCCTTTAAAAAGTCCCTGGCACCATCGATCCATTTTTCTCCCAGATAAACGGTTCCGTCCATATCCAGTGCAAAGCAGGTAATTCTCTTTAATATTTGATTTGGATCTGTATTAATTTCAGGTATCATATGCACCTCGTTGCTTCCTTAAGCCAGGCAAGCTCTTTCCCTGTAAAATAAGGCTCCAGCCTTTGATAAACCTCTTTATGATACTCGTTCAGCCACTTCCGCTCCGTCTCATCAAGCAAAGAAAGCTCTACCCCGTCCAGGTCAATGGGTACACAGGTCAAATCCTCAAAGTACATGAACTGGCCGTACTCATTCTTTTGCCCCTTACGGCAGAGAAGCTCATTTTCAATTCGAATGCCGTGACTTCCTTCTATATAAATTCCCGGTTCATCGGTAGTCACCATGCCCTCCTCAAGCACAGCATTATCCTGATAATCAGGCATCAGCTTCCACCTGAAGCTGTTTGGTCCTTCGTGCACATTTAAAAGGTAGCCCACGCCATGGCCGGTGCCATGCTTATAGTCCATACCCTGCTCCCAAAGCACCTCTCTTGCACGAATATCCAGGTTTATGCCTCTGCATCCATATAAAAAACGAGTGTTTTTTAATCTTAACATTGCACGGAGTACAAGGGTAAAGTGCCGTTTCATCTCCCCCGTCACCTCGCCCAGTACAAAGGTTCTGGTAATATCCGTAGTTCCCTCCCGGTAATGGCCTCCGCTGTCTACCATCAAAAGCCCATAAGGCCTAATCTGTGCACAATCCTCCACCTTGGGGCTGTAATGGATAATAGCCCCGTTAGCTCCGTAAGCGGAGATTGTCTCAAAGCTTGGCTCGATAAAGCCCTCCTCTTTCCTTCGAAGCTGTTCCAGATATTCTGCCGCGCTTACCTCCGTCATAGGTATCTTACCTGCGTTATTCTTAAGCCAGTACATAAAGCGTGTTACCGCTATGCCGTCCTTCAAATGGGATTTACGCAGATTTTCTATCTCTACAGGATTTTTTACTGCCTTCATCATGGAGGTAGGATTAGGTCTGTCAATTACCTCTGCATGTTCTTTCAGTATCCTGTGCAGGCGGTAATTGATTCGCCCACGGCATATTAACACCTTTTCTCCCCGGATAGCTGCCGCATAATCATAAAAATCCTGATAAGGGCGCTGCTCCACCCCGTTTGCCTCCAGATAGCTCCTGATCTCATCCGGCCACGCCCTACCTGCAAAAAGAAGAACCTGATCCATCCGAATCACAGCATAGGAGAGGAACACCGGACAATAATCCACATCACTGCCCCTAAGATTTAACAGCCACGCAATATCATCTAAGGAGGTTAAAATATGCACATCGGCCTTTTCCTCCTCCATCCTTTCACGCACTCTTTTCAGTTTTTCCGCTGTGGACTGTCCGCTGCAGCAGTCTTCCAATATCCATACGGGCTGATCGGGGAGCGGCGGACGATCCTTCCATATCCCCTCCGCCAAATCACAATCCCAGAGAATCCTTCCCTGCTTCTTATCAAGGATTTCCTCAAAATCCTCAGCCTCATCAGCCCTCACCACTCTGCCGTCAAAGCCCAGAGTCTGCCCCGGGGAGAGCACACTGTCAATATACTCCTTTAGGGTGGGCACACCCGGTTCTCCCATTTTCATCAGCCTGATGGAGGTACCTGAAAGCTCCTCTCCGGCCTGAATAAAATACCTTCCGTCAGTAAAAAGCGCCGCCTCACCAGCTGTCACCACAAGGGTTCCTGCAGAACCGGTAAACCCGCTGAAATATTTACGTACCATGAAAAAGCCGCTGACATATTCACTGTCATGATAATCCGAGGTAGGAATCAAATAACAGTCTATATCCGCCGCTTCCATGGCTTTTCTCAATAATTGTAATCGTTCCTGTATCATTTTGCCTCTCGTTCTGCCGTATTTACGGCTCACTGCTATCATATTATAAGTAATATGATAGCATGATTTCCGGTGGGATGATAGTGGCATGTATGGCTTTTATCAAGCTATTTTCTCATCTTCGGATTAAAGATCAGGCTTGCAAGGTATCCAAATATCAAAGCCGCCGAAGTTCCCACAGCGCCGGCCTTAAAGCCTCCCATAAAAAGCCCCATAAAGCCCTCCTGATCTACAGCTTCCTTAACACCCTTCATCAGGATATTTCCAAAGCCAAGCAGCGGAACAGATGCCCCCGCACCGGCAAACTCCACAAACGGCTGATACCATCCGAATACGCCAATCAAAGCACCAAGACATACCAAAAGCACCATAATTCTTCCCGGCATCATCTTCGTCTTTTCCATCAAAATCTGTACCAGGGCACAAATCAGCCCTCCCACCCAAAATGCATTAAAATAATCCATGATAACCTCCTTAAACTGCAGCTTTTTGCA
Organism: Bacillota bacterium; assembly: GCA_030524555.1. GTDB lineage: Bacteria > Bacillota > Clostridia > Lachnospirales > Lachnospiraceae > Suilimivivens. The sequence continues at coordinate 3,810 of JAUNGK010000054.1, read as the reverse complement.
GGATTGCTTTCATGGATTATTATGTACAAAAGTCTTTTATTTCATTCTCTTACTGCTCGCAAACCTTTATCCGGAAGCTGCACCAAAATTACTGCACCAAATACCAGTATACATCCGAACAGCTCTCTCGGGCTCAGAGCCTGCCCTAAAATTACCCAGCCTGCCAGCATGGAAACCACCGATTCCAAAGAAAGGATCAGTGACGCCACCGTGGGATCAAGATCCTTTTGTCCCACAACCTGGAGCGTATACGCCACACCGCTGGACATAATACCCGCATAGGCAAGCGGGACAATCCCATCTATAAAATCGGAAAGCTGAGGCTTTTCCAAAATCAATGCCCCCACAGAGCATATCACTCCTGCCGTGAGAAACTGCAGACAGGAAAGCTCCACGCCGTCTGCCTTAGGGGAAAAATAATCGATCACCAGAATATGTACCGAAAATAAAATGGCGCAAATACATACATAGGTATCGCCTCTGCTTAACCTAAAGCTTTCGTTCATGCACAAAAGGTACATTCCCACTGCCGCAATCACTGCCGCCAGCCATACCTTTCCCGGCACCTTTTTCTTAAGAAAAATTCCCATAATCGGCACAATAATGATATAAAGAGTAGTGATAAAGCCTGCTTTTCCCACCGTCGTATACATAATACCAAACTGCTGCAAAAGGGCTGCCGAGCATAATGCCAGTCCGCAGCAGACTCCACCTGTAAGTGTGGTTTTCAAATCTGCACGCTTTACCTGCTTCTCCTTATCCTTTTTCCTCCGGTAAAGTACAAGGGGGAGCAAAACAATGCTTCCCATTAAAAATCTTGCACCGTTAAAGCTGAACGGCCCCATGTAGTCCATGCCCACGCTTTGAGCCACAAAGGCCACACCCCAGATAAACGCTGCCAAAAACAGTAAAAAGCTGCTTCTAAGTGCTGTCTTTTTCATTGGTCAGTCAATTCCTTTTTACATATATTTCTTTTATAATCTGCGGAATGCTTTTTTTGCTGCATTCAATTAATAAGTCCGCATATCTCTCATACAGCGGCGTTCTCTCCTCATACAGGTTGCGCAATGTAAAACCGGGCTTTAATACCACGCCTCTTTCATGAAGATCACCCAGTCTCTCCTCCAGTTCTTCATAGGGCAGCTGCAAATAAACTACCTGTCCTATGTCCTTAAAATGAGCCATGGCTTCCTGCCCGTAAACCGCACTGCCTCCTGTGGCAATCACCGTATCTTTCGCCTGAATGGATGCGTTAATCTGATTTTCCAGTAAAACAAAACCCTCTTCACCATGTTCTTCTATCAACTGGTAAAGCAGCTTTCCCGTTCTCTCCTGAATCACCAGATCCGAATCCATAAAGCCCATACCCAGTTTCTTGGCAAGAACCACGCCGACTGTACTTTTGCCTGATCCCGGCATTCCTATCAGGATGATATTACTTTTCATAAAACCGCAATCACTTCCACTTCACAGAGAACATTCTTGGGAAGCTGCTTAACTGCCACGCAGCTTCTTGCAGGCTTACCGGTAAAATATTTCTCATAGACACTGTTAAATGCGGCAAAATCATTCATATCCGCCAAAAAGCAGGTTGTCTTAACCACATGCTCGTAATCCGTCCCTGCTTCCTTAAGGATTTCCCCAATATTGAGCATGACCTGCTGTGCCTGTGCGGTGATATCACCGTCCTGAAGTTCTCCTGACTCCGGTATGATGGGTATCTGTCCCGACGCAAACAACATGCCGTTTGCGATAATTCCCTGGGAATAGGGACCGATAGCTGCAGGTGCCTTAGGTGTTGATACTTTAGTTAACATAACTTTCCTCCATTTCTTTTTAGACCGCCGAAAACGGTTTATTCATCAAACTGCGCCGTCACATAAAATCCCCGTTCATTTTCGATCACACTGATAACTTGTCCGTTTGTGGACTTAAGACGCTCACGAAAGGGAATATTCCCTGACATGGCAAGTGACGGGTCGATGGTATAATAATAGTTGCTTGGAAGCACGCCCTCCGTCACTGTAATCAGATCGCCTTCCTTCAAAAGCCCCGGCCTTTCCATCTTAAATTCCATTTGACGCATGTACATCCCTCCATTCTTATCTATTGTAATCGGCTTGCGCATTTTTTTCAATCCATTCTTTCCGTTCCGGTTTCATTTGGTAACATTTCGACCTTCCTGCACCATCCCTGATAGGCAGCTGCTTCTTTGATAGCAGCTATGACAGCTTTCGGGATTTAAGGAAACAGACCGCACAAATACCTATCAGCTGCCCTGTCGGCAAACTCAAAGTCAATCATAGAGAAAAGCACCTGATCCTTATAATCCCGTCAGGAATATTCCTTTCGCAAAATAAATCAAACTCCCCACCAGCTTTCCGCAGGCTGCGGCGGTCACTGCCACCCCCAATCCATGCCGGAAACCGATCCGCCTTGCAAAAATAGGAATAGAATCCAGCATTTCCGCTATAGCAAAAGCCAGACAACCTACAAACATTCCCGCAAAAACGCCAAAAGCAATTAAAAATAAGGTTCCTATTACCTTCCAGATACCGTCGGTATGACTGCCAAAGAGCTGTGTTTCAGAAACAAAGGCTCCTATCTGCCACCAGTCGGAAAATACACTAAAGAAACCTCCTACCAGAGTTCCCAGCACCACTGCCTCCTCTAACACAAATATCTTCTTTGCCACATGCATCTTTCCTGCAAATCTGGGAATAAGTCCTACGGATACCAGCACGGTAAACACTCCGGCAGATGCAAGAAAGCCAAAGCTCAGTCCGCAGACACACATAAAGATCTGTTTAAGAAACGTCAATGCTCTTGCCCTCCCTGTCCGCTGTCTGTATCAGCGCTTTATTTACATCAGTCTCATAAACACGCATTTCCACTTCAATAGGCGTGGGGTCTTTCGTGATTCTTCTTCCTCCTATATGATTAAAAAACAAAATAATTCCAATTGCCAGCCCAAGCGAATAAGAAACCTCCAAAATACTGTAGCCGTCTGCAGGGTATCCCATAACCAGCTCATAAACCTTTGAAAAAATTTTGTTAATGCTGATATCATTATGAAAAGCCATGATTGTAAATCCTGTTCCAAAGAAGCTGATCGCCGCCACAAAAACCATTTTGATCCATTGAAGCGGGCCTTTATGCTTATTTACATCAATTAATTCAATGAGCGTATCATTTTCTCCCAGATTGGTAACGGTAACTCCGCTACACTCCTGTTCAATCAGCTCTATCACCTTCAAAATACTGACCACCTGCCGCTTATCTTCCTTTTCGTGAAACTGATGAACCCGGAGTGCCTTAACACGGGCACATATGTTCTTATCACTGCAATAAACGGAGGCAATGTCCTTCACACATACCTGTGGTTCCATTACCTCCGCATTTTGTTCCGCTTTTAAATATAAAATTGTATTTGCCATCATACATACCTGCCTTTTTGTTTCTTTCTACAGATTAGTATGACCTGTCTTTTTTTATCTATTCGAATTAGGATTGCGAAAGATAACCTGTCAGATGATGGCTAATTAGATGTAAATAAAAGTGGAAAGAAAAAGTACAATCCAAACGGAACCAGCGAGCCGTCACGAAATATTGCGAGTTAGCAAGCAAATTGATATAATGCGAAACACGAACCCCGCACAGGGAGAAAGGCAGTGCGATAAATACACATAAGCTACCAGCCGCTTTGGAATACATTGAAAGAGCGAAAAATGAGAAAAGAGGACTTGCGGCTTGCCGCCGGTCTTACCACAAATATGATTGCCAACATGGGAAAGGGAAAGCATATCAGTA
>JAUNGK010000053.1 GCA_030524555.1 Bacillota bacterium | reverse complement strand
TCTAATTTTCTTCCTTCACATAGGGGAGAGTAACACTAACAATTGTTCCTTTTCCGTAAATACTTTCAATAGAAATTCCGTACTTTTCCCCAAAATTTAATCCGATGCGCTCGTTTACATTGTATAACCCATAGATATCCTTCTCTGTAGGAACCTTATGCCAAATTCCTTCCCTGACCTGCAAAAGCCTTTCTTCACTAATACCGATACCGTTATCCTCAATATGTATTAAAAAAAAGCTTTCCTTCATCTCTCCCCTGATAATGATTCTGCCGGATCCGCGTTTGTTTTTAATTCCGTGATATAACGCATTTTCTACCAGAGGCTGAATTGTAATTTTGGGAATCAGGCAATTATAAAGCTCCTTAGGTACATGAATTTCATATTCCAGAATATCCTGATATCTTACCTGCTGAATTTCCAGATAGCTTCTTACATGCTGCAGCTCTTCCCTGATGGATATAATGTCCTTTCCCTGATTTAAGGATGTTCTGAAAAATTCAGACAAGCTTCCTACCATATTAACTACCTTTTTTTGCTCTCCGGCCTCTGCCAGCCAGACTATGGCATCCAGGGTATTATAAAGAAAATGAGGATTAATCTGCGATTGTAAAAGCTGAAATTCTGCTTTTCGCAGCCTGATTTGTTCCTTTGTAACCTGATCTAACAGCTCATTGATTTTATCAATCATAGAGTTAAGGGAATCGCTGAGCATACTAACCTCAACACCGCTTCTGACGTTTGAACGAACCGTAAGATCACCTTTTGCCACCTGATCAGTTACTTCACTTAATTTTTTAATCGGTCTGGTAATACTTAAAGGAATAAAATAAGAAAGAAAAAGAATTAATAACAAAACACATATAAAGGCAATAATTAAAAACACAATCATTACCATAAAAGAGCTCTGATACTCTGTACGAAGCTGCTGAAGATCGCTGATTTCAAAATAAATATATTGAAAAATGGATTCCTGAACCAATGATGTTACAATTTGAACATCATTTTCCCATATTTCAATATTTTCCTCATACTTATTTCCCTCAATCAAATTCTGTTCTATACGTTCCTTGTAAATCTCCAGATTTTTCAGGTATTTTTTTACACTGTTCAGACGATTGCTGTTTTCCTCGGAAACAGTATATTCCTCTAACCCATTTACAACACGGTTGGCCTCGCTTAACATATTGTCCAGCTTTGACTCCTTAATAGACTTGTTTTCTACCAGCAAAAGGTAAGTTTCATAGTCAAAATCCTTTTTAAAATCAAGGCTGAATTCACTGGCAACCACTGTTGAAGTAATCATATCTTCATAATTTTGATTAACCTTCCACAAATTATAAAAACAAAAAATTGAAAATAGCAAAATCGGAATTAATAAAAACAGGTAGGAATATCTGATTTTAATGGCAAGGGTTGAATTATTATAAAGCTTTTTTAGCCTTTCCTTCATTTATTCCTCTCCTTCCGGGTTTTTTCCTCCCCGATATTGTGTAGGCGTCATGCCCTGAGTCTTTTTAAATAAATATGAAAAATAATGAGGATCCTTATATCCAACCTCCATGCTGATTACACTGCTTCTTTTCCCCGTACAGCGAAGCAGCTCCTTGGCCTTATTCATCCGAAAATCCGTCAGATATTTAATAAAGGTCTGCCCCGTCTGCTGACTGAAAATCATACTTAGGTGATTTGGGGAAAAATTCACATGGGATGCAAGCAGATTCAGTGACAATTCCTCATCTGCATAATTTTCTTCAATATACCGCATTACTTCATTTACAATGTCCCCGTAACGGTTACTTGCCGTCTTCTCCCTAAGCTCCAAAGCCTTCTCAATAATCCTGACAATATATTCCATAACGCTTTCCTGACTTTGCAGGGCACCGGATGTAATAAGCGGGGGATCAATTTCATCCTTTGATATCTGTAAGCCTTCTACAAAATCAACAACGCAAAAATATGTATCCATGACAATGTATTGTCTGAATATACTGGATTTAACCACATTAGAACCTAAATTTTTAAAAAATTCATCTACAAAATAAATGGCTTCTTCCTTATCCCCAACCTTAAGAAACTCCCGGATTTTACTTCTGTCAATTTGTCTGGGATTTATATTGCTGATATTAAACTCTTCTTTGTCCAGATAAGCTCCCTCTTCCATTTCACCGCTGTTAAGTATAAGGCTTTGCGGAACAAGATAACGGTGTGCAAATGCATGGCTTGCACTTTCAAAGGAGCTGGGCAATTCACTTAACCGGTCAACGGGAGTGCCAATTCCCCCAAAATAACGTACATGTTCATAATTTTTCAGCAAATTTTTTACCCTGGTTAAATAATTATTTTGTAAAATATCCAGCTCTTCCTTTGAATCTGCTTTAAAAAGAAGGGCTTTCCCTTCTAAATTTCTATCAAAAACCAAAACCTGAGCTTCATCAATAAAATCTTTTATCTTTTCTTCTATCTCAATAATACTGTTTGAATATTCATCATAGGCATGGTACATAGACTGAATCTTAATCAGCACAATATTATACCAAAGAGAGGACAGATCCATGGCTGCCTTATCCGCTATTTCCAATAATTCCGCTACAGATTTAGAGCCTGTAACAAGGTACTGAAACAGATCCTTCCTTTCCTTCAGGAAGTTTTCTTCTATTTCCCTTATATATTTTTCACGGATTTCACGCTCCTTGCGTTTTTCCTCTATTTTTACAGCAAGTGCATCTATCTCCTTTAAAAGATCCTCGCTGCTGATTGGTTTTAAGAGATATCCCGCTATGCCGATCTTAATTCCTTCCTTTGCATATCCAAATTCTTCATATCCTGATAAGATAATAATTTCAATCCACGGCATTTCCTTTTTGATTAATCTGCTTAACACCAACCCATCCATAAAGGGCATTCTTATATCCGTAATTACAATATCCGGTTTCAGCTTTTGAATCATGGGGAAAGCCAGCTCACCATCGCTCGCTTCCCCACAAAATTCATATCCATGTGCTTTCCAGTCTATATTGTTCTTTATCCCCTGTCTTATTACGAATTCATCTTCCACCAAAAATATCTTTAACATAACCATCCCCCGAATCTACCGCTATCCCCGAAGTAAACTCTGTCTTTGATTTCATGACTGTCCGTAATAAGCATTGGCGCCATGCTTTCTGAAATAATGCTTATCCTGCAGCTCTGCAGGCGCCGGCGCTACCTTCGGATTGATGGTTTCCGTACGGTATGCCATTTTGGCTACCTCCTCCAAAACCACAGCATTGTGAACCGCATCCATAGCGTCCTTTCCCCAGGCAAAGGGGCCGTGATTTTTGCACAGAACCGCCGGAACCGCCATGGGATCCTTTTTCATGCGATGAAATTCATTTACAATTAAATGTCCCGTGTTTTCCTCATAGGCTTCTTCTATTTCCTCCTTAGTCAGGCAACGCAGACAGGGCACCTCTCCGTAAATATAATCCGCATGTGTAGTGCCATAGCAGGGAATGCTTCTTCCTGACTGTGCCCAGCTTGTAGCATAAGAGGAATGGGTATGTACGATACCTCCGATCTCAGGAAACGCCTTATAAAGCTCCAAATGCGTTGCCGTATCTGAGGAGGGCTTATATCTGCCCTCCACCTTTTCTCCCTGTAAATCCATAACCACCATATCCTCAGGCGTCAGCTTATCATAATCTACACCGCTTGGCTTAATTACAAACAAACCGCTTTCGCTGTCAATACCGCTCACATTTCCCCAGGTAAAGGTAACTAATCCATAACGTGGTAATTCCATATTTGCTTTATATACCTGCAGCTTTAATTCCTCTAACATACTATTAACCATACCTTTCCTTAATCAAAAACTATAATGTGTCCACTGCCGCATGCTCAATGGCAAGACCTGCCATATAACGCTCCATAAACCTTTCAAAGCCTGCCACATCCTCGGCTGAAGGCTCCATCCTGCTGCCGGTTTGCCCTGCAAAAATTGAATGATTTAAGAAGTCCTGTAAACTCTCTCCATCCTTTTTATTCTGCATATAGGATGCCAAAAGGGCAATACCCCATGCTCCGCCCTCTCCTGCGGTTTCCATAACGGATATAGGCGTATTCATTGCTGCAGCCGCCATTTTCTGGCCAACTCCTTTGGTCTTAAAGAAACCGCCATGACCAAACATCTCATCTACCTTAACGTCCTCTTCCTTAAACAAAAGATCAAGTCCTGCCTTAAGGGCAGCCAATGCAGAATACAAATGAACTCTCATAAAATTGGCAAGAGTAAACTTATCATCTGCCTTACGAACAAACAAAGGCGCTCCCTCGTCAAAACCGGTAACAGGCTCTCCTGAAAAATAATTATAAGAAACCAAGCCGCCACAATCTGCATCACCTTCCAGTGCCTTATTAAAGAGCAGAGTAAATAACGTGTTTTTATCTACCTTTGCACCGATGCTCTCAGCAAACTGATCAAAAATATTTACCCAGGCATTTAAATCGGAGGTACAGTTATTGCAGTGAACCATTCCGACTAAAGCTCCGTCCGGTGTGGTGACAAGATCAATCTCCGGGTATACCTTGGAAAGCTCTTTTTCCAATACAATCATAGCAAAAATAGAGGTACCGGCGGATATATTGCCTGTTCGAACCGCTACACTGTTGGTTGCAGCCATGCCGGTTCCGGCGTCCCCTTCAGGAGGGCAGATAGGAATACCTGCTTCCAGCTTGCCTGACACATCCAAAAGCAAAGAGCCCTCTTTCGTTAAGGTTCCTGCCACCTCTCCTGCTGTCAGCACTTCAGGCAGAATTTCCTGTAATTTCCAGTTGAAACCTTCTTTGCTTATTAATGCATTGAATTTTTCTATCATCTGCTCATCATAATTACCTGCTTTAATATTAATGGGAAACATACCGGAAGCATCTCCTATACCGATTACTTTTTTTCCGGTCAGCTTCCAGTGTACATATCCCGCTAAAGTTGTAAAGAAAGCCACATCCTTTACATGCTCTTCCTTATTTAAGATCGCCTGATAGAGATGAGCAATGCTCCATCTTTGAGGAATATTGTAATTAAATTCCTTTGTCAGCAATTTCGCAGCTTCTTCCGTAATTGTATTTCTCCATGTCCTGAACGGAACAAGAAGATTGTCATCCTTGTCAAATGCAAGATATCCGTGCATCATGGCAGAAAATCCAATGGAACCGATTTGAGTAATTTCCGTGTCGTATTTCCTTTTTACATCCGCAGCAAGATCCTGATAGCAATCCTGAAGCCCTTTCCATACATCATCCAGCGCATAGGTCCATATACCGTCTATGTACTTGTTTTCCCATTCGTAGCTTCCTGATGCCAGTACGGCTCCTCCTTCTTCAATCAAAACAGCTTTAATTCTGGTGGAACCAAATTCAATTCCTAAAGTTGTTTTTCCTTCCTGAATAATTTGTTTCTTGTCCATGCCCTTTTCCTCCAATACATTTTATTTTATTGCTGTTTACTGTAAAGCCTTACCTGTAGAATATTTCACCTAACATCAGATCCCTCTTTAAATCTCTGATTTTTGTGTCCTTATCAATGTATACTGCTTCAATTCCCATTGCGTTTGCCCAATCTCCCATTTGATCTGCAGTAAGATCATAAGAAAATGCCGTATGATGAGCGCCGCCTGCTAAAATCCATGCCTCTGCGCCTGTATACATATCCGGCTCCGGTGTCCAGAAGTTGGTAGCAACCGGAAGCTTAGGCATAGGCTTTTCCACCTTCTTACAATTCACATCATTAATAATCAGACGGAAACGATTTCCCAGATCAATCAGGGAAACAGCTACGCCTGTTCCCTCCTTGGAGGTAAACACCAGTCTTGCAGGATCTTCCCTGTCTCCCATGCTTAAAGGCTGACATTTGATGCTGACAGGACCGTCTGCTATGGATGGACATACCTCCAGCATATGAGCCTGCAGAATACCCTCCTTACCCTTAACCAGATTATAGGTATAATCCTCCAGCATGGAAGTTCCCTTGGGATTTTTTAAATCAGCTGTCATAACCTTCATCAAACGAACCATTGCAGCTACTTTCCAGTCACCCTCAGCGCCGAAGCCATAGCCCTTTTCCATCAGTCTTTGAATAGCCAGTCCGGGAAGCTGCTTTAATCCTCCAAGATCACCAAAATGAGTTACAATTGCCTGATAATTCTTTTCCTCAAGAAATCTTTCAAAGCCAAGCTCTATCTGGGCCTGTACTGCAACATGCTTTCTAAACTCTCCGGGATCTCTTCCCTCAAGAAGAATATCATACTTGTCATAATATTCATCAACCAATGCATTAACATCGGACGAAGATACGGCATCAACACTTTCTGTAATTTCATTAACAGGATATGCATCAATTTCCCAGCCAAACTTAATCTGGGCCTCTACCTTATCACCTTCCGTTACAGCAACGTTCCGCATATTATCGGCAATACGCATAACCCTGATATGACTGCTTTCCACAATACCTACAGCAGTACGCATCCAGGATGCAATTTTGCCAATCACGATAGGGTCAGCAAAATGTCCCACAACCACCTTACGCTCAATCCTCATTCTGCTGACAATATGTCCATATTCCCTATCACCGTGGGCAGACTGGTTTTCATTCATAAAATCCATATCAATGGAATCATAAGGGATTTCTTCATTAAACTGTGTATGTAAATGCAAAAGGGGCTTGCGGTACTCCTGCAGTCCTAAAATCCATGATTTTGCAGGAGAAAAAGTATGCATCCAGGTAATTACACCTGCACAATCATCATCTAAATTTGCTTCATTAAAGGTTTTACGAATCAATTCATTGGTAATTAGTGTAGGCTTCCATATAACCGGATAAGGAAGAATGCCGGACTTATTTAATTCCTCCACAATTTTCTGAGAATGCCCTGCAACATGATTAAGGCATTCCTCGCCGTAAAGATCCTGTGACCCTACACAAAACCAAAATTCATACTGTTTTTGCTTTAACATATCAAATACCTCCTTAAAAAAGAATAAACCATTGTTATAATCTAATGGTATAACTTGTATTGTCATCATTACAAGTTGTTTTTCTTTTTAAGGAATATAATATTATTATAATCTATCCATACAGGAATTACCTATTATAATTTCCGGCTCAATTAAAATATTTTTTTCCTTCTGGGTCTCCTCACCGTTTAATATCAAATCAAGTAAAAGCTCCGCTGCCATTTCTCCAAGCTTTTCCTGAGGATGAACAATTGTAGTAAGCTTAAAGCCGTCATTATTTGCCATGTAGGAATTATCATAGCCTGTTACCGATACATCTTCGGGAACCCGAAGCCCTGCATTGGTAAGAGCCTGTATCACCTTGACAGCAATTTGATCGTTATAGCATACCACCGCATCCAATGGCTTTCCTTGTTCCGCCATTCTTTTAACCGCCTCATAGGGATGCACCGTTCTATCCTCCGTATAAAACCAAATAATCCTATCAGGATCATAAAGCATTCCCGCCTCCTGTAGAGCCATGGCATAACCTTTATGTCTGTTTTGTCCCTGAATATCATCTGATTTAAAAACGCCCACTATATTTTTATGCCCCGTATCAAGAAGATACCTGGTTATCATATATCCACCCTTGCAATCATCCATTAATACATGAGGCTTATCATCCATTTGCGCAAAGCATCCCTGTATAAACACATAAGGTATTTGATATTCCTCCAGCTTTTGATATAAATTCATGTGCTTACAGTAAATTTGACTTTTACTTGGCTCTACAATAATCCCGTCTATATCCTTGGAAAGAAGCTCCTCTAAGCATCTTGCCTCCTGACTTCTGGAATTTCTGGTATTTTTCAAAATAATGCTGTATCCCTCTCTGGTTAAAACAGAATCTATCCCTCCTATGACCCTGGGAAAAATGTAATCGGAAAGATATGTAGTTATCACTGCAATGTTTTTTGAATTTCTTGTGTGATGGACCAGCTCCGAGCAAAAGGTTCCCCTGCCGTGCTCTGCATAAATATATCCTGCATTTTCCAAAATGGATAAGGCCTTTCGAACTGTCTGTCTGCTGACCTGATACTGCACTGACAATTCATTTTCGGAGGGAAGCTTATCACCTGCGTGTATCTCTCCGGACAATATTTTTTCCTTCAAGTCATCCATTAATTTATAATATTTTAGTTCTTTTTGCGGTATCTTTTGATTAATCATTTCTGTCTCCATACTTGTATTCAAGTTGTATTTTTATGATATCATAAAAAAGCAGGAATTACAGATCTTTTTGAAATTCAGGTGACTTTGGTCTTTCACCTTCCGGAAGTTCCGGCCTTTCACCTTCCGGATGCTCTTTCATTTCTCCGTCCCCGGGCTCAGGTCCTGGTCCGCCCATACCCGGTTTTCCTATTACATCTCTGCTTGAAGAAGAAAGAGGCTCCATATCTTCAAAGCCTGTAATATTAAAATAAACGTTTTCCTTTAAATCTCCTTCTACCGAAGCTACCTTATAAGCCTTACCGCTTTCTTCCGAAAGCTCCGGGCTGCTGTATACTGCAATGGAATAATCATTAAAAGCATAAAATGCCGTAATCGGGTTTTCCTCCTCATCTGTCAGCATAATCAACTGATTTTCCTTTATGGTTTCATCAAGCATAAATACCATAAATTTTTGCGTAGACTGATCGCTTATCTCGTCATACATGTTTCCGGTGCCTAATACAGTACCTCCATTTATATAGATACCCTTATCGGAGTCTAATCCGCTGTCCTGGCTGCTTCCATTGGCACAAGCTATCACAAATCCATCATTAATTACAATATAACCGTTTGAATCTATTCCATCTCCTTCAGTTCCCAGACCGGAATTACAAATGACTGTACCGCCGTTTAATGTAAATACAGAAACATTATCCTCATTGGTATTAATTGAATCATCTGACGCATTGATTCTAATTTCACCGCTTTTAACAGTCATGTGAAGACCGCTTGAAATTCCTTCGTTTTCTGCATTAACCGTAAGCTTTCCGTTTTCGCCGGAACTGATATTAAAAGAAACAAGACTGTCTATCGCAGCATCAAACTTGTATTTTTTCTTGGCATCCCCGTTCTCTACATCTTCCTTTGTGGTGCCGTCCTTATAAATTTTGGCCACGTAGGAACCGCTAATTACGTTATCACTGTTTTTTGCAAGAATCAGATTAAATCCTGCATTTGAAGTATCTACGGAAGGCGTGGCATCTTCTTCATCATCGCTTCCGCATTCATAGGCATTATAAACTACTATAGACGGAGCTACTGTACATGTGATTTCCGCATTATTTAATATCAGATTTACTACGGCATCAGGATCATCCTCTGACTCCTCTCCAAGATCAATGGAAATCTGGCCTTTAGAAATGCTTCCGCTTACCTCATAGGTACCAGGTTTTGTTATGGTAAGAACGGTATGTTCTGCAGCTTCTGCCTTGCTGTGTGCATCCTTATCACTTCCTTCACCATAGGTTTCATCCTTTCCTTCTTCATAATATACAATATCGGCGCCTACATAAACAGCCTCGCTGCTATCTGTAGAAGCAGAGCTTCCATTTACCGTAATTTCATCATCTGAAAGAATAATAGAAATATTTTCCTTATCTGCTTCATCTACCCGGGTCTGTTCTGAATTCATATTACCGGAGGATGCGGTTTGTTCGCTTTGAGATTTTGAACAACCTGTTATCATAAGCGCTGCCAACAAAATAAAGGTTGAAATTTTTACATATTTTCTCATATATTGTCTCCTTTGGTTATTATGTATATTTTTATTTTTATATAAGCCTACCAAAAAAATGTGTTTTTTTTAAGAACAATCTTTTGATCTGAAAAATGTAACATTTTTTTACATTTTTATTATCTAAATGTTATTTTTGATTGATAGACACCGGATATAATCTATTTTATAATGCAATCAAAGCTAACAAAAGTATGAAAATAATGGTGGAACATATGTTAAATGAAAATCTATTGACCTTAAGAAAGCTTCACAGGTTTTCTCAGGAATTTGTAGCTGACCATGTAGGAGTATCCAGACAGGCAGTGGCCAAATGGGAAACGGGAGAAACCTCTCCTGACATTTACAGCTGTAAGGCTCTTGCCGAACTGTATAATGTTACTCTTGATGACCTGGTTAATTTTTCTCAAAAGAATGCAGGACTTCCTGTACCGCCAAAAGGAAAACATATTTTTGGCATGGTTACCGTGGGAGAAAAAGGGCAAATTGTGATACCCAAAAAAGCACGGGAAATTTTTGAAATTCATGCAGGAGATAATCTGATCATTTTAGGAGATGAGGATCAGGGAATTGCAATAATAAAATCCTCAGAAATGATAAAGCTCATGCAGAATATTCAAAGCTTTTTGAACGATAACCATACCAACAACGAATAAAAACGAAAGGACAAATATAATGAGTAAAATCGCATTTTTTTGTATTCCGGCACATGGTCATACAAATCCCACTCTTGAAGTAGTCAAAGAACTGATCAGCCGGAGAAATGAAGTTTGGTATTATTCCTACGATATCATGAAAGAAAAGATTGAATCAACGGGAGCAAAATATATTTCCTGCGATAAGTATGATATTCAAATGCAATTAAAACCGGAGGATGCGGACCGGGTAGGAAAGGATATTGCATTTTCCACGGAAATTCTTGTAAAAACCACTCTTGCACTGGATGAGGCTATTTATGAGGATATGAAAGCATGGAAACCGGATTGTATTGTGGCGGATTCTGTTGCAACATGGGGCAAATTAACCGCCATGAAGCTGCATGTTCCCTTTGTCAGCTCAACCACTACTTTTGCCTTTAACAAATACTCTGCCCGAATTATGAAGCAGGATTTTAAACAGCTTTTCCAAATGATGCTTTCCATGGGCAAATCAAAGAAATATATTAAAATGCTTCAGGAAAAAGGTTATCCTGTCAAGAATATTATATCCATTGTCCAAAATGATAATGATACCGATACCATTGTTTATACATCCCCGGAATTTCAGCCCTTTTCCGAAACCTTTTCGGACAAATATGTTTTCGTAGGTCCGTCCATCCGTAAATCCGATCAGCAAGTTTATAAATCGGATAAAAAAACTTTGTATATATCTCTCGGTACGGTCAATAATCAGGTTACTTCTTTCTTCCAAAACTGCATCAGTGCCTTTAAAGACAGTGATTTAAATGTGATTATGTCTGTTGGAGATATTATTGATCTGAATGATCTCGGTACCATTCCTGAAAATATTAAATTGGAAAGAAGCGTAGATCAAATTAATGTACTGCAGCAGGCAGATGTTTTTCTTACCCATTGCGGCATGAACAGTGTAAGTGAAGCGCTTTATTATCAGGTACCCCTGGTACTCTTTCCGCAAACCAACGAACAGAGCGGTGTTGCCTATCGCGTCAATGAATTAGGCGCCGGAATTTATTTAAAAGAAAACAACGTAGCTGCCATACGGCAGGCAGTCAAAGAAATCTTAGAAAACAGCTTATATAGAAGAAATGCCCAAAAAATTTCCGAAAGCTTTCATAACTGCGGCGGGGCAAAGGCAGCTGCAGACAGAATTTTATTCATAGCAGAAAAGAGAGCATCCCAAAAGTTATAAAATAACTTGAGGGATGCCCTCTTTTTGATTTCTATAAAAACCAATATATAACCATATCAATTAAACTTCATTGGAATCGCTGACTATTTCACTGGCTACCGCACCTGAAACAGCTGCAACCGCTTCCTTCTTTTCATCATCAGAAAGCCCTGTAAAATTAATATTTTTATTTACCTTAGCATCATAGGTTCCTGCCTTTACGATCTCTGCAAGGTCAATTCCAACAGTTTCCTTCATGGTTTCAAACAGCTTAGTCATAACGCCGGGTACATTGTCGGCAACCGTATTAACACCGTTGCTTCCGTCTCCGCCAATAATTGTAATCTTGTCAATCTGAGTAAGAGGCTCTGCAATCTTTCCTGCAATATCAGGAAGTACCTGAATCAACATTTCAGCCATAGCGGCATTATTGTACTTCTGGTAAGCAATAGCTTTCTTTTCCATAGCTTCCGCTTCTGCAATACCCTTAGCACGAATAGCCTCTGCCTCCGCTTCACCCACCATACGGATACCTTCTGCTTCCTGCTCCTTGGCAAACTTTTGAGCCTCAGCAGTTGCCTTAAGAGCTTCTGCTTCCTTTTCACGCTCAAACTTTTCAGCTTCGGCATTTTTCATTCTCTCATACAGCTCTGCTTCTGACTGCTGCTGACGGGCAAATTTATCTGCCTCTGCCTTTTTCTTAATCTCTGCATCCAGGGCTTTTTCCTTAACCTCAGCCTCACGCTGCTTTAAGATAACTTCCTTTTCCTGTTTAGCAATACTTGCTTCCTGAGTTGCTATCTCAATGGTCTTACGCTGTTCCTGCTCCTGAATACTGTAGGCTGCATCCGCCTCAGCACGCTTGGTATCCTCCATTTTCTGGAGCTCTGCCTTTTGAAGGGCAAGTTCATTATTTTTCTTGGCAATTTCACGTTCTGCGTTTATTCTTGCATCATTTGCCTGCTTATCGGCTTCTGCCTTAGCTACCGCAATTTCCTTCTCCGCTTCCGCCTTAGCAATTGCCGCTTTCTTTTTAATCTGGGAAATATTATCAATACCTAAATCATCAATTACACCGTTTCCATCTGCAAAATTCTGAACATTAAAGCTGACAATATCAAGACCCATTGCTGCAAGATCCGGCTCTGCATTTTCCTTAACCAGATTAGCAAACTTCTGACGGTCACTTACCATTTCTTCCAGCCTCATACGTCCTACGATCTCACGCATGTTACCTTCCAAAACTTCCCTTGCAATACCGGCTATGTACTGTGTATTTTGATTTAAAAAGTTTTCCGCCGCCAGAGCAAGCTTATCTTTTTCACTGCTGATCTTAACGTTAACCGCCGCATCTACCTGAATATTAATATAATCTGCGGTAGGCACTGCATTGGATGTTTTCACATCAATAGGAATCAGTTTCAGACTCAGCTTATCCATTCTTTCAAAATAAGGAATCTTAATGCTTGATTTTCCTATAATTACCTTTTTTCTCAAACCGGAAATAATATAAGCTGTATCCGGCGGTGCCTTTTTGTATCCGGTTACCATGATAATCAGAACAAAAATGACTACAACTACTGCAATAATTACCCCTAACATTTTGTAACCTCCCATTTTATTTTTATTTATTCAATCAGCTTTAAGCCGTTTGAATCTCTTGTGTATCCTTATCCTTTGAATAAAGTATCTTTAGAATAATAGGTGTTGAAATAGAAGATACTATAATAAGAAGGATAACTGACGTAAAATATACCGGCTCAAGCAGTCCTACGGAAAGACCCTTTTGTGAAACAATCAAAGCTACCTCACCTCTTGTCATCATGCCGACACCGATTTTAAGCGCATCATTTCCTTTAAACCTGCACAATCTTGCCATTAAACCACAGCCTATAATCTTGCTTATTAAACCAACCACTACAAATCCCAAAGAAAACAGCAGTATGGAACCTGTTACACTTTCAATATTGGTTTTTAAACCAATACTTGCAAAAAATACCGGCCCGAAAAGCATGTAGGAATTAATATCCACTTTTCTTTCGATATAGCTTGAATCATTGATAGAGCAAAGTATAATTCCCGCAACATATGCTCCTGTAATATCTGCTATACCAAAATATCTTTCAGCAATATATGACATCAAAAAACAATATGCCAATCCGGCAATAGGTATTCTTCTTGTATGAGGATATCTTTTATCTACAAGCTTAAATACCTTATAAGATATAAATCCTACTACAATTGCAAAGATAAAGAAAAGAACAGTACTGATTACCACCTTCAAAGGATCAGAATCAGGGCTCTTAAACCCTATTACAAAGGTAAGAACAATAATTCCGATTACATCATCAATAATTGCCGCACTTAATATAGTGGTTCCCACTTTTCCTTTTAATTTTCCCATTTCCTTTAGGGATTGAACCGTAATACTTACGGAGGTAGCGGTTAAAATCGTTCCCACGAATACTGCTTTATAAAATTCTTCCGATCCCCAGGGTGCCATTCCATAATAAAGCATATAAAATAAAGCTCCAAGAATCAGAGGAATGAATACACCTGCACAGGCAATTAAAGTGGCTATAGGACCGGTTTTCATCAGTTCCTTTAAATCTGTTTCAAGACCTGCTGAAAACATTAGAAGAATAACCCCTATTTCCGCCATCTGAAGCAGAAAATCTGTCTGATTAACCCATCCTAAAATACTTGGACCAATAATTAAACCTGCTATAATCTCACCTACAACCTGAGGTGCCTTTAATTTCCTTGCCACAATACCAAAGAGCTTTGCTGCAATGATAATAATAGCAAGATCCTTTAATATTAAATAGCTTTCCATTTGATAAATCTTCTCCTCTCCTCAATAAGGCCATGTACTTTTATGCCAATTTAAGTTATATTATCACATATCATATTCTTTTTAAATCTTTTCAATACAATTTACAACATTTTTACTCTATTCCGGTTTTATCCCCTCTTCCTCCGCTCTAAGCTTACATCCGTTTTCATAAGAACCGATCTCACAAATTTCTGCTTTTCCATTTTGAATACAAAAAGTGCATGAAGGACAGGGTTTTTGTTCTCCCGCAAAGTCTCTTGGAACTGCTTCGTTATTTTCATTATGACAGCAATCATAACACCAGCAGCTGCTGCATTCAACAAATTGAGGGAGTTCATCTAAAAATCTGGTTTCCGACAATAAATCAAAAAAATTCATTTGTCCTTCTATCTGTTTTTTCAAATAATATACCTCATCTTTATGTAAAATCCCCATCAGATGTTCTAATGGGGATTTTAAACATTACTCTTTCTTTATTCCTCGTCTTCTTCCGTTGGAAGGGTTATCTCTTCATCCTCATAGGAAGAAATATCTTGATCATTTATTTCCTCTATGGCATCATCTATATTTTCAAATTCATGATCCCCATTGGAAACCTTTTCTCTTACCTTTGCAATTTGAGCTACCGTAACGCCTTTATCAAGATTAATTAATTTAACACCGGATGTAATACGTCCCAAAATAGAAACATCATTCATAGGTATTTGAATTATAATGCCGCCTGTGGTAATCATCATTATCTCATGATCATCATTTACAGCCTTAACACCAATTACATCACCTGTCTTTTCTGTAATCTTATAGCATTTAACACCCTTTCCGCCACGTTTCTGAACGGTAAACTCATCAAGATATGTCCTCTTACCCATGCCGTTTTCAGATACGATAAGAAGTGAATCACCCTGATGATCAAGCTGCATTCCTATAATTTCATCTCCATCCCCAAGATTCATACCGATAACGCCCATTGAGGTTCTTCCCGTAGAACGTACATCTATCTCCTTAAAACGAATACACATACCATATTTTGTTACAAGGAAAATTTCCGTATCCTTGTCCGTAATTTTAACCTCTATCAGTTCATCATCTTCACGAAGATTTATAGCGGCAAGACCATTCTTCCGCACATTGCTGTATTCAATAATATTGGTTTTCTTAACAATACCGTTTTTGGTGACCATAAAGAGATTT
>JAUNGK010000052.1 GCA_030524555.1 Bacillota bacterium | reverse complement strand
TGTTGCTGCTGAGGTTCTGCAGGCTGCTCAGGGGCTTCCTCCTTTGCCACTGTAGTAACCGTAACGCCTTCATCGCCGCCACCGCCAGCATTCTCAGTCACTTCATATTCAATTACCGTCTCCTCGGAACTTGCATAAGCGGCAATAACATTGACAACCACTATCATATACACCATGATAATTGCCACCATCCGCTTTGTACGCCTAGAAACTTTCTTCATGATACTTCCTCCTTAAAATTAATACAAAATTAACCATTATGCCTCTCTATGCAAGCCTATAAATTGTACAAACTATACAATCTACTTTTTATCTATTTTGTTAGCCTAATTATAATCTATTTTTTTACTTCAAATCAAGTATTTTTAACCCATTTTTTCTGATTTGTTAATAATGCCTATCTTAAAATTATAAAAATATTATGTCACCTTTTAATTGATTGATTTTTATGTATCTTATGGCGTTTTTACGGCTTTTTCAAGACCTCTCCGCTTTATTTTTTAAAACTATTTTGCTCATTTTTTACGGACCGTTCACTCTGCATCAAGCGGTTTGATCGGTCCGTAAATTAATTTTTACGCTTTTTAGTTTAATTATAAAACTATATTGCTTTATCTGTTTGTTTTTTCTGCGCAAATATAAATTTTATTAAAATTATATTAGCATTTTCTTACTTTGCCAGCTTGTTAAAAATTTGTTTCGATCACTCATTTGTGCATTTTCAACAAAAAAGTGAATTTACCTCATCATTTCTGGTAAAAACTGGAATTACATCAATTGGGGCATCTACGGTAACTGTCTGTCCGCCTGTCAGTTTCCTGCCTGTCGACACTTCCGTCCACTCTGCTCCCATCGGCAAATATACCTCTCTTTCTACAACTCCGGCTTCCATCACCGGTGCCACCAGCACATCTTTTCCAAACATGTAGGCATCCTCTACCTCCCATGCATGCTTATCCTCCGGGAAATCAAAGAACAACGGCCTCATAACAGGTTCGCCGGTTTTGCTTGCGGCTTTCATGCATTCTCTGATATAAGGACGAAGCTTTTCACGAATGAAAAGATATTTCTTTAGAATCTCATAGTTTTCTTCGCCAAAGCTCCAAACTTCATTATCCTGGCCAGAAGTAAGCTGCCTTACGCCGTTAATAAACTCCTGTTCTCTCTCATACCAGGGAGAACGCTCACCATGCATTCTGAATACCGGACAGAATGCCCCCCATGCGAACCAACGCAGTAAAAGCTCCTGGAAAGCAGGATCCTTGATATCTCCGCCGATGAAGCCTCCGATGTCGGATGTCCACCATGGTATTCCTGCCATACCCATATTGAGGCCCGCCTGAAGCTGTTCCCTCATAGCACGGAAGGTTGAACTGATATCGCCTGACCAGGTCAATACACCATATTTCTGGCTTCCCGCCCATGCACAGCGAACCAGACTCATGATCTCCTTCTCACCCTCTGCCTTTAATCCGTCATAGAAGCCTTTGGCATACATGACAGGATAAATATTGGTACACTGCAGCGCCGGGCCTGCATAATAACGGTAATTATCAAATTCATAGGTACCGTATTCCGGTTCCGCTTCATCCAGCCAGAAAATACGAATGCCCTTTTTATAATAATTTTCTTTACATTTATTCCATACAAATTCTCTTGCCCCCGGATGAGTAGTATCATAAAACGTGGTATTACCCATCCATGTCATATGATTGGCATTTCCTCTGTCATTCCGTACCAGATATCCCTTTTCGGACATCTCCTTATAATTCTCACAGCGCTCGTCCACCGTAGGCCACACGGAAACTACCGTTTCAATGCCCATTTCCTTCAATTCTTTAACCATGGCATCCGGGTCAGGCCAGTCTCTGGGCTCAAATTTAAACTCACCCTGCATGGTCCAGTGGAAGAAGTCAACTACAATGGCATCCATAGGAAGTCCTCTTCTCTTGTGCTCTCTTGCCACACTTAAAAGCTCCTCCTGGGTTCTGTAACGAAGCTTGCACTGCCAGTATCCCATGCCGTACTCTGGCATCATGGGCGTTCTTCCCGTAGCGGCACTATACTGCTCCAATATCTCTGCCGGTGTGTCCCCTGCAGTAATGAAATAATCCATCTTGCGGGTAGATTTGGCATGCCATTCCGTCTTGTTAGCGCCAAAAACTACCGTTCCGACTGCCGGATTATTCCAGAAGAACCCATAGCCTCTGCTGGATACCATAAAGGGAACACTTGCCTGACTGTTTCTGTGCTCCAGTTCCAAAACAGCGCCCTTCTTGTTCAAATTCTTTTCCTGATACTGTCCCATACCGTAAATGCGCTCATCATCAAAAGCTTCAAACCTGGCAGTAAGTGCGAAGTCAGAAGTTCCTGAAACAGGCTTCATTTCTCTGCCGGCTACTCCGATTGGAACCGCATAACGGCATACACGGTCTCTGTTACGCCAATATTCAGCTGTCAAAAGTTCTCCTTTTTGATTGTAAAAGCTGATCCACCCTTCCGGATTGATTTTTACGGTAATCTTCCCATTCACCATGGTATATTCCTTTCCCATCATATGGTACTTAGCCCATTCTTCGCCCTTATACCATGGATCTGTAATGTCCAGCTCCCGTACTGTAATCTGAGGTATACATTCCTCAACCTTTTCCGTCAATGCCCAGTCGTTCTCATCCATTCTTGGCTCACAGGTCATTCTGACCCTCACAGAGTTTCGGCCCCATGCTTCAATCCATACCTGACTTGCACCATTGCCAATAATAAGCTTGTTCCCTTCCTGTCTTACTGTCATTGCAGCTTCCTCCCATCAATTATCCATATAATAATAAAACTGATACCCGGACGCATGCCAAGTATCAGTTTTATTTTATCTTATTTACAGTTCAATTTCCATACACTAATTAGAGTTATTTACCCGCACTAATTTAGATAACATTTCCGTCAATCCTTATATGCAGTATCCTCCTGCACAAATTCCGGCACTTCTCCTTCCACAAAGCAGTAGTGGACACTGCTTCCATATTCCTTAGCAATCTCACTGCTTGGCTTAAAGTATATAATCACATCATACTCATCATCACCTGCCCTGCCATTATCCCATCTCCGGTTCAAAAATTCTACGGGATAGGTACAGGAAATAATCTGCTCTATTTCCCCGCTTTGCGTATAATCAGCATAAACACTGGTTTCCACTTCATTGACAGAGGTTGCATTGTATCGTGTATCTGCCATTTCAGTTCCCTCTGCCAGAATGGTATCGGCACCTGCTGATGCCTTTTGCTGTTCACGCAGCCTTTCTGCCGCCTCGCTGTTATAATTCACTACCTGTATCTGCGCAATGTCCTCTATATCAACCTGTGCATCCATGTAATACCCCATTTCCTTCAGACAGGAAATACTGTTTTCAAAAAACGGATATATATTCATGCCCAGCTCCATAATCGAACTGGATCTCGAATATCCACCATACCACGATTCGGAAAGAACCTTTTCCAATTCTATTCTAACAGCTCCTACAGGCACACTTTCCTTTCCCTTAAGAAAGCTAAAAGTTTCCATATCCCTGCGGTAACATGCCAGCAGCTCTTTCAGCTCCGCCTCACTCATCTTATGCTGATAGATCATATTTCCGTAATAGGCCCTTACCGTATACTGTTCCTGCTCCAAAACCTCGTCCAGCCGCTCAGAAGCTCCCATCATGTAGCCT
Source organism: Bacillota bacterium (assembly GCA_030524555.1). Taxonomy (GTDB): domain Bacteria; phylum Bacillota; class Clostridia; order Lachnospirales; family Lachnospiraceae; genus Suilimivivens. Next base: position 11,982 of record JAUNGK010000052.1, on the reverse strand, counting down.
TCCTTAAATTCTGCAGAACCGGTAATATTGTCAAGAAGCTTTGCTGTCTGCTCATCCTCCACATTAACCCAAAGATTACGAACAACCTCCCTTCCGTTCTTCAGGCGGTAAATAACCAATGCATTGGACCAGCAGCAGTCCGTTTCGCCGTCATCCGCATCACTGTCATTCCAATTATACTTGTTATATTCCTGCATGGAAATGTCAGCCAGCTGACACACATCAGCAGCATCGGTCAGGTACATATATTTTCTTGCATAGTCATAGATATACATTCCGCCTTCCTCGGTGTCAACATATCCGCTTATATAGCCTCCTACCATTTCATAGTCGTCGGGAATAAACGCCACGCTCTCCACCTTATCCGCCTCGGGAATATAGTCATCATAGTGCAGCAGATCATAGCGGTAGATGAGGAAAATAAGTGCCACCAAAACGCCGCTTATTACAATATGGGACTTTCCCCTCAGCATCCCCTTAATATCAAAATCATAGATTGCCTGAACAGCTGCACTTCCGAGCACTACCGTAAGCACCAATGCTAAAATGATATAGCCGATGCCGTCCATGCTGTTTTCCGGATAAAAATTGACAGTATCTGACACCAATAGGCCTACTAATAGTGCAAACGGTACAATCATTAAAATCTTAATTATGGGTTTGGTAAAGCCAAAAACCATAGATTTTCCGGCTCCTTCTGCGGGACGCTTCAGGTAACAGAAATAAGCCAGCACACCCAGAACAACCGCAAAAACAGCCATCCTCACAATCATGTTCAGCTGTCCGTCCGCAATCATACCATCGGAAGCGTCTGCAATCTTTATATACATACTAATCGGTGAAAATACCGGGTTCCCTTCAATCCCATAACCGCTGAAATACCGAAAAAACAGATTACAATATCCATAATTCACCTGGCTCACTACAAACTCATACAGACAGAGTACTGCAAAGCCCATTCCCGTTATCACCACATGTCCCGTCAGCATAACCGTAAAAATTGCCAGATGATATATACACAGATAAAGCAGAAGATGCAGGCCAAGCCCCTGCATGGCTGTTTTGAAAACACTTCCGCTCATGCCGTGATTTCCTGCTGCAATCAGCATTGACAACACAATACCAATGAGATAGGGAATGATATATATAAGAATGCCGTTAAGCCAGATCACAAGGAACCTTTTACTTCTCTTTACAGGCATTCCGTAATAAAAGTCAATCTTTTTTCTGCTGTAAAGCCACGAAAACCCCTGCACGGCACATCCAGCTGCCAGCACTACAGTCATTGCAAAAAGGAGAAAGGAAATTCCAAGGGTACTTTGCATCATTTCAATTAATTTACCATGCACGATTTCCCCGGCAGCCGCAGCACCAAAATCCTTGGTAAGCTGTTCCGTCTGCGATACTATCCGATTAATCAACAATGAAACATAAATCGGAAAAATAAGCACAAAAGCAGCTATAGATAATATCCACACATACAAGCGCCTTTTACTGTTTTCCTTCATACTAGCCAAGAATGAGCTTTTTGATGTCATAGCCTACCACCTCCGTCTCGCTGATAAATATTTCCTCAAGGGAAAGAGGCAGTGCCTCAAAAAATACCGTATTTACCGTAGCAAAAATAGCAAGTATTTCTGCCTTATTCCCCCGTACCGTCATAACATTTAACGAGCCTCTCTTCTCGTTTTTCATAATATCCAGAGAGGATATAACCTTTGCCTCATCATCTATGGTTTTAAACACACACTGAATCTTCTGAATATTGCACTTCATATCCTCCAGATCCTTGGACAAAAGCACTCCGCCCTTATGCAAAAGACCGATATGATCACAGATATCCTCCAGTTCACGCAGATTGTGGGATGCAATGACAGGAGTCAATCCCCTGCGTTCCATCTCACTGGCAAAAATACTTTTAACACCCTGCCGCATAACAGGATCCAGTCCGTCGAAGGTTTCATCGCAAAGAAGATATTTGGTTCCGCTGCATACACCACAAATCAGTGCCAGCTGCTTTTTCATTCCCTTGGAATAGGTGTTAATTCTTCTCTTTTTATCCAGCCCAAAGTTGATCAGATAGCTGTAAAAATCCTCCACTGCAAACTCCGGATAAATACTGCACAAATACCTTTGCATATCTATTGCATTGGAGTTGGCAAAAAAATATGGATCATCGGCAATAAAGTATATCCTTCGCTTTGCCTCCATATTGTCAAATACCGGTAATCCATCCACAGAAATTTCTCCTGCATCCGGCTGCTGTACTCCTGCCAGCATTCTAAGCACGGTGCTCTTACCTGCGCCATTGGTTCCAATCAGCCCAAACACTGTATTTTCCTTAATGGTCACACTGACATTATCCACCGCTTTTATTTGATCGTAGCTTTTAACTACATTTCTGATTTCAATCATACGCTCCTCCCTCATTGATACACTGTACCAGTTCATCCTTGGTAATACCGACTTCAAAGGCTGCCCGGCAGATATCCGAAAGCTGCACAAATATTTCTTCTTTATACTTCTGCAGCAGCTGACTGTTCTCCGCAACAAAGTTCCCTTTTCCTTTAACAGTGTAAATATAGCCCTGCCGCTCCAGCTCCGCATATGCCCGCTGGATGGTATTGGGATTGATAGAAAGATCCACCGCCAAATTCCGCACGGAAGGCATCTTTTCATCTGGTCCGATGATCCCACGTAGAATCAACATTCTGAACCGTTCAACCACCTGTTCATAGATAGGCCTTGTATCTCTGTAATCTATGAGTATCATTCCGCTTCCTTTCTGATGTACACCTCTCCCTTTATTAGTGTGTTTAGTGTACTATCATTATTAATACACTTATGTTACAAAATCACTTTGCTTGTGTCAAGAAACGTGCTCACACCTTAATAAAAGATTAATAAACGAAAAAGCTGAGCTGTTACCTATATATAAGCAAAAGCAGGAACGCATCCACGCTCCCGCTTTCATAACAAAACTCATGTCATTTATGGCTATTACTTTTTGATAATCAAGGATTTTCCCGTCATTTCCTCAGGCTGCTTCATTCCCATCATTTCAATCATGGTAGGAACGATATCTGCAAGGCATCCGCCCTCCCTTAAGGTATACGCAGGATCCGCATTTACAAGAATGAAAGGAACCGGATTGGTGGTATGTGCAGTGAAAGGTGCACCTGTCTCATAGTCAACAAGCTGCTCTGCATTTCCGTGGTCTGCACAGATAAACATCTGTCCGTTTACCTCCTTAATTGCATCAACCGCTTTTCCAACACATTCATCCACTGCTTCCACAGCCTTAATTGCAGCTGCTTCCACGCCGGTGTGTCCTACCATATCAGGATTAGCAAAGTTGATAATAATCACATCATATTTGCCGGATTTAATTGCATCAACCAGCTTATCGCAAACCTCATAAGCGCTCATCTGAGGCTTAAGGTCATAGGTTGCAACATCCTTAGGAGAATTAACAAGAATTCTGTCCTCTCCCTCGTTGGGTTCCTCAACACCGCCGTTAAAGAAGAAAGTAACATGAGCATATTTCTCTGTCTCTGCTATTCTTGCCTGCTTCATATTATTAGCAGCCAGCCATTCACCAAAGGTATTGGTAACGGAGATCTTATGGAAAGCAACCTCCTTATTGGGAATGGTAGGATCGTAATCTGAGAAGCACACATAAGTGATATTCAGTCTGTTTCCTCTTTCAAAGCCCTTGAAATCATCATCACAAAAGCTTCTGGTAATCTCTCTTGCACGGTCAGGTCTGAAATTAAAGAAGATTACGGAATCGCCGTCCTTAATAGTAGCAACCGGCTTGCCAGCCTTAACCACTACGGTAGGCTTAACAAACTCATCTGTCTCTCCTCTGTCATAGGACGCCTGAATGCCCTCGGGCCCGCTTGCCGCTGTAAGTCCTTCTCCCTTTGTAAGCGCATCATAGGCAAGCTTAACTCTGTCATAGTTGTTATCTCTGTCCATTGCATAGTAACGTCCTGTAACAGATGCGATCTCACCCACGCCGATCTTCTTCATCTCAGCTTCCAAATCCTCTGCATAACCCTTTCCGCTTGCAGGAGGTGTATCCCGTCCGTCTAAGAAGCAGTGTACATATACCTTGGAAAGTCCGTTTCTCTTAGCCAGTTCAAGCAGCCCATACAAATGGGTGTTGTGGCTGTGAACGCCGCCGTCTGAAAGAAGCCCGAACATATGAAGCGCTGAATCATTCTTCTTACAGTTTTCAACTGCCTTAAGCAGCGCAGGATTTTCAAAAAAGGTTCCGTCCTGAATTTCTTTGGTAATTCTGGTAAGCTCCTGATATACAATGCGGCCTGCGCCCATGTTAAGATGCCCGACCTCGGAATTTCCCATCTGACCTTCAGGAAGGCCTACTGCCATTCCGCTGGCATTACCTTTCACAAAGGGGCACTCTGCCATAAGCTTATCCATAACCGGCGTCTTCGCTTCCGCTACGGCATTATGTTCCTTATTTTCATTCAGACCATAGCCGTCTAAAATCATTAACACTGTGGGTTTTTTCATCTTGCTCTCTCCTCTTTCCATGTTGTTTCTATTCTATCTATTTGTTATTTTAGTAACAATCTCACCAAAGGCATTATACACGCTTTTTCAGCGTCTTGCAACACCCAAACACTCTACCAGGTCACATATTGGCGGGGCACCGCCACGCTATAGCTGTCAAACCGCTTAATCCAGAACTCCTCTTCGTTGAATTGAGAAATTTTGTCAGTTTTAACCACATACGCCGTATACTGCCGGGTATTGATCTCCTCCGGTGAAGGATTTCTAAATTTATATCTGTCCAAAAAAGAAATTTCATTTCCCATGAAACGATTAGTCTGCCCCTGATAATACCGGGCGTCTATCTGCTGTGCAAACATCGTAAGAATTTCACTGACATTGGCAGAGCCCTCATACTGGGTATCCGGTGTAATGTAATAATAATCGCATTCCAGCTCTCCCGCATATTGAACGGCCTCCAGAAAATCACTGTAAAATACATCCTCCATCTGCTGCGCCCAAGTAGTAAAATAATGATTAAAAAACAGGATGCTCAAAAGTCCGTAAACACCTATGAATAAAAACGCCATCTTCCGCCATGACCTTACAATATAGTAAATTGCAATTCCCGCAAAAATAATATGACTGTAAAAAATAATGTTAATTCTGTTTACATTTACTGAATTGATACAAAGCCCTGTAAAAATACTGCATCCCCAGTAAGTTAAAAGCAAGATGCACCCATGCCTTCGATGGCTGTCCTCAGATTTGATCAACTGATAGATGGTAATGCCCACTCCCAATAAAATGAGGGGCATCGAACACAGATACATGGTTCCGAAATCATCAATTGCATTCCATATTAAATCAGGCTTCTGCAAAAAGACAACATTTATCAGCGCTCTGAAATTGACTGCCAGCTGCTTTAAGGGTTCCTCGGAAAAGAACACAATATCATTGGCACGCACGCTTCCCTCAAAATAAGGCATGGTTACAAAAGGCAGCCTTACCGTTTCCCAGCCCATAAAGTTAATCAGCATGGTACCATAGATGGAAAAGGAGCAGGAAAAGTATATCGCTGCACAAATCAATACTGACTTTATCTTAACCTGCTTTTCTACAAGCAGAATTATGCAGGTGATAAGCAGGAAAAAGGGAACCATATAAAAAGCCACACCATAGCAGTACATGCACAGCGCAAAAAATACCATGGAAAAATATAAATACTTATGCCTTTCTATTCCCTTATACAATAAATATAAACCGATCACAAACATATGGGGAAACAAATTGCAGTCCAGCGCCCACCTGCTCTGCATAAAATGCCACGGGTTAATTGCCAGAAAAATCAGGGCAATAAGAGCCGCATTACGGGAATACATCTCTTTCACAATTCTATAAACAGCTCCTGCTCCAAGAAGGCTTGCAATACACATAGGCAGCCGTGCCGTCAGGCTTGACAGCCCCCACAGCTTAATAAAGGGAACTGTAAAATAGGATAAAAGCACACTCATCTGTCCATAGCTCCATGCCTTAAAATGAGCCGGGAGCCATGTTCCAAATCGATCCGTTCCGTACTGGGATAGTGCTAATGCGTCCACTGCCCCCATAGCTCCATCCTGATTGAAGCCACCGGGAATACTGCCAAGGCCGATACACCGTACCGCAATCAGCCCATAAATAACCAGAAAATAAAAGCCTTTTTTATAGTTTAATGATGGGCTGCCTGAACCTACGTCTATATTACCTCCCAATCTTCCTTCCCATTTTTCCAAAAGCATCACCAGCAAAATTCCAATGATTATCAATAAACATATCACATTAATCATCTTTTTCCCTCCTTACAGCCAAAACATTACCAGATACTTAACCTGCGCATACAGATCTTTTCTTAAATCCCGCAGTGCCTCTCCCGTATCACTAAAAAATATCAGTCCCTGATAAACAACCGAAATCAACAGGCATACGAAAAGGAACAATAAAAGCCCGTCCCTCAGGGCGCCCTTTTGTACACGTTCAAAAAATAAAAGCCAGGTAAGCAGCGCCACAAACAAAAAGAAGACTGAAAAATCACTGAAATACCTCATTAATATTCCGGCCATCTGGGTATCCACAATCACAATAACAAGTCCGATTACCATCCCCGCAGCGGCAAGTGCAGATGCGCTGCATCTTCTTATCCGTTTCCTGAAAACCACCAAAAGCGGACATAACCATACAAACAAATTGCAGGCGAACAATCCTCCGTATGTAGCCTCCGATATGGTAACTCCCAGATAATTCGTATTAAAATAGTTGGCTTCCACGAAGGGAAATGTCAGTGCCGCTTTCACCGGTGCAAGCAGGTACGCCCAAACTCCGAGAGGAATGCGGTCTCCTACAAAGCCTCTGCCCCTCATATCATTAAAATTCAAATTATAATTTGCACCAAAATCAAACACGGAGCCAAATCTGGCATAGTTATACCACATAAGAAGCGCCGCCACCATAATCATAGGCGCCGCAAAGGCCGCAGCATTCACCCTGCCCTCCCTGGTCTTCAGATAGCTGATGGAAAAGATATAACGCCGGAGAATAATCAGGGTAAATATGATCACCAAAAATAACTGGGGCCTGCACCCCGCCACCAGTGCAGTCAAAAAGCTCCCAAGTGCCACCAGTGGAGGGAATAATTTTCCATCCCTGTCCGCACACCAAAAGCTTAAGAGTCCCAAAAATCCCAGACCTAATCCCGTAATAATCGGAACCGTATACATGTCGGTCCGTTTACACATATAAATCAAACCGCAGCCAATCACCATCAGCTCTGACAACAATATCCATACACCCAGACTTGTCTTTGGAAACCACCGCCTGATCACCTGGCAGATTAGTCCCGCAAATGCCAAAAGCAGCATAGCTGCGCCGATTAGAATCACCTGCCTGTTATGTAAATGAGCTCCTCCCGTCAGCCTGTAATAAGGCAAATAAAACAAAACCGCCGGTACTACGCCAAAGTACACGTAATACTTTCCTTCATAATAAGCATGATCCCATAGAAAATATTCTCCCGCCGCCTCCACTACCTGTGCCCGATGCGCATAATCATACGGGTTTTCCATGCTTTTTAAGGAATCTGCCGGCTCCTCATGCAAATAAAGCTGACCGTCACTGAGCGCTTCCGCCAAGGCCTGATACTCACTTTGGTGCGCTGTATTTTCCTGCTGAAAAAAGGGATTTAACCCCGAAACCAAATACAGCAGCAGCATGTTTCCCAACAAAAAGATAACCAAAGCAATATTTTTAGCCCGCTTCATTTCCAAAAATACGATATCATATATTGGGGAGGAAGGACGAAACAGGTAACACAGCATAATCACCGTCCAGAGTATCCCTATTCTCCACCAGGAAAAGAACATGGGAACCACCGGATTTAAAGTATACTGTATCCTCACATGAGCCCCGGTATTTAATACCGGTGTTATTTTAAGACCCTTACAGATACCATAAAAATGATAGGTCAAATACTGGCTCTTTTCCTGGGAATGCCAAATTTCACGATCCGGAATCCAGTAATACTCCTCATGAGACTCGTCTCTGGCCGATTGATACAGCATCACTGCCTCATTGTATCCCTCTTCCTCATCTAACAGCGTTATGTCAATAAACAAAGTTTCCATTTGTGCATTGATATTGTCAAATTCCAGGTACTTATCACCTTCTCCTACAAGATAAGTACTATCCTCCTGCTTTATAAACGCCTCTGACAAATGCACATCAAACTCTGTAATCTCTTTATTGGAAACAGATTCCCAATGCCTGTAATTAAAGATAATTATTTCAGTCAGCACTGCAATGACTAAAATCCCAACTGCAAACCTCACTTCTTTTCGGTTCATCAGCCATCTTACCATGTTCCTACCTTGCTCCACTGATCTCTCCCCCAAAATTGCTTTTTACCAAGCCGCCACGCCAGTATCCCAAGCATGGTCAGAACCGAAATAAGCTCCGCAATTCTCCAGCTTACGGGCTCCTTGAACCGTATCCGTACAGTTCCTTCATATCCCTCCGGCAGCTTCACTCTGATCCTGTTATTGCTTCCCCGCACAACTTCCATTATTTCCCCTGTTGTATTCAGGTCATAGGCCGTATATCCCGGATAATAAAACATAGGCACCTCCAGAAATGCCTCCGGTCCTTCCGCCCTGCAGGTAACCTCCATAGAATTATACCTTTTGCTGCTATCCAAAATTGTAACAGCCATACCGCCCGCTGTTTTATCTACCTCTGCAATTTCTATTTCCGTTCCCTGATAAAGGTACTCTTTTCCCATCAGTTCCATAGTGCTGATGGATGCACCGTCATAGTTGACCCTGTATTCTCCGCTGTAAAGCGTTTGATAAGAAAAACTAAAGGCCTGGTAAACAGCTGCCCCCGCAATTACAAAGAACATTGCAATCATAAAATTCTGCTTTAACCGGTTTTCCGTTTTGGCAAAAATCAGTACACCAAGCAGCGCCAAAAACAGACAGGAAAGGCTCAGGTAACGATAGGGAAGTCCCGGCTTCGCCAGAAAAGCTGCCACCTTCGGCATATAAATCTGCAGTGTATGATAGGGAAAAAGGTTTGTCGCCATCCATACCGACAAAAGTCCGAAGGCCAATACAACCTGTACTGCCTTCCTGTCTTTTATTTTGTCATTCCACAACACCAGAATCCCAAATACTGCACAGAGCAGCAATCCATTTCCCAGGGGAATGGAAAATTTTCTTCCAAGGCTTACGAGCTCCGACCAGTTGTAAGCATAATAGCCTGATGTTTCCTGTGCAAAAAGCTCTGCCAGGCTGACTCCCAGTATCTGATAATCGGCAGCCATTTCCGTTGCGGCGCTGCAAACCAAATCCTCTCTGAAATACCTGAAAAAGGGAACTAAAAACCATAAATTCGCAGCAACAGTCAGACATACAATTTTGGCTAAATATATAAACGTCTTTTTACGCAATACCTTTTTTATCATAATCAGACACAAAAGCACAATAAAAATTGCAGTCATCTGACAAGTCAAAATATGGGTTTGTATAAGCCCCGAAAAGCCAATCACCGGCGCCAGATACTTCTTTCCGTAATCCTCTCTATCCGTCTTTTCGCAAAAGGCATACCAAAAGCCAAGTGCAATAAGGGGCAGAAACATCATTGCAACGTATTCCCCAAATGCAGCCCTGATATAAATACAACACAGTCTATAGGGTGCAGCGGTATACATAAGGCTTCCCAGAAGCGAAACATACCGGTTCCTGCAAATCTTATAAAAGCAATACCATGCGGTCAAGGCTGTCATAAGATTAATCATAATCACAAAGGTCTTGTAAGCCGTCTGCACGGTAAATCCAAGCATCCGCATAACTGCCGGCAGAATGAGCATTGTATCGCCGTACATAACAGAAACCGCATAGCCCCAGCCATTGCACCAATTAGGCTGAATCCTTACCGGGAAAGCCCCTGATATGAGTCCCTCCTTCAGTCCTTCAATTCTTAAAAGATGAAAAGATAAGTCATGTCCCGGCAGTATATATCTTGCCATCATTGCCACTGAAGCCAGAAAGGTAATTCCCGCTATCCCCATAATTTCTACGGAATATTTCTTTAATTTGTTTCTTAATAAATAACAGGATACAAGAATATTGACAAGTGCAAGCTTAAGAAACCAGCACACCATTTGATAGCTCTTTGACTGATCCGCCGTCCTTATCTCCACTTCCTTTACAGAGAGCTCTCCGCCGTTTGAAGATACCTTTACCTGGAACCATTCCAATGGGTCGTTTGCCCAAATCTGAAAGGTCTTGGATGTATCATTTGCAGAAATCCACACAATATCCGCATAAATGCTTCGAGGCCCTTTGCCGTTTCCCGACACACTGATGCTTCCGCCTTCACTGGCTTCAAATCTTACGGTTATATCATAAATCCCCTTATCAAGCCTGATACTGTCGGTACAAAGCATTTCCTCAACTGCTTGAATATTTTCTTCTCCAAAGTGAAAGTACAGCCTTTCTTCCCTTCCAATTCTAAAAACTCCAATAAGCAGCAAAACAACTTCCAAGATACAAAAAATAATATAATATGTTGAAACTGCCCCTCTCTCTTTTCCCATATCCCCCATTGCTCCTTATTATGCGTATGCTTTATCCACATCTATAACCGCAAAAAAATTCTGGTCTATTTCATAAACCTTTTCCTGGATATAGTCCCGCACCTCTTTATCCGACATGCCATAGTCATAAGGCACTACCACGTCAAATATCAAATTAGTATGAGTAGGTCCATGCACCATGCGAAAATCATGGAAGTTCACGTTCCCTTCCATCCCTCCGACAATCTGCGCCACCTTCTCCTTTATTCTGTTGGTTTCTTCATCATTCACACAGATAGGATCCATATGAATCACCGCACTGCACCGAAGCTCCTTAGCAAGTCTGTGTTCAATTAAATCAATCATATCGTGAAGAACCAGAATATCTCCGGTTGAAGGCACTTCCACATGCACTGACATCATCACTCTGCCCGGACCGTAATTATGAACTACCAGATCATGGATGCCTAACACTCCCTGATCCTTATATTCCATAATAATTTCTTCTATCTTTTTAACAAATTCAGGCTCCGGCGGCTGCCCTAACAGCGGACTGACCGTATCCTTCATGGCTCCATATCCTGTCCAGAGAACAAACAAAGCCACCAGAATACCGCACCATCCATCGATCTGTACATCTGCCCGGAACGCCAGTATGGTGGTGAATAAAACTACCATCGTCGAAACGCTGTCACTGATACTGTCCTTAGCTGTAGCCATCATTGCCGCACTGTCAATCTTTCTGCTGATCTGGCGGTTATAAAAGAACATATACAGCTTAATACAGACGGAGGCCGCCAGAATGCCTACTATCAGCCAGCTGGCTTCTATTGGCGCCGGATGGATAATTTTGTCTAAGGAAGACTTAAACAGTTCCACCCCCATCAGCAATATGATTACCGACACTAAAAGTCCTGAAATATACTCTATTCTTCCATGCCCGAAGGGATGCTCATTGTCCGGCTTCTGTCCGGCCATCTTAAAGCCCGCCAAAGTGATAATAGAGGAGCCTGCGTCCGAAAGATTGTTGAAGGCATCTGCCGTAATGGCAATTGAACCGGAAATCTGACCTGCAGCAAATTTAACCAGAAACAAAAGTACATTAAAGCCAATCCCCGCTCCACCGCACAGTACACCGTAGGCCTGCCTCACCAAAGGATTGGATGTATCATCAGAATTTTTAATAAAAAGCTTTGCTAATATTGAAATCATAAACTCGCTACGCCTTTCCCAAAACGGAGTATAATTAATAAAATTGTATCGCTTATAGATTGTTTGGTCAACTGAATTAAAAACCTGTGTCAAGCATTTTTGAAAATGTCACAAAAATATTGAAACATTAGCACCGGTTT
>JAUNGK010000289.1 GCA_030524555.1 Bacillota bacterium | reverse complement strand
CTTGAATATACTGGATGATACCGTTGTCCAGACGTATTGATAAATACAGACGGATTATGGAGAAAAAGCCGGGAAACCGTGCGATATTCTCCATATTGTCAAATTGGACGATAGCCGGGAAAGCGCATTTCTGATACAGGATATGTTTCCGATAACGGAAGAATACATAGAATGGGAATACACAATCGCCGGAAATCATCTGATGCTGACAAGTGAGCATACCGCCAAAGAGATTGAGCAAAAAGCGGAAAAGCTGAGAGAGCGTGGATAGCTTTTCTTTATTGGTGTAATAATTACATGGTGCTAGCACCATGTAGATAGGGCAGATAAGAAGAAAATGGTGGATCGGCTGGCTATGTTTTGGCTTTAAAAATTGGGGCTAGCACAAATACAAGAGCTTTTTTGCAGAATATGGATAATAAATCTTAAAAAAGCAAAGAAAAGCAGCCGGCTCAAGTTATTTTCCGAGGAGTTTGAATACATTGAATTTACACTAAACACTATGATGGAACGAGGGCATTATGGAAATGCTCGTACATATAAACGAATAAAAATGCTCCGAGAAAAATATATGGAGTGTTGTAAATTTATAGCGAAAGGTTAGTGGCAACACTTTGGCAACAGAAAATCAGCAATCCCTAAGGATTACAGCAGTTGGAATCCAATTCAGATTAGCGTTTATGAAGTATTCATCTAAACCATATAATTTGAAATCGGCAAATATTTTCTTTAAAAGTTGTATGATTGAAGTATGGGGAAGAGGATTTGAGAAGATTAAGGAAGCTTGCGGATTGTAGGATGGACTGGTGTGAACGGTTTGGATTAGAAATAGAATAGAAAGTATTTATTCTTCTTGTAAAGATTAGGTTGACACGAAATAACATCAAAGGTATAGTAATTGCAACGGAGGAAATTATATGGGCCAAATTACAGGAATGCAAGTTAAAGCAGTCATAGATTCATATACAACTAATAATTCTATTTTGGAGACTTCTAAGGCAACCGGTGTTTCTACGGTTAAAGTGCGTAAAATTCTGATTACGGAAGGATTATGGGAGAGTGATACCAGTATAAAAATTGGAGAGCTTTTGAAAAAAGGGATGACGACAGAAGAAATAGCCAATACATTGTATATGTCAATAAAAAATGTGCAGGCATATATGCCTTATGAGAGAGGTGTATATGGAGATGAAGAACTGACTAAAGAGGCTTTGCGCTCAAATAAATACAGAAATAGAATGAAAAAAGCTGCATCTATGCAGGTGTTAAAGATAATGGATAGGAATATGATGTCAGGAAGGATGGCAGAAATGCAAAATAATAAAATTCTTGAATTCAAAAAAGAAGAAAAGGAAAATGGTAATGTAATGAGGTTGCATTTGGAACTGGATTTGACGTACGTGGATGAAGAAGAAATGCAGATTCTAAAAAAATATGGATCTGTAAAACAGGCGATATCAAGAGATATTCTGGTTCCGGCTGATATAACATTACATGCTTTGAATTATGCGATTTTGAGAATGTTTGGATGGCAGAATGGACATCTGCATAATTTTAGTTTACCGGAGAATGTATTTAAAAAATTGACAGAAAATCAGTTCCTTACATGGTCTAAAATGGCAGGTGTATATTTTAGATTCCCGACAGAGAACTATAAAGATATTTATTGGGATGATGATTACAGGGAAGGAGAAAGTATTAAATCATGGATGAGAAGAAAATATACAGGACCGTATAGATATAAAGGTTACGGCGAGCATTATCTTATAAATCAGATAGAAGTAGAAGATATGTTTACAAGGTGGGCTGAAATCACTGTTCGTGAGTTTAATTTTAGAGCGGAAAAGCAACCAGAGCCTTATAATGTAAAGCTAAAGGAAGCAACAATAGATCAGGTAATGAATGCATTTTCAAATATAGTGTGTTATGAATTGAATGAAAGATTACCTGTATCCGATGTTCTCTGTATAAAGGATAAAGGAGAAGTAGATTTTGCAGAGATTAGGAAGTATATATTTTCAAAAATAA
>JAUNGK010000051.1 GCA_030524555.1 Bacillota bacterium | reverse complement strand
AAGAGGGACTATCCTTCTTCCCTGTTTTATTTGCCAACTAATATTTTACTGTAACTTCCCTATCAAAAAAACGGCTCCGGCAAGGAGCTCTTCGCTCCTTGTCAAAGCCGCATTTTCTTAAACAAATTGATTTCTTGCGCTATCATAGCGGTATCCAATACTTTTCAATTTCTCTTCTATTTCTGCCTGACTGATATCCATATCATCACACATATTTTCAAGCGAGGAATAGAAATCTCGAAGTTTTAAGTTTACATAACTAAGAAGCATGTTTGGATCATTGGGTAACTGCATTGCTATTCTCCTTTCCGGCAGTCAATTCTCCGTTTTCCACCTTGATCAAAATCCTATCGCCCTGCTCCACCTGATCGGCTAAGATCAATTTCGCAGACAAGGTTTCAACATACTTTTGAATGAAACGCTTAAGAGGTCTTGCCCCGTAAACCGGATCATAAGCATTTTCTACAATGTAGTTTTCCGCCTCGGGCGTCAGTTCTACCGTCAGTTCCTTATCGGAAAGCCTTCTGTTCAGGTCAGCTATGATCAGCTTAATAATGCCGGAGATATTGTCTTTGGTTAAGGGCTTGAATAAAATCGTCTCATCCAGTCTGTTCAAAAATTCCGGTCTGAAATGGGCACGAAGCTCTTCCATCACAAGCTTTTCTGCATTCTCGCTGATATTACCGTTTTGATCAATGCCGTCCAGCAAATAGGATGCTCCGATATTGGAGGTCATGATCAGGATGGTGTTTTTGAAATCCACTGTCCGCCCCTGGGAATCTGTAATACGTCCGTCATCCAGCACCTGCAGCAGCACATTAAACACATCAGGATGCGCCTTTTCAATTTCATCAAACAATACCACCGAATATGGCTTTCTTCTGACTGCTTCGGTCAACTGTCCGCCTTCCTCATAACCTACATATCCGGGAGGTGCTCCAATCAGTCTGGATACCGAATATTTCTCCATATACTCACTCATGTCGATTCGCACCATGCTGTTCTCATCATCAAATAAGGAAGCTGCCAGGGCTTTGGCAAGCTCTGTCTTACCCACACCGGTAGGCCCCAAAAACAGGAAAGAACCGATTGGCTTAGTGGGATCCTTGATCCCGGCCTTGGAACGTATAATGGCCTCTGTCACCTTAGTCACGCCTTCATCCTGTCCTACCACACGCCTGTGAAGCTCCTCATCCAAATGCAGGGTCTTGTTTCTCTCACTTTCCGTCAGCTTGGCAACAGGAATTCCTGTCCATCTGGATATGATCCTTGCAATCTCCTCATCCGATACACTTTCATGCACCAGCGATAAGTCCTTATTTTTAACCTGTTCCTCCTCCAGTTCAAGCTGTTTCTTAAGCGTTGGAAGCTTGCTGTAGCTTAGCTCTGCAGCCTTCTCGTAGTCTCCCTCTCTCTTAGCAATTTCAATCTGGCTGCTCACTCCGTCAATTTCCTCACGGAGCTTGGAAAGCTTTTCAACCGAAGCCTTTTCATTTTCCCATTGTGCTTTGCGGTTATTTAGCTCCTCCTTTAACTCCGCCAGATCCTTCTGCAGTGTCTCCAGACGTTCTTGACTCAATCGGTCATCCTCTTTTTTCAAAGCAGTTTCCTCTATCTCCATCTGCATAACCTTTCGCTGCAGTTCATCCAGCTCTGTAGGCATGGAATCAAGCTCTGTTTTAATCAGCGCACAGGCCTCATCCACCAGATCAATTGCTTTGTCGGGAAGGAAACGGTCCGAAATATAGCGGTTGGACAAAACCGCAGCACTTACCAGTGCATTATCCATGATCTTCACACCATGATAAACCTCATAGCGCTCCTTCAAACCACGGAGAATAGAAATGGTATCCTCAACGGTAGGTTCCTCAACCATAACCGGCTGAAAACGCCTCTCCAATGCAGCATCCTTTTCAATATACTGCCGATATTCATCCAAAGTGGTCGCTCCGATACAGTGCAGCTCACCTCTTGCCAGCATGGGCTTAAGCATATTTCCTGCATCCAGCGCACCGTCGGTCTTTCCTGCGCCCACTATGGTATGCAGTTCATCTATGAAAAGGATAATCTGACCGTCACTGTTTTTTACATCCTCCAAAACGGCCTTTAATCTTTCTTCAAACTCACCCCGATATTTTGCGCCTGCCACCAGTGCTCCCATATCCAGTGCAAAAATTTTCTTGTCCTTAAGCCCCTGAGGCACGTCGCCCCTGACAATACGCTGTGCCAGTCCTTCCACAACCGCAGTTTTTCCAACACCGGGCTCTCCGATAAGAACCGGATTATTCTTGGTCTTTCTGGAAAGAATACGAATCACATTTCTAATCTCACTATCCCTTCCGATTACCGGATCAAGCTTCTGCTCCCTTGCCTTTTCCACAAGCTCCTGCCCATATTTATTAAGGGTATCATAAGTAGCCTCAGGGTTGTCGGATGTAACACGCTGATTCCCTCTCACTGTTGAGAGCACCTGCAAAAAGCGTTCCCTTGTAATACCATATTCCCTGAAAATTTCCTTAACTTCCCTGTTGGGATGCTTAATCATAGCAAGGAACAAGTGCTCCACAGACACATACTCATCTGAAAGTGCCTTTGCTTCGTCCTCTGCGGAAACCAACACCTTATTCAGATCCTGTCCCACATGAACCTGTCCGCCCTGCACCTTAACCCTTTTATTTACGGCTTCCTCTACCCTGTTCAGAAAATGCTGGGTATTAATTTCCATTTTTTCAATCAGCTTTAGAATCAGGCTGTCATCAATCGTAAGGAGGCTGTATAATAAATGCTCCTGCTCGATCTCCTGATTACCATATTCATATGCAAGCTTTTCGCAGCCTTCCACCGCCTGCATAGATTTCTGCGTAAATTTTGATATATTCATAAGCGCTCCTTTCTGCCACCTGGCATATCGGCTTAACAATTGTATTCGGTTTGTTCTATTGTGAATATAACACTTGTTGTTAGCACTGTCAATAGGTGAGTGCTAATTTTATAATTTATTTATATTTCTTTATGTTTGCACTTTTCCCATAAATCTATGATATACTTTTCCTAAGGCTATTATATAAGGCAATTTAAATTATAAAGTAAGGAGTCCCCAGATATGAGAGAATTTATTATTTCCACCGAAAGTAATTGCGATTTGCCAAAGGATTATATTGAGAAGAACAATATTTGCGTTATTCCGCATTATTACACTGTTAATGAGGAGATATACGGGGATGGAAAGGAATTAACCTGCAGTCAATTTTACGATGAGATGCGAAATCTTAAAAAGGTTGGCACAATGGCAAGTAACCCCGCTGTAATAGAAGACCGCTTTACCGCCCTGGCCAAAGAGGGGAAGGATGTTTTACATATCAGCTTCTCTTCTGCCCTAAGCGGCGGCTGCGGCAATGTGATCATGACCTCCAAGGCGGTCATGGAAGCCTTTCCCGAAATGACCATCACCGTTGTAGATACCCTGTCAGCCTCCTTAGGCGAAGCGCTTCTGATTATGAAGGCCGTGGAAATGAAAAAGGAAGGAAAAACATTGGAGGAAACAGCCCATGCAGTGGAGGAAATGATCCCTCACCTGTGCATTCTCTTTACCGTAGATGATTTGAATTATCTCTATCGCGGCGGACGCCTCTCCAAGACCAGCGCTATGGTGGGAACGCTGGTCAGCTTAAAGCCCATTCTTCGAATCAATGAGGAAGGAAAGCTGGTAGCGCTTTCGAAGGTACGGGGACGAAATAAGTCCTTACATTCTATGGCGGAACTTATGGGCACCATGCTGGGAGAGTACCGTGACCGTCAGATATTTATCGGTATTGTACATGGCGACTGTGAGGAGGATGCCCGTTCCCTGCAAAATATGATAGAAGAAAAATACGGATACACCAACTTTTACATTCAGCCTGTAGGGCCCAGTATCGGCTCTCATTCCGGTCCCGGAACCGTAGGTCTTATTTTTCTCGGTGATCATAGATAAAGGGTGCCATAGGCACCCTTTATCTATGATCATTTTTCCAAACATTCTCACTATATCCTGGGCATGTTCGGCGTAGCTGCCGGTCCCCTCTTCTCCCACTTAACAGGAACAGTATTTCCGCTTTCCGACACCAGAACAAAGGGTACCTCCATAGCGCGGTTATTCTGGCTGTCCTCATATATGAATTCCGCAACAAACCGGTAAACAGGCTTTACAGGAGCCTCCACAGTAATCTCATACTCCACCTCCTTGATGCCGTCTCCCATATGTGCCATCGTCAGGAACACCGACTGCTCACTCTGAGGCAAAATCTGGCATCCTTCCCTTGCATAGAGATATGCGTTCACTCTGTCAGAGGTAACCGATCTTGAAGTATTAGACAGGATCAGCTTAATACGCTTAGGCTCGCCTGCCCGGATTACCGGATCACCACAGTAATCAAGACGCACATTCAGCCCTGGGAAATGATAGCGGACCCGCTTCATTTCATCATAGATATTACCGAAGAATGAGCTTGCATAAAAGCTCTCCCCATTCCAGTCAACGATCCCTTTTTCCAAAAAAGCTTTCTCATGAAGTACCAGCACCCGATCCGTTAATTCCTCCACCGTTACAGGAATTCTCCCATACATCAAAAAGGGATTGATGCTGATGGTCACAATCTTATTTCCAATGGGTTTTGTCCACTTTTCTCCAAAAATTGAGGTTCCATGCATAATACCAAATAGTGCTGCAATAGTTCCGGCTGTGCAGTCCGTATCTTCACCGTAATTCACTGCAGTACACATGGATCTTTCAAAATCACCCTTTCCATAAAGAAGTCCATATATGATAATCATAATATTGGAGGGAACGTCCCAGCCCATCTCTCCTTCGGCATACCCCTTTCTTTCATCCTCCTCGGAAATGGCATGCCACTCCAGATGCCCAATATAATTCTGCATAATATATTCCCGGCTTTCCTCCACCGTCATTCCCTTGTCATAGGTAGCTATGGCGTCCCTGACTGCCCTACTCACATCACATTCCTTTGGAATATAGCTAAGACCGATATTAATCAGTTCCCGCACATCCTTCTCATAAAATGCCGCGCTCTCCATTGCTGCCACGAACACCTCCGCATACACGCCCTCCCCGTCTCCATGATCAACGATGGAATCCTCAAAAGCATATTTGGCAGCCAGCTCCGGATATCCGGGATACAGACATGCCCAGATATCTGCCCTGATGTAGGAACCGCAGCTGTTTTTAAAGCGGTTGTTGAAGCTGCCGCTTACAGGAGGCTGCAGACCTGCGCGAAGATTGGTCTTAGCCGTGCCGTATTCCGCATGGGTAAAAATCATATACTCATTGAAATATTCGCCAAGTATCTTTGCGTCAATATCAATCCCCTGGTCTTCAAGTGCAATAAGCCATAATATTTGGATGTCCAAATCATCGTTAGGCAGCGGGTCACCGGTAATGTCATGGGTGTAGTAGGACACGTTATTCCTTTTTCGTTCCCACTCCATAGGCATACCAAGGGTTCCTCCTATATTTTTACCAAGCCAGCATCCCAAAACTCTGTCGCGAAATTCTTTCTGTTCCATGCCTTCGTTCCTTTCTCATTTTAATCGTCTTATCATTTTCCATAAAAATCTAAAACCAGCCGTTCAAAAACATTAAAATTACAAGCTTGCCCTGAACTTTTTAATTTCGTCCAGATATCTCTGACCCAAAGGACTTAACGCTACACCCTTTCTTTTCAGATAACCGATTGTCATAATCTCATCCGATTTCAGTTTTACAGCACAGTAATCGGAACCGTTTAGGTTTTCGCAGATAATCCCCGAACACAAAGTATAGGCATTCAGCCCTACCATAAGGTTCAGAAGCGTGGCACGATCATTGGCCTTGATCAAACGCTTATACCTGTAGGTACTAAGCACCTCCTCTGCGAAATAAAAGGAATTGTTTACTCCCTGTTCAAAGGAAAGACAGGGATACTCCTCCAGTTCTTCAAGCGCAATTTCATCCTGCCCGGCAAGCGGATGCCCCTTCCACATATAAACATAAATACCGCATTGAAAAATTTCCGTAAACTCCAGCCCTGACTCTTGAAACAGCTTAGTGAGCACAGCAGAATTAAAATCATTCAAATAAAGAATACCGATTTCGCTGCGAAAATTCTTCACATCCTCAATCACCTCATAGGTCTTGGTCTCATGTACCGCAAACTCATACTCATCCATTCCAAACTGCTTTACCAATTCCACAAAGGCCTTAACCGCAAAGGTGTAGTGCTGGGTGGAAACACTGAACCGCTTCTTACTTTTTTTCTTTTCAATATAACGATCCTCTACCAAGCGGTACTGTTCCACCACCGCTCTGGCATATCCGAGAAATTCCTCCCCCTCCGGAGTGGTACTCACTCCCCGGTTGCTTCTGTTAAAAATGCTGATACCAATCTCCTCTTCAAGCTCCTTCACCGCCTGTGAAAGACTGGGCTGTGCAATAAAAAGCGTTCTTGCCGCTTCATTCATGGAACGGGTATCCGCAATAGTGATCACATATCGTAGCTGGGTCAGTGTCATAGGCTTCTCCTCTCTATAGTCATGCGCGCATATTCCATACTTCCAAAACATAAACAACCCCGGAACCGCAATTCCAGGGTCATTTAAGCACATTATACACAATTTTTTCAATTATTCAAAGGGAATTACTGCTCCGTCATAAGTATCATTGATATATGTCTTAACGGTATCGGATTTCAGGGCTTCCACCAATGCCTTAATCTTGTCGGCATTCTCGTTTCCTTCCTTTACAGCAATTACATTCACATAGGTTTTTGCTGCCTCAGAGTCAGCGCTTTCATATGCAAGCGCATCCTTGCCAACTGAATAACCTGCTTCCAATGCATAATTTCCGTTCATAACTGCGAAAGCAACCTCACCTAACACTCTGGGAACCTGTGCTGCCTCCAGCTCAACAATCTCGAGGTTAAAAGGATTTTCAACGATATCATTTACAGTTGCTTCAAGGCCAACACCATCCTTCAGGGTAATAAAACCGTTATCCTGAAGCAGAAGCAGCGCTCTTGCCTCGTTGGTTGTATCATTGGGAACTGCAACACTGTCACCATCCGCAACCTCTTCAAGTCCGCTCTTCGTACCGGGATAAATTCCGAAAGGCTCATAATGAATACCGCCTGCATTTACAAGGTGTGTTCCCTTTTCCTCATTAAAGCTGTTAAGATAAGGAATATGCTGGAAATAATTGGCATCAAAGTCACCGCTCTCTACTACCTCATTGGGCTGCACATAATCATCAAAAACCGTTACCTGCAAATCATATCCCTGCTCTGCTAAAATAGGCTTTACCTGCTCCAAAAGCTCTGCATGAGGGGTAGCTGATGCTGCAACCTTGATCACCTTGTCATCTGTTCCCTTAGAACCGCATCCTGTAAGTGCACCTACAACAAATGCACCTGTGAGTATAACTGCTAATAATTTCTTCATAATAACTTTCCTCCTGTTTTCTTTCGATAGACAGAGTATAGCATTATGACGCACATTTGTACAATATCCAAAAAATCTTGCCAGATATAGGCTAATCCTATACCCGCGCAGTTTAATCCAGTTCGCTTAATCCCGTATAAAGCTCATAATAACGGCCCCTTTGAGCCAAGAGATCATCATGATCGCCGCGTTCAATAATGACACCGTTCTCCAATACCATAATGGCATTGGCATTTCTTACGGTAGAAAGCCTGTGTGCAATCACAAGTGTGGTACGCTCAGCCATCAATCGATCCATACCCTTTTCGATATGCTTTTCCGTTCTGGTATCCACGGAACTGGTAGCTTCATCCAGTATTAAAATAGGAGCCTTAGAGATCGCAGCACGGGCAATATTAATAAGCTGCCTCTGCCCCTGGCTTAAATTGGCACCGTCTCCCTCAAGCATGGTGTCATAGCCATGCTCTAATCTCATGATAAAGGAGTGAGCGCTTGCGGTTCTGGCTGCCTGCTCTACCTCCTCATCCGTGGCATCCAGCCGCCCGTATCGAATATTTTCACGCACTGTTCCCGTAAACAAATGGGTATCCTGCAGCACCATGGAAATATTCCTTCTAAGATCATCTCTTTTTATTTCTGTTGCAGGAATACCGTCAATGGTAATCATACCCGAATCAATATCGTAAAAGCGGTTAATCAGATTAGTGATTGTGGTTTTCCCTGCACCGGTAGAGCCTACAAAGGCGATCTTCTGTCCCGGCTTTGCATACAGGGAAACATTCTTCAAAATGGTCTTATCCGGATTATAGCCAAAGGTTACATCCGTCAGAGTTACCGCTCCCTTTACTTCCTTATAATAGTTATCTTCATCCTCCCTGATCACATCAGCGGTAAAATTCTCCTGTCCGGTAATGACGTTGTCCCTGGGAATTACATAGATGCTTTTTCCATTCTCTTCCGTAATTGATACCGCCTGCTCTGCATCCTGTGCCTCCGGCTCCTCATCCATCACCGCAAACACTCTCTCTGCACCGGCAAGAGCTGAAAAAATGGTGTTCACCTGCATTGCCACCTCATTGATAGGGCGTGAAAACTGCCTGGAATAATTGACAAACACCGTTAGTCCGCCGATATCAAATCCTCTCAGCACACATAAAATTCCTCCGATGCAGGCCGTAAGTGAATAACTGACCTGACTTAGGTTCCCCATAACAGGACCCATAATACCGCCGAAGAATTGTGCTTTAATCTGCTTTCCTCTAAGGTCACTGTTTAAATATTCAAACTCCTCTCTGGCTTCATCCTCATGACAGAATACCTTAACCACCTTCTGTCCTGTTACCGTTTCTTCAATGTAGCCATTCAGAGTGCCGATAGCGGCCTGCTGTGCCTGATAATACTTCCGGCTCTTCCCGCCCACAAACTGTACTGCCTTAAGCATCAACGGTATCATCACTACCGTGATAAGCGTCAGCCACACATTGGTATAAACCATCAACGCAAAAGTTCCTACTATATTAATTGCACCGGAGATCAGCTGAACTACCGTATTGTTAAGCATCTCCCCCACCGCATCCACATCATTGGTAAAGCGGCTCATAATATCACCGTGATTATTGGTGTCATAATACCGCACCGGCAGCTTTTGAAGCTTTCCGAACAGATCATTACGAAGCTGCTGGATTGCTCCCTGGGATATTCCAACCATAATTCTTTGCTGCAGATACTGTGCCAGTACCGCTATAAGATAAATACATGCCATTATCAAAATTCCCTTTAAAAGATTGGACACGCTTCTATCTTCTGCGGTAAGTCCGTTAATAATCGGGCGCAGCATGTAAGAGCCCGCCAGATTGGCAATGGTTCCTCCGATTACACATAAAAACACAATTCCAAGCTTCAGCTTTTGGTGTGCAATATATCCTAACAGCCTGCCAACCGTTTTCTTAACATTTTTAGGCTTACCACCTGCCATAGCCCTCTTTCCGCCACGCTTTCCCGGTCCCGGCATTTTAGATCCTGCCGGCGCAGCCTCCCCGGTCATGAGTGCATCCTTTTGGGGATTTAATCTGCTCTCATATTTCTTTTCCAGAATTTTCAGCTTTTCCTCTCTCATGAAGCGCTCACCTCCTTATCCATCTGTGAATAGTAAATTTCCTGATAAGCCTCGCACTCCTTAAGAAGCTGTTCATGACTGCCCAGTCCCATGATTCGCCCTTCATCCAATACAAGTATCTTGTCTGCATCCATAACGGAAGTAATTCTCTGGGCAATAATGATTTTAGTGGTATCCTTAAGTGTACCGGTAAAGCTTTCTCTGATTTTAGCCTCCGTTGCCGTATCTACTGCACTGGTAGAATCATCTAAAATAAGTATTTTAGGCTTTTTCAAAAGAGCTCTTGCAATACAAAGCCTTTGCTTCTGACCACCGGACACATTTACACCGCCCTGCCCAAGCTCTGTGTGATATCCTTCCGTGAAGGACTTTACAAACTCATCCGCCTGAGCTGCCTGGGCTGCCTCCATAATCTGCTGATCTGATGCCTCATCATCGCCCCACATCAGATTTTCCTCAATGGTTCCTGAAAACAGCACATTCTTCTGCAACACCATACCTACTCCCTCACGTAAATTTCTAAGAGAATAATCCTTTACATTTACACCGTCTACCAAAACCTCCCCCTCATCTACATCATAGAGCCGGGGAATCAGCTGAACCAGCGTAGTCTTGCCGCTTCCTGTAGAGCCAATGATACCGAGCACCTGACCGC
Organism: Bacillota bacterium; assembly: GCA_030524555.1. GTDB lineage: Bacteria > Bacillota > Clostridia > Lachnospirales > Lachnospiraceae > Suilimivivens. Next base: position 5,487 of record JAUNGK010000051.1, on the reverse strand, counting down.
TTTCCACACAAAAGCTGATATGAGAGAGCACCTCTTCCTTATTTTCCTTATAATAACGGAAGGAAACATCCTTAAATTCCACCTTGCCGCTTTCCACCAACCTTTCCGGAAGTGCACAGCCCTCGTCAGATAAGTTCACCTGCGTATCTAAAACCTCCGTAATACGATGCAGAGAAGCTAAGGCTCTGGAGCTTTGAAGCAGCACCATGGCAAGCATCATAAGAGACATCAAAATCTGCACAATATAAGTAGTAAATGCTGTCAAATTTCCCACCGGCATGGTTCCTGCCAAAATCTGCTTTCCGCCAAACCATACGATTCCCAATGTTGTTACATTCATAAGAAGCATCATCACCGGCATGGTAAAAATAACAATCTTATAGGCATTTAAGCTGGATTCCTTCAAATCCTCATTGGAAGCAGCAAAACGCTCCTCCTCATAGCTTCCTCTTACAAAGGATTTAATCACGCGCACATTGGTTAAAACCTCCTGGATATTAGAGTTTAGAAAATCCAGCTTCTTTTGCATGATTTCAAATCTTGGGAAAGCAGTTTTGATAATCAGAGCAATCAATATTATTAACACAGGAATAACCACTAAGACGACGATTGCCAGCCTGGCATTCATCATAATTGCCATAATTAATGCGCCAATCAACATTCCCGGTGCACGCAGCATCATACGAAGAGCCATATTAATCAGGTTCTGCACCTGCGTTATATCATTGGTCAATCTGGTAACCAAAGAGCCGGTACTAAACTGATCCAAATTAGAAAATGAAAATTTCTGTACCTTGTCAAACAAATCGCTTCTCAAATCGGATGAAAAGCTTATTGCTGCCTTAGCTGCAAAATAAGCGCCTCCAATTCCTCCTGCCATCATCAAAAGAGCCGTCAGCACCATCACCGCCCCCATTCCGATAATATAGGGTACATCATGATTTGCTGCTCCGACATTAATAATATTGGCCATAAACTTGGGCAAAAGCACCTCTCCGATGACTTCAACGATCATCAGAAGCGGTCCGATAATAAATGCTGCAAGATATGGCTTAATGTACTTCCAAAATCTTTTCATAAAACTTTTCTGCCTCCTTATTTACCGTCCTCTTTAACGAACAATTTTTCTCTTTCCATCTCACAATCCCTTTCAGGCAGTGCTTCACAATAGCTTTCTCCGTTTTGAATAATTTTTTTAAGAAAGTCCCCCACGGCCTCAAGCTCCTTTTCCGAAAATCCTTCAAATAAAGCACCTTCAATTTCCTGAAAATAAATGCAGCTTACACGGATTGCCTCATGCCCCTTCGGTGTTATCACCACATGATTCATGCGGCTATCCATTACATCACTTGTTCTTTCAATGTAACCTGACTTTTCCAGCTTTTTTAAAGACACTGCTACTGCTGCCGGAGATATGTCCATTCTTTCTGCCAGCACAGTTTGCGAACAGTCAGGGTTCTTTCCAAGGATCATCAAAAGCCTGTGCTGGCTTCTGTACAGCCCCGTGTCCTTCACCTTCTTTTCTACAGAGCGCTTCATAACCTGATCACACTGCCTGAAAAGATTCATAATCCGATGCCGACTATCCTCCATCACAACCTCCTCCACTAATTAAATATGCCCTTTATCCATCCTGAGCTTTTTAAAAATGTTAAATATTTAATTTTTAACTAGTTAACTATTTGCCATTATATTACTTCTCTTTTATAAGTGTCAATCATATATGGAATATTTAACAGAAAGAAAATTTTTTTTAGAAATATTTTACAATTTTAAACTGGTATGGTTAAAAAGTTCTGATTTGGCACTTTTTATAATGCCACTCTTGCATATAATAGGATACAATAACAATGTCTTAAGAAGACAAAAAACATATCTACTTGAGGAGGAATCCATTATGAAAAATCAAACGACACAAAAAATTGCGCTTACCGGTTTAATGGCAGCGCTGTCCTACGTGGTATTTACCTTTTTGCAGTTTAAAATTCAGCTTCCCGGAGGTGATGCCACCTCCCTGCACCTTGGAAACGCAATCTGCGTTCTTGGAGCGCTTTTACTTGGCGGCGTTTACGGAGGCTTAGGCGGCGCCATCGGTATGACCATAGGCGATCTGTTGGATCCCCAGTACATCACATATGCTCCTAAAACCTTTATCTTAAAATTCTGCATTGGATTGATTGCCGGACTAATTGCACATAAAATAGGAAAGATTTCCACCGAAAAAGATAATAAGAAGGTTTTAAAATGGGCAATTATCGCCGCAGTGTGCGGCTTAGGCTTTAACATGGTTTTTGATCCGCTTTTCGGATATGTTTATAAGCTTCTTATTTTGGGTAAGCCTGCTGCCGAGGTAGCACTGACTTGGAACATTTTTGCCACCTCCGTTAATGCAGTCTTTTCAGCCGTTGCCTCTGTAATACTTTACATGGCTCTTCGCCCGGCTCTTAAAAAAGCGGGATTGTTCTTTACCATTAACTAAAAGGATTAGCCTTTGCTAAAACAGTGCTGCCTCGGACATCAGATAGCATGATGACCGTCGGCAGCACTGTTTTAATTTTCGGAATAAGAACAGCCGGATTACCAGCAAAATTACTTAATCAGCTTAATGGAACCGATCAGCGGAACCTCCTTCTCCTCCCCATTAATAGCGGCAACCAGACCCATGATCCAGCACACAAACATAAACACTCCCCATACCCATCCGATACAGGGAATGGGAGTAAGTAAGAAGAACAGCAGAATCACCAACGCCTGGTTAATATGAAACTTGGCGCCCTCCTTATCTCCTGCCAGCACTGCAATCAAAAATCCAATCTACGATAAATATGCTACAATTCCTGTTGTCTTTGCATCCATAATTCTATTCTCCTCCTAAGAAAAAACGTTATAGTGTCTTATTTTCGATCCGGTTCTTATTATATCACACATGCTTTAAAGGGGCAAAGCAGATATCCCGTAAGCTTAAAGCATGCAATCCCTAACGGTATTAAAATCAACGTACAGCAAAACAGTAATCCCAGCACTCCGCACAAGATTGCACAGGGCAGGCAGATCAGCAATTTAAATGCCAGTTTGAGAATTCCTCCCGCCAGATGAAAGCATAAGCTCACTATCAAAAACACAATCAAAAAAGTAAAGATCAATAATGCTGTAATCATAAGTCCTTTCCTCCCATAATTAATCATTAAATCCTATTTTAATTTCTCCCATACTACAGGATATGTCAAAGGTTCCGGCTGCGCCATTATCAATATTCTTTTCGGCTGCCAATGCACCAAAGCTATATCCGTCCATATCAATGGTTCCGGCTGCACACTCTATTTCATAATTGTGATCCTCATATCTGCCCTCTATCAACAGCTCCATACTGCCCATATTACATTCAGCATCCAAATTATTACTAATCTCTCCCTGATAGAGGCACTCACCAAGGCTAAGGGAAAGCTCCACATTTTCCGCTTTCATATTGCGGGTTTCCAGCCTTCCGGCTCCGATCTCTGCACTGAAATAATCCTGTATATCCACCCCTTCAACAATTACTTCTCCTGCACCGATTTCAATATCCGCAGATCTGGCAAGCAAATTCTGCACCTCTAACCTGCCTGCTCCAATCTCCAGTTCAATTTGGTCAAACTTCACTCCCTTGGGAAGCTCCACAATAATTTCATTATCATCTGACCATTTGCCGATATAATTTCCCCTAAATCCTTCTATATATAGGGTATCGTTTTTTACATAGTAATTGCTCTTTCCCAGTCCGGAAATAGTAATATCAATGGTTTGATCATCCGTATCCTTTTCCTTAATATTAAACTCCCCTGCTCCCACTTCCATATGGAGCTTTGTAATATTGTTCATCTGAACCTGCCATTTAGAATCTATATTTGACTCTATGATGCTCCCGTTCACATACAGCTCCGTAGGTCTATCCTTTGAGGTAATTGCCAGGTCATCATCCCCCTCATCCCATCCTTCAAGCTTTTTTGCGGCAAACTCAATTTTATCATCCAGGATTCCAATATTCTCCATTGTCCTAAGATATTCTGCCGAATCACGAACTATCACCGTTCCGCCCATCGCAGCGCAGATCAGTGCAAACAGCACACCTGTCAGCATACAAACTCCTGCAGCAATAAAACCCCATTTAAAAAACTTATTCATGATCTGCCACCTCCTTTTTCCCAAAAAGCTTCCTGAAAATGTATGTTATACCCTGACAGATTGCCGGAAAAACCTTTCCTGCTAAAAACACGGTAAGAAGTAAAAATAATATACCGACAGACAGGCAAATCAAGCCTCCGCCAAAAAGCCCCATTGAAACGACGGGCTCATACAAAACACATCCAAAGCCTGCCACAATCAGTGCAATTGCTACAATAAAAAGAACAAATACGCATATTACAAACCCAAAAATCAATCCCAGTACAGAAAATATTACTGTTGCTATAAGTCCCAAAGCTACTCCGGCTGCTCCAATAATCACAGGAGATAAAAAGATACATCCAATCACAATCAGCACAATCTCCCAGACAGGCATTCCATCCTTCTTGGTCTTCTGTGCGCCTCCCGCTGCAGCGGATTTGGCCTGATTGCCATTTCCAGAATTACCTTCCGCTTTGCTTTCTGCACCTTGGTTCTCTCCTGCGTTTTGAATGCCATCCCCGGTATGGGTTCCTTGCGCAGATGCAGGCCTTTTTACAATTGCGTTCCTACTGCTATCCTGTGAGCTGGAAAAGCCATTTTCCGTAAATTCTCCCATTTGCGGATTGTCCGAAAGGCCCTCCTTCACAATCTTCGCCACCTGCTCCGGAGATCCTAAGGCTTTCATAACCTCCTGTTCGTTTTCTCTCCCGGCATCATTAAAATAATCGTTATAATATTGAAGAGCTTCCTCCCTCTCATTGGGTGAGATATCGAAAAGCAGTGCCTCAAGCTGCCTCATAAATTCCCATCTGCTCATTTACTCATTCCTCCCTCGAATATTCCATTGATTTTTGCAGAATATTTTCTCCATTCACTTTCGTACAGATTAAGCTGTAATCGTCCCTTTTCCGTGGCCTTGTAATATCGCCTGTTTCTTCCGGCACACTCCATATCATATACTTCAAGGCATTCATCCTTCTGAAGGCGTCTCAGCACCGGATATAATGTAGATTCGGAAAGCTCAATCACCTGCCTGACATCCTGTGTGATCTTATACCCATATGCCCCTTCCGGTTCCCGGGATACCACAGCAAGCACAATCGCATCAAGCAGTGCCGCTCCTGTATTAAAAACCATCGCTTTTCTCCTTTCTGCAATAATTTGATTTTATCATCTGATACTATGAAATTTTATAATATTATATGACGTATAGTATTATTAGTGATATAGATACTATACGTCATATAATATTATTTTGTCAATAGGGATAGTAAAAAGAATTTGAGATGCCGTAACAATTCAGCCTTCCTGCGCCGCCCCTGATACGGTACTGCTTCTTTGATA
>JAUNGK010000050.1 GCA_030524555.1 Bacillota bacterium | reverse complement strand
TGTTTCCTCTTTGCTCTCTCCTACGCCCCACTGATTACAGTGACATCTGCCGTAGAAGATGTTTCGACAAAGCAAAAGAGCTATGGCAACAAGCAAAAGTACTAATGAATTCATACAACTCTCTCCCTTCCTTTTATGAAAATAGTACCTTTTTCAAAATTTTCGCTGTCTGATGGCCGCTTCGATTGGCATCTATTCGATTCTTACTCAAGTCTACTACTGCCGCATGATAATCCATCCAGCCATGAAGCGAAAAATGAAAACTTTTGTAAATACGGCACTTTTTTAGTGCCCTTCTTGCATCTTCGTCACAAGTTTCACAGACAAAGACCGGTGTTATAAACGAATACATATGTCCCGGGCCTACATGAATTAGGCTCATACCATCCTCGTACACATAATCCCGCCATTTTTCAAAAAGCTCTTTTGTAAGATGGGGCAGGTTTAATATATAAAGAAATTCCTCACCATCTGCCGACCACAGCTCAGCCTTTTTTGATACCACATACTTTTGAGAATGCTCAAAAAAATCACAGCGGGCTGTGATTGGAGTCCGTTCATCATTGAACATGGTAATATTATAATAAACTGCATAGCTTTTCAGCAGACGATTTATTGCAGTTTCACAGGTATATTGCATCCTTAAGTTAATTTCCTTCCATAACACAAATAAAAAATTTCTTAAAAAAATATTAATTATTTAAAACTTATGTTGATAATAGCATGATTGAAAATATATTTCAACTAACAAATTGGCGTAAAATCCCACAATATACCGCGCTTACCTTCTCCTGTCTATTCCTGCTGCCTTATAATAAGCTGATTTATCCTGGTACATCAGCTTTTCTGACTCAGACAAAAGTTTGTCGATATTCTTCTTACCATCCTTTTGCCAAACGGCGCCAACTGCCATGGTAACGGAATTTTCCCGCATATCCTTTTTCAGCGCTTCGGCCCTTTGCCTCAGCTCCTCTTCCTCAATACCGGCGCACAAGGCCAAAAATTCATCGCCGCCAATGCGAAACAACTCATAACCTTTGAAAACTCTCCTTAAGCTTTCACAGGCACGGATTATCAGTTGATCTCCTGCCTTATGTCCCTCCGTATCATTAGTTCGTTTTAATCCTGTCACATCGCAGAATACAACTCCAATGCTTTCTCCATCCTGTATATTTTCTACGTATTCATCCATTGCATATCTGTTGCCTAATTTCGTCAGCTGATCGGTATAGCTCATATGCTGCAGCATTTTTACGAGATTGCGCCTCTTCAAGGATGAAGTAATAAAGTGGCCCATAATTTGAAGCATATCGGATGTGTAATCCAAAAATTCCACAGGCGGATTATCAGCACCATAAAAACCGATAATTTTCTTATCCTTATATAGGGGAACCACCACAAGGGAATGGATATTTTGCCGCTTCAAATTCTCGTACTGCAATGGATCCTCCTCTCGGATATCTTCCAAATTCTCAATCATAATATTCTTGTTCTCACCAAATCTCTGATACCAGTTTTCACAGATTTCGGGCGGCAGATTTTGCAGATTGTCCTTCTCCGGTGTTACTCCGCTTGCTACCCATTCATAAGAATTATCATCCCCGCCAAATTTATTTTTTTCGAAAATATAGGTTCTTTCAGCATTTAATGCTTTACCTAAATATTCCAAAATTACACCGATTGTCTCATCGGGTGTAGCAGCCTGCAGGGCGATTCGAAGGCCCTCATTGGCCAGTACCTCCAGCTTCTGATAGCTGTGAAGCATACTGCTTTGCCATTCCGGCACCTCCGCATCCAGTGCAAGCTCAAACCGGCAGCGTCTTGAGCCGTCCTCTACCATGGTATCCTTCAGCACCAGATGCTTGCCGAGAATCGGATTGTAATACCCCCACTCCTTAAACCTCCCCGGCGCCAGTTCATGATTGGTACAGATTGTGCAGGGCTCGGAACTATTCTGAAGCACTTCATAGCATTTCTTCCCGGCAATTTCCTCCAGGGAATGAAAGCCAAATGCCTCAAGCAGCTTCCTGTTCATGTAAATTAATTCGTAACTGTCCATATCCGAAACATATACGAATTCATTCATGTTCTCAAAAAATTCCCATATTTTTTTCATAATCTCACTCCTCTATTAAGCTCCTCGTACCTGCTTAGAATATCAAATTAAACGACAATAAGAAGCAGTTTGGGCATGTTTCGCACTTTTTTCGGCATACTTTGCAAAGCCTTTCCTGTTATTCCGTTTCCCTGCAGTAATAGCTAAAATACTGCTCCCTTAATCCCTTATAGGTACCTCTGGGCAGATAAATTTTCTTTCCATTATCCATATATATCTCTTTTGCATTCAGACTGTTAATATACCCGAGATTTACTATAAAGGCAACCCCAATTCTTACAAACTCCTGATAGTCCTGAAGCAGCTCATATATTTCCATCATGGTCATGCGCAGCAGGCACTGGGTGCCGTTTACCAGATACAGACATTGTGTTTTTCCCTGCGCTTCACAGTACACAATATCGTTCAACGACACTCTCACAAGCCTTCCCTCAATTCTCAGCAGAATATACTTCTTTCGCTCCTCCTCTATATCCTCCAAAAATCTGTCTAATACCGAAGACAGCTTATTTTCCGATACTGGCTTTACCAGATATTGCGATGCATCCACGTCGAAAGCTTCCAGCGCATACTCTTTGGATGTGGTAAGGAAAACCAGCTTTCCTTTAAACTCCATCCTGCGAAGCTTTCTTGCCGCTTCAAGCCCTATAGGCACTGCGCTTCCTGTTACGTCCGCATTCCCTTCCCTGCCCGGCATATAAATATCCATAAATATCAGATCCGGCATATAATTTTCTTTCATGACCGCATAGTGCAGTTCATCTGCATTTTCAAAGCGCCGGATTATAAAATCCAACCCGGAGTGTTTCTTCTCATAGTCACTCAACAATTTCTCTGTTCTGTCCAATTCTGCCGCCTCGTCATCGCAGAGCGCTATCAGATGCATAATACTTCCTCCTTTGCTCCATTACAAAGCTAACGGAATATTCATAATCAATCTAAAGATGAACACTCCGTTATCATTTTTGAAATCATATTCTCCATCATATTTTTCTGCCGCCTTAATAATGCTTGAAACCCCGATGCCGCCTGTAAATTCCATTTTGGGCTGTCCATTCTTTAATTGGGTTTCCCTTCTGCAGGTATTGCTGCAGAAGATAATCAGCTTATTTTTCCTTCTTTTGATCTTCATATGGATAAAGCATTCCCTTTCATCAGGCTGCTTTTTCACCTCCATACAGGCATAAATAGCGTTTTCATAGGCATTGGCCAGTATTGCTACCAAATCAATATTTGGTATCGAAAGATCCCTGCCAAGCTCCACATCCAAAGTAACCTTGATCTGTTCATTTTCCGCTTTTCTGGTATATGCTGCAAGAATATTATTAACAGCCGTGTTGGCACATATATTTGCTGCCACCCCCTGATCCGTTTCCTTATCGTACTCCTTCAGATATTGCAGCAGCTCTTCCTTCTGCCCCCGGCGTATGTATTCCGCTATTACCGCATTGTGGTGTCTTACATCATGCCGGATCCTCCTGCCCGATTCCACGGACTCTTCCAAAAGCTCCAGCTGTCGTTCCAAAAGCCTGTGGTTCATCTGTATTAATTGGTTTTCTCGTTCATATTCCTTTTCTTTACCAATATGCAGATAAAAACGAAACATAAGAAACTGCAGAGTACCTACCAGAACAAAATTCATAATAATCTGATAAGCCCAGTACGGGGTTGTTTCCCTGATATTAGGATCTAAAACAATACCGATGCCAAATAGAATACTGGCAATCATAACGGCAACGCTGAGCTTGTCCCCCTCGCTCTCCACATAATCACCAAAATCCCTAATAGTGTTTTTCAGCTTCTTTTCTATGAAAAATGTCATGAGCAAAATCAATATGATACGTGCGATGATATCCGCCCATATATTCCTGTCAAAGAAACTAATAGCAACCTCCAGCCCGCCAATGACAAATATTGCCATCAGATAAAAGGTCAATGCCAGCTTATAAATAGACAAATAAACAGAATCACTGCTCATAACAATTGAAACGACTGCAAAACTCAAAAACAATGCAAAAGCAACCATCCGCACGCAGCTTGCCCAATCCACCACATACCAGACACATGCCAGGCCAACTGCCACCACGCTAAAACAGCCATAACAGATCGTCGTCCTTTTCCGGCTAAAGCGTGATTCGCTCATTCTGGAAAACAACAAAATGATGCCTGCAAAGCTTATTGCAAACCGGATAAATGCTACATATACTGAACCGCCTAACATATTTCCCGACCTCTCCATTTCATTCCATTGCTTATTTGTCCTACTAAAAGGAAAGTTCTGCCTGGACAAGCTCCTGCAGCTGCTTCTTACTCTTCCTGGTTTATCCCATATTTCCTGTTAAATGCCTCCTGCACATCTTTCAAATGATATCTTGATACCAGAACTATCTCATTACTATCCATAATAATTTCTTTTTTTTGCACCTCGGAAATATACAGCAAATTCACAATGTACGCCCTATGACATTTTACAAAGTTGCTTTTTCCCTTTAATAATTTTTCAACAGCTCCCATAGATTCTTTTATGCAAATCCTTTTATCTGTCAGATGCAAAATACTCCGGTACCCAAATGCTTCCACGAACATAATCTTACCTACCATGACGCTTCTTTGTCCATCCTCTGTAGTAATCAATATATCATCGGTTCCTTTCTTCCTTTCATGCAATTTATCCAATAGTATAAACAAATTTGTTTTATCCACAGGCTTAATAAGGTAATGAAGCGCCAAAACACCAAAGCTATACCGCATATTTTCATCATAGCCTTTAACAAACGCAACAGGAATTCGTCCATCATCCATATGGATTTTCTCAGCCAGCTCAAGCCCGTTTATTTCCTGCATCTCTATATCCAATAGCAGCAAATCATATTTTTTATCTTCTTCCCACGAAACCAGAAAGCTTTCGACGCTTTCAAATTTAAGCGCTTCTATGCAATGCTTTTTCTGCCCGGCCCATTCTCCAAGGTATTTTTCCAATAAATCCCGTTCACTAGTCTCACCACCTAAAATTGCTACCCTCATCTTACCGTACCTCCATCTTTAATAATATGACCTTCTGGTTTGTGAAAATTTCTTTTTGTTTATGCATTATTATAACATCTAGTTACTGTTTACGCCACACTATCGGAATATAAAATTGCCAATTCTCTCAATTCATATTACAATAATAATCAAACAAACGGGAATAAATATGTATCTGATTTATGGAGGTAATTTATGCTGTATCATTATACGGACTTTGCCGCCTTTGACGGAATTATCCGATGCGCTGAGCTGAGACTTAACAATATTTTAAATATGAATGACGCTTCTGAAATGAGACTGTTTATGAACGGCATCTGTAAGGCAGTTATCGAAAAATTAGATTTGGATGACGAGCATGAAAAGCTGCGCAAGGCAGAAGCCTTTTTTCGTAAGGAGCTGGCAGAGGAATTTCATTATTCCGCCTATGCTGCCTGCTTTTCAAAGTACAGGGATGATGCTGCCCAGTGGGACAGATACGGACACCTCGGCCAGGGGGTATGTATTGCATTTCACGAGGATCTGATGCAGAAAATGACAGGCGGAGCCGTATCTCTTCAGGAAGTATATTATCAGGAGGATATGCGGGAGCACCGCCTTGTAAATGAGTTTTATCAACTGATCAAAGACGCAAAGAGATTTTCCGAAAATATGCCCGGGCTGCAGGAGCTTATGAATGAGGCCTGGGTGCAATCGGCTGCCTTTAAGCATCCTTCCTTTTCCAGTGAAAGGGAGTTTCGATTGGTGGTATCCCCATTCATTTCCAATGAATTTGCCGTGGAGCCTAAATACCACGTATCCATGGAAAGAATTAAGAAATATTATCCTTTGGATTTAAACAGAATGTGCGGCAAGCTGAACATGCATCTGTCCGATTTGGTCGGCGAGATTATTATTGGTCCCACCTCCACCCAGTCCCTGCCGATTCTGCAGGATTATTTAGACGACTGCGGACTAAATGTCCTGAAAAACCGAATCAGTATGTCTAACTGTCCCTTAAGGAAGCCCACCACTTAACTTATTACACCAAAATGCCCTGAATATCGGATAATATCTGACATTCAGGGCACTGCTTTGGGTTCAATTATTTTACTGTTATAGAAGTGATGTGAGGATTAACGCCCTCATACCAGTAAAGGAAGCCTTCCATATCAACTGTATCGCCTACATTTAAAGCCTTTACAGCATTGTAAACATCAGTGGTGTTATCGCACAGATAGGATTCAACTGTAAATGTATAAGTATTTCCTTCATAAGAAACATTGAAATACAAATCGTCTCCATCCTGACCTGAACCATCCCATGCATACAGGAAAGTTGCATCATTTCCATCTGCATCCTGAATTGCCTCAACGGTCATACCCTTAAAGGATACGAATTTATTCTGGTGATTGATCAGATCATCAGAAGCAAGAATTGAAGTAACATCCTCTGCCTCTGCAATATAGCTTCCATCTTCAATTTCAAATGTTGCATCAATAATCTCAACCTCACCGGCCCACTCAGATTTGTATCCGGTAACCTTGATCTTAGTTCCTGTAGTCAGCTTCGCATAATCTTCCTCAGAACATGCCATGTTATACAGGAAATAAGCGCCGTCCTTATCCTGTGTATAAACGGTAGCCTGATTGTCCCACCAGGACTGCTTAGCCTGTACATAGGTCTCAACTACAACCTCTGTATCAAGTGCAGCTGCAGCATACTCCTCATAGGTCATAACACCTTCGGACTTAACATCTGCATCATCAGAAGCCTTGGAACCGCAGCCAACACATGCCAGCATCAGTGCCGAAATCAACAGTAACGATGTAAACTTTTTCATTTTTCCTCTCCTTCTGCCGCTTTTACGGCTTTACAATCAGATATGTAATTCAAAAAACTTTTTAAACATCTAGATAATTATACATGAAAATTTTAATAAATCAATAGCAGTGTTGTTTATTCTACTGATTTCTCTTCCTTTTTACCATCTGAAAAACAACATAAAGGATAATCAATACCCATGCTGCCGCCAATGAAGCCAAAAGGATTACCGACGTTTTCGGAAGTTCTCCCAGATCCGCTTTACCCAAAGCCGCCTGAGCGTTCTGACCACCAATCTGATCCAGACGGTATAAGGAGGTGATATCATCATAAAGCTTATCAATATAACCGTCATCAACCTCCTGCCCTCTCCTGACAGATTTTACGGTATTTTCAATAAGCTGGCCTGCCCCGTCGCGAAGAGATGCCGAACCGCCGAACACCGGTGTGACAAATGTATGGTCCACATTGTCAAGCAACAGCTTTGCCGCTTTGATTTTAACGTCATAATACACATCATTGTCCTCGCCGCACCTGGATAAATAATCCTGATATTCGGCTGACTCCTGCGCTTTGGATGTAACAGGCACATACCCTTCCGTTTCGGAATATGCAATCTGAACATCATTGGTCAACAGATACTGGGCAAACAGCCATGAGGCTAAAACCTCCTGGGGATCACTCTTATTGAAAATACACACGGAAGGTCCCTGAGATATCATCTTAGGATTACCCGTATCAAATTGAGGGATAGGCATAACCGCCGTTTCAAACTCCACAACCTTATCCTCGCTGATATCCAAGAGAGGCGCATTGGTTCCCATCCAGGTTGCTCCGGCTGTAGAATCTATTGCAAAGATACACTGCCCGGCATTCAGAAAATTGGCAGGATAGCTTGAAATCTTAAAGGTGGAGAAGGCTCCACTCTGTGCATGCTCCGCCACTGTAAACAACAGTTCTCTCGTAGTGTCATTAAAGAGCAGAATTTCCCCCTCGTCAGTAGAATATCCGGCATCCTTCTGCCTAAGCATCTGAATCATCATGTTGTCGGTAGACTTATAAATAAAAGGGATCATCACCTTCTGACCGTTGACCAGAAAATTCCCCTCAGAATCCTGGGCCATGGCTGCCTCGGAAACCTCCCAGACAAAATCCCATGTAAGCGCATCCGGCAGGGTATATCCCAAAGCCTCCACATAAGTTTTATTGATATAACAGGCTTCCGTTGAACGCATATAGGGAAGTGCATAATAATGGCCGGCAAATGAGCACTCCTCCAAAAACTGGGGGATAATTTCATTCACCGCCGGCGAGTCAAACCTAACCTCACTTCCGGCAAGTCCGTATTTTTCATCCGCAAACAGCTCTTCAAGGGGAACAACAAGATTGGTTCCCGTCAAATATGTTGCAATATGATCAGGGTATGTGATACAGACATTAGGTGTAGTATTGGTTGAGATATTCGTTATCACATCATTGTAAATTTTCCCGTAGTCCGTATACAAACGAAGATTTACCGTAATATTCGGATATAAATCTTCAAAATCCGCAATTGCCTGCTCGTAAATTGCAGTCTGCGTCTTATTGGTATCATTTTTGGCCCAGAATGTAATTTCATATTCCTTTGATACATCAAATTCCTCAGGAATCTCAAAAGCGTCCATTCCTTTAGAACCATGACACCCGGTAAGCAAAAGTGAACAACCACCAGCCACCACCGTCAGAAGGAATATGCAAATTCTGCTGCTGAACTTTACTCTGCTCATCCCTTTGTTCCTCCCCTTGACACACCTTCCATTACCTTGTTGCGAAAGATCAAAAACAAAACAATCAAAGGAACCGAAATGACCACTACAGCCGCCATCATTGCCGGAATATTCTCACGTCCGAAGCCGTTTTCCCTGATTTCCTGAATACCGTTTGAAACCAGATAATAATTCTCATCATCCGTAATCAGCCGTGGCCAAACATAGGAATTCCAGCATTCAATTACTTTCAAGATGGTAATTGTAATAAGGGTAGGCTTTGATATGGGAATCATTACCTTCAGCAGATATTTTAGATCGGAGGTGCCGTCAACCTTTGCTGCGTAATACAGGCTGTCCGGTATCTGCTCAAAATTTTCTTTCAGCAGATAAATATAAAAAACTGAGGTAACAGACGGTAAAATCAGCCCCGGAAACGTATTGCGCAGATTCAAATTAGTAATCGTCACAAAGTTAGTAATAACCACCAATTCATTGGGGATCATCATCAGTGAAAGGAAGATGACAAAAGCAATGTTCTTTCCCTTAAAATCAAGCCTTGCAAAGGCAAAGGCCGCAAGCGTGATCACCACCAGCATAATGGCAGTGGTTACAACGGTAAAAATAACCGTATTGGTAAAATACCGCCCAAGCGGTACGGTGGTAAACGCATCCACATAGTTCTGCAAAGTCGGCGATAATGTATAAAATTTGGGAATATATTCCGAATTATATGAACTATAGCTCTTTACGGATGTAAGAAGCATCCAATAAAAGGGAAACAGTACAATAACAGCCCAAAAGATTAAAAGCGCATAAGTAATTACATTGATAACCGTTTTGCGTGCCTTGGCATTTTTTTCGATTTTACTGTAATCAATCATCTTTTCCATCTTAATCCTCCATGCCGCCAGCCTTAATAATGAACATTCTTTTTACTGATCAATAGATTAATGCATGTGATTGTAAGCACGATAGCAAACAATATAATCGCCGCTGCCGATGCATACGAAGGATAACCGCCGCTGTCACCATACAGCATGTCATATACATAGCCCACTATCGTGTTCATTTCCGCCGCATTTAAATTGGTACCAAAAAGAGCAACTGCATCACTGTACGCCTTAAATGCACCGATAAATCCTGTGATAATCAAATAGAAAATCATAGGTGAAATCATGGGAAGTGTAATACGCATGAAGGTTCTAAGCTGTGACGTGCCGTCAACCTTTGCCGCCTTATAATATTCCTGATTCACCGAGGACAAAGCGCTGGTCAATATCAGAATTTTAAACGGCAGAACAACCCAGATCGTATAAAAGCACAGCACAAACATTTTAGCCCAATAAGGCCCGTCAATAAAATCCACCGAGCTTCCACCAAACCAGTTAATAAACAGATTAATCAGTCCATCCGAGTATGCCGTCTTTTTAAACAAAATCATAAACACCAGACCTACCGCCAGCGTATTGGTCACATAGGGCAGAAAATAAATGGTCTGGAACAGATTTCTAAGAGGCCTTATAGAGCTTAAACCTACGGAAATCAGCAGTGCAATCGCCGTAGACAGCGGTACCGTAATAATAACCAATATAAACGTATTTTTAACCGCCTGCAAAAAATAAGGATCATGCAAAACATAGGAATAATTATATAATCCCACGCCCATATAGGTCTGGGATGCAGAATTGTATGCTTCCTCAAAAGAATAAACGAAAACATCAATCAACGGATATATCATAAAAAATCCCAGAAAAAGAATTGCCGGTAAAAGGTACAGCCAGCCCTTCAGACCGCTGTCCCGTAATTTCTTCTTAATCATATCAGTTCTCCCATCTGCCCACTTCGCGAACCTCAAAAGGAATTCTCTCTTCCGTCTCTTTGCTGAAAACAAACACCTTGGAGGGCTTCAGGGTAAATCTTACCTGAGGCTGTTGCGTATTTACTTTATATTCTGTTCCAATTATTGCACGGACTGTAGGATTTAAGGAAGCTTTGTTGGTGGAAACCACGCTGATATCCCGTCCCATAATTTCCACACCGCTAAGGCTGCAGCAAAGCGGTCCATCCTCCTGCAAAGTAAAGCCTTCCGGCCTGACACCCACATAAACCTGCTGATCTGCCGTGTCCTTAATATCTAAGACAGCATCTTCTCCTATGTACAGCTTATTATTTTTAACCTGCCCTTCAAAAACGTTGATTGGTGGAGTCCCCAGGAACTTTGCCACAAACAGATTAATAGGATTATCGTAGACATCCTGCGGCTTGCCAATCTGCTGGACAAGCCCTTCCTTCATAACCACGATCATATCGGAAATACTCATTGCTTCTTCCTGGTCATGGGTTACGAAAATAGTGGTAATCCTGGTTTCTCTCTGGATTCTCCTGATTTCCTCTCTGGTCTGGAGCCTTAAACGGGCATCCAGATTGGAAAGCGGCTCATCCAAAAGGAGCACACGGGGCATTTTCACTAAGGCACGTGCAATGGCCACACGCTGCTGCTGTCCGCCGGAAAGCTCTCCGGGCTTGCGGTCCATCAGTTCATCTATCTGAACCAGCCTGGCTGCTGTATATGCCTTCTCAAGCATTTCCTGCTTGGAAAGCTTATCCTTCCCTTTCAGATTCTGCAGGGGGAATAAAATATTCTGCTTCACCGTCAGATGCGGATAAAGTGCATAATTCTGGAATACCAGACCGATCCCTCTGTTTTCCGGCGGAAGGTCGGTAACGTCATCCTCCCCGAAGAATATTTTCCCGCTGGTGGGCTTTAACAGACCGCTTATCAGATTAAGGGTCGTACTTTTTCCGCATCCTGAAGGTCCTAAAAGACCTATCAGCTTACCATCCGGGATTTCAAAAGTAAAATCGTTGACAGCAATCACGTCCTCATGGTTTTTTCTGTCACGACTTGGAAATTTTTTCGTAAGGTTTTTTAATACAACTTCCATGCCATTCTATACCTTTCTATCGCCTACGTGTTCCTATTTACCATTTTAATGCTTTAAAACAGCTTCATTCCTTTTCACATTATAATGAATAAAACAGTAAATGTCCAGATTATACCATCTCCCTCATTCTATTCGCAGCTGTTCCATCATTTATATAACCCTTTTGAAATTCATATCTCTGTCCATCAAAATAATATCTGCCTCCGCTCCCGGCCTTATCTGCCCAATCTGTCCTTCCAATCCAATACTCCTTGCAGGATTGACGGTCACAGCCTTAAGCGCATCCGTAAGAGGAATGCCAAATTCCACGGCATTGCGCAGGCTATCTGCCAGATTGGTCACCGACCCTGCCAGCGTACCGTCAGCAAGAGCTGCATAGGCGCCCTCTTTCTTCACCGGCTGTCCGCCAAGCTCATAGCTGCCATCCTCCATCCCTGCTGCCCGCATGGCATCACTGATAAGAATCATCCGGTCTGCGCCAAACAGCGCAAAAGCTCCCCGCACCGCAGAAGGATGTACATGAATGCCGTCACAGATCAACTCTGCGTAAACATCCTTCCTTTCCGCAGCGGCACCGATCAGTCCCGGATTGCGGTGTAAAAAGGGCTCCATAGCATTAAAGAGGTGGGTCACATGACCTGCCCCCGCCTCAAATCCTGCTGCCGCCTGATCGTAATCTGCTGATGTATGACCTAAGGAAAGGGTTACCTCGTTCTTTAATTCCCTGATGAATTTCGTTGCCCCCGCAAGCTCCGGCGCAATAGTGACCAGACGGATTCTGCCACCGGAAGCATTCTGCAGGCGTCGGAACATATCAATATCCGGCTCCATCAGGTATGTGCTTTTTTGCGCTCCCTTTTTGGCCTTTGCCAGAAAAGGACCCTCCATATTGATTCCTACAGGTCTGGCAATTCCATCTGCCTTTAGGAGTTTTTCCAATGTGCGAAAGCTTTTTACCAATTGTTCCTCCGGCAAGGTCATGGACGTGGGACAAAAGGACGTAACACCCTGGGATTTTAAATATCGGGCAATCCTGAAAAGCCCTTCTACATCTCCGTCTGAAAAATCCGCTCCCACTGCCCCATGAATATGAATATCCACAAGCCCGGGAATCACATACATCCCCGCCGCATCTATGATCTCATGATCTCCGGGAGGAGGACTTTCGCAGATTATGTGATTTTGATCCACATAAATTTCTCTTGCTGTAAACCCGCCCTCCGGCTCAAATACCAGTCCATTTCGAATGATCATATTGTCCTCCTTTATGTGACTTTAATAATGGTATTTTTTCTTTTTTAAAACCAAAAACACTGAACCAAGCACCAGTGACATAAACTCTGCCACCACCACACTAATCCAAACACCGTTGATGCCCCAGATCATTGGCAGGATCATAATAGCGGCAGTCCGGAATACAAGGGTACGTAAAAAGGCAATCAGTGCCGAAGTCAGCCCATCGTTGAGTGCGGTAAAGAAACCGGACGCAAAGATACCAAAGCCCAAAAAGGGGAAGCACAGGGCAAAAATACGAAAACCGGAAATAGTCAGTTCCAGCAATCCATCATCATATCCTACAAAGGATTTGGAAATAGGAACAGCAAGTAACTCTGCCGAGCCAACCATCACCACACCGAAAATGGAAATCAGCACAAGGCTCTTTCTCAAAAGCCCCTTTAACTCATCATGGTTCTGCGCCCCGTCATGGAAACCAATCACCGGAGCCGCTCCAATAGTATAGCCAAGAAATGTGGCAGAAAAGATCATGCTCACATACATCATCACACCGTAAGCCGCAACACCGTCCTCACCGGCATAATTCATAAGCTGCAGATTGTAGAGAATGCCTACCAGATTCATGGAAACATTGCTCATAAATTCGGAGGAGCCATTGGTGCAGGCTTTCAAAATCGACCTGCCATCATATTTGGTCTTACCAAGCCGAAGAATACTGCTGTTTTCTCTGAAGAAATAAATCAGCGGAGCGGTTCCGCCCACTATCTGTGCAACAGCCGTGGCAACAGCGGCGCCTGATAGCTTGTATTCCTTCGGAAGCAGGATAACCAGTACCGCATCCAAAATTATGTTGGTAAGCCCTGCCGATACCGTAATCGCCAAACCTAGCTGTGGTTTTTCCGCTGCCACGAAAAAGCTCTGGAACATCATTTGCAGCACATAAAAAGGCAGTGCGCAGAGAATAATTCGTGCATACATCACGCAATTGTCCAATAGTTCACCCCTTGCTCCCAACAGCTCTGCAATGGGATGGATGAAAATAAAGCCAAGAACCGCAAACGCCAGCCCCAAGCCAAAAGCCACATAGACAATAAGCGAAAAATCCCGGTTTGCTTTTTCCTTATCACCGGTTCCGTAGGTGAACGAGATCAAGGCCGTACCGCCTGTACCGAACATAAAGCCCACGGTTCCCAAAATCTGCAGTACGGGCATAATAAGGTTAACTGCCGCAAAAGGTATCTTGCCCGCAAAATTGGATACAAAAAAGCCATCTACAACACTGTAAACAGAAGTAAAGATTATCATGACAATAGATGGCAGGGTAAATTTAATTAATTTACTATAATTGAAATGGTCTGAAAGCTGAATATTCATAGTCCGCTCCTTAATTAGTTTTGATCCTCCCGGGAAATATTCTGCAATTCGTCAAAAAGACGGTTTCCAAAATCCTCCAGTGCTGTTATAAACTCCGGGGAAAAGTTCTCCAGCGTTCCTGCTATTGCTTTTTTTTCGGCTTTAAAAATATCCGCAAACAAATCGTCTGCATATTGCTGCCCTTTGATAGTAAGAACAATGTTCTTTTCTTTTGTATGCTGCTCGGGGGCAAACTGGATATACCCCTCCGCCAGCATGGTCTTGACAATAGAATTAATAGTGGTTCGGGGAATGATCCACTCATCGCTGATCTCCTTTTGGGAATGGAGCTGTCCGTCGGACAGAGCATACAAAAATGCTAATGTATTTTCATTGACGCTGTGTCTCTTTGCAAAGAGATAATAAACGCCATCCAGCTTGTTAGTAGCAAGCATGATACGCCGAACCGCTTCATAATTATGCATAATATCCCTCCTTTTCAATACGAAATCGTACCATGCGCCAGTATAATACGATTTCGTACCAAAGTCAAGATGACACTTTCGCAAAAAATCGCTATGTCAATGGATGAACCATTCACATAGCGATTTTCATTTTCCCGCTGTCAAAACAATATGCGCCCTGCTAATTCAAAACTATTCAGGAATGAAGCTTACTGTTGCTCCGCCCCTCTTCTATGGCGGCGTTGCAGTCCTCATCAAGATCGGCAGCCACCTCCTCTGGAGTTCTCTTTCCCGTCAGCAGATCATAAATATGCGTATAAAATCGGTCACGAACCCCCAGCCAATTAGGATTATTTTCCATAAAATCTACAACATTTACTGTATTATCCTGATAAGCCTTCAACATATAGATATCATCACCATGGCGTTCAAACACTGCATTGCTGACCGGCAGTCCGCAGGTTGAAACATCCATCAAATCTTCCTGGCTGTAAAAGAAACTTAAAAAATCCTTTGCCACCTGAACCTTTCTTTCATCTCCATTGTCAAAAACCTCAAACCCGCTGATAAAGCATGTAGCATAACCCTTTCCGTCAATACTTGGATAATTTACAAGCCCCAAGTCAGGGTTGGCTTTGGTATTGTTAATATGACTGATTACCAGCTGACCGTTCTCCCGAAGCAGCGTAGTTTCACTAATCTCCAAATTTTCAGCGCCGATAGGATAATATCCGGCATCATAGCAGTCCTTAATCCATTGCAGGGCAGCAATCCCCTCCTTAGTCTCCAGATTGAAATTGTGATTCTCATCAAAAAACCTGCTTCCGTGACTTCTAAGCAAGGTCATAATATGAGTATCTCCCTGATTATTTTTGGCATACATCATCATAGGATAGACTGAAGCCGGAAGCTCTTCCCGAAGCGTTTTCAAAATCTCCTCCCACTCCTCAAGTGTCCAGCTCTGAATCTTTTCTTCATCCGTTAAATATTTCTCCAATCCTGCCTGACGAAACAGCTCCTTATTATAACAGAGCGTATTTTGAAGCATATAATATGGCATCATATAAGTCTTTCCATCAGCCATTCCCTGCACCCATACTGACTGCTCTATATCATCATGCATTTCATCAGTGATAACATCATCCAGAGGTACAACTCTTCCTG
>JAUNGK010000288.1 GCA_030524555.1 Bacillota bacterium | reverse complement strand
CAGGATAATGACTTTCAATATAATCAAGAATTTCTTTCTTATAAGCCCCTCTGAGATTTAAATTCTCAAACCAATACTCACACACAAATCCCCTTGTTGCCTTTATGATCTCTTTATAGTCCGTAATATATGGAAAAATGGGTGACATAAATAAAACAGTATAGATCCCGGCATGATATAGTTTCCTCAGAGCTTCTATTCGCTCACTGATTGTACTGCCTTTGTCCATATCGCTTCGAAATGCTTCATTTAATGTATTAATCGAAAAGGCTGCCTTCAAGTTGGGCAATTTCCTTAACAAATCCATATCCCTTAAAATAAGCCTGGATTTAGTAGATATCGTGATCTGGCAATCTACATCAAGCAGCTGCTCCAGTACTTTTCTGGTTATCAGATACTTTTCCTCAAATTGATTGTAACAGTCAGTTACCGATGACATAAAAATAGATTTTCCTGTCAGCCTTTTCGCATCAATCGGCTTATCACATTCCTTAATATCTATAAAGCTTCCCCATTTTTCATTATGCCCCGTAAACCTTTTCATAAAACTGGCATAACAGTATTTACAGGCATGTGGACAGCCCACATAAGGATTAATTACATAATCACTCTCAGGCAATTTTGATTTCGTTAAGTAGTTTCCGGTTAAAATCCGCTTTTCAACAATATCCATTACAGAATAATACCTCCAATACGTAACACTTATAACTTTTCCCAAGCATTCACTCCAAGTCACCTTTAAGTATTATTATAGCAAACATACATTCGAAAATCTACCATTTAATCATTATGATTAGGCTGCCCAAAGTTAGCCCTATTACAAAAATACCTCATTGGATGCAGAACATTCTTTTTCCTTCATTTATTTTTTCTTTATATTTTTTTATTTATTTCGAAACACTTTGGACATATTTACCGTGTATTCTATATATAAATCAAATGAAGCCGCCGGTGCCAAAACCGTGTGCTGACCGGCTTCGCCAAAACATTACAGGGGCCCCTGATTACATAAAAAGCGAGTTGCTGGCGCAGCTCGCTTTAAAAATTTGCATCTCATACACTACACTAAAATTCTTTCCTTTCACAACGATAGAACCGCCATTGTCAGCGTTGCACCAACCATAAGTCCCAGACCAATCAAAGCCTTTCTGCTTAGTCTTTCCTTAAACACGATATAGGAAAACAGCACTGTCACTACTATACTCATTTTGTCAATGGGCACCACCACACTGACAACCCCGTTCGAAATCGCATAATAATAGCAAAGCCACGAAGCGCCAGTAGCAAATCCTGACAAAATTATATAGATAAGCTCTTTATGATCTAATAATTTCACCTGCGTCTGCTTGCCCTTTATAAAGACAATAAGCCAGGCCATTATGAGCACCACCCCTGTACGAATTGCGGTTCCCAAATTAGATTCCACGCCTGTAATACCAATCTTGGCAAGAATAGATGTGAGTGCGGCAAACACCGCTGATAAGACTGCATAAATGATCCATTTTCCATTTACGCTATGATCCTCCTGCTGCTTCCTTTCTACCATCAGGAAAATGCCTGCCGCAAGAACCGCAGTACAAATCAGCTTTATAAAAAGATGATCCGTCTCTCCAAAGCAGATGATCGCCAAAAGGATAGTCAAAACGGTACTGGACTTATCAATCGGCACCACTTTGTTGACATCTCCCATTGATAGCGCTTTAAAGTAACATATCCAGGAAGCGCCCGTTGCCAAACCCGATAAGCACAAAAACAGCAGCGACATAGTATCAATGTTGGTAATCGTTCCGGCAGAACCGGCTGCAAGTACCATCAACCACGAAAAGAACCAAACAACAATCGTCCGTATTGCTGTCGCCACATCAGAATCGGTTTTTTTAACGCCGCATTTTGCAAGAATTGCTGTAAGTCCGGCAAATACAGCAGATAATACAGCCATCAGTAACCACATAATATTTATTCCATATCCTTTCTCAAGCAACCTATTTCTTTTGCCTTTTCATACTCCTCTATAGTAGTTCCAAGCCCTTCACAGGCTTCCTGCAGAC
>JAUNGK010000287.1 GCA_030524555.1 Bacillota bacterium | reverse complement strand
AAGTTACAAACAATGACTTATCTTACATTGTCCTGCGCAGCTTTCTCCTGCTATTAAGACCTATTCCTTTAACGCTGAACAGCTTTTCTGCATTCGGTAACGCAGATGATTAGAGATATTGCTTAGACACAAGTGGTACAAAAATGCTTGACCGCAACAAACGCTATTCATTCCCCTTATACTCCCTAGAAGGGCCATTGAAACATGGGTGTTGCAAAACTATTAAAAGTATAAAACCGTAAGGACTACAACAACTTTCCCCTGAGACCATTTAGATGGAAAACATCAAATCAGATATTGAAGGATTATTTGCAGTTTGTGTAACAAAATTTTTGATCAACCTACAAATATTATAAAAATGTTATCTTACTTTTTGGGATAAAGAATTTATCAAATCTTTAAATTCTTCCTCCTCTCCATTATATGACCAGTCATGTATTTCACTTTTTACTAATGCATTCTTAATAATATTCTTTAAATCATCTGCATAAGATATCAAAACTGAACTATCCATTTCTGATAATTTTTCAAAAAGCTCACCTTCATATGATTCACCAACAAATATATCTTCTTGCAAAAAATTTATTGCCTTTGACATAGCAAGATTCATAAACTCTTTTTGGCGTATCATTCTTAAAACATCTGACACCGTAATTTCATCAATTGTTTTTTCTATTAATTGATTATACCACTTCTGCAATGGATACAATTCCTCACTAGAAACAATAGATATACAATTATATATTTCCTTTATTTTCCTCTTATCTTCCATCAATTTATACCTCCATAAGGATCAAACAATTCCTCTATTTTACTAATATAAGAATTTGCTTTATCCAGCCCTTTTTGCAATAGTGCTCTGTCTGTATCAGAGAGATTGGGATTTTTTAGTGAACCTTCTAAGGCCTTTTTTATTTTTTGAAGCGATTTATAAGAATCTTGCATTTCCTCTAAATGATCAAAATATCCACCTCTGCCATTTGGAACTGGATTTCCTTGCAAATCTCTTAATGTTCCACTAAAATCTCCATCTGTTAAATGGTCATTAATCGTATTATCCAACGCACTCAATCTACTTTTCTGAGCATCAGTTAATGTATTAGCTATTGTACCACCCTCAACCACATCATCCAGCTTGCCTATTTTCTTTCCTGCTTGCTCTGCCATCTCGCCGAGACCTTCTATGATGTCATCTGCCTTGGTCCTTCCAAGCCTTGACAGGTCTCCTATGGCATCCTGTATCGGTATGGTCTATGCAGCAGCGGACATTGCTCTCCCCTTCCTGTTCTTTCGGGAACAGGCTGCCTGCCCGGTTTCCCAGTCCGTCATATTCATTCTTCTGTATCAGCTCTCCTTCATGGAAGATATGGGTCAGGCGGCCAAGGCTGTCATAGCGGCAGCTGTATTTCTCCTGTCCGTTTTGGGTTTCTGCCCTTAGTCCTCCGTTTAGGGTGTAGCTGTATTTCTTCTCTCCCATTTCTGTCAGCTGGTTTAAGGGGTTATAGCGGTATTCTGTCCTTATGGGGAGTGCGCTTTCCCCTGCTGCGCCGTCTGTATGCTCCTTCAGGGTATATTCCGTAAGGTCAGTTCTGTTTCCGTAGCCGTCATAGGTATAGTCCCTTATAAACAGGTATCCCTGCAATTCGATGAGAACGGAAATATCAGCATTCCAGCGGACGGTATTAAAACAATAACCTTGTCTTACGATGAAAAGCCGGGGATTCAGGCAATCGGGAATACCTGCCCTGACCGTAATCCAACATTAGAACACGGCTTTGTATGCAGAGATAGTGAGTATGTACGGTATGGTACATTATCATTACTTGCTGCAATTGATTTACTTACAGGTGAGGCAATTCCCCTTGTAAGTGAAACACACAAAAGTTCTGATTTTGTTGCGTTTTTGAAGAAACTGGATAATCATTATCCGAAACAGGATAAAATCAGGATTATCCTGGATAACCATTCGGCGCATACATCAAAAGAAACACGTAATTTTCTGGCAACAATGCCGGAAGGAAGATTTGAGTTTGTATTCACTCCCAAACATGGTTCCTGGCTTAATATGATCGAGAGTTTCTT
>JAUNGK010000049.1 GCA_030524555.1 Bacillota bacterium | reverse complement strand
CAATCCGCTAACTTTATTAAATCTCAATCTGCGAACTCTATTAACCCTGCATCATGTACATTCTTATTTGCAATCATCATGATATTTTCTCTCAGCCCACATCAAAAACAGGACGCATTTCTCAATACATCCTGTTTTCATCTCATATTAATTTATGCATGCAAATGCAAGTATTTTTCCTTCGTCGCAAGCCCGCCCCTGATATGCCTCTCAGATTTATTCACGTCCAATACCTTCCTTGCTTCCTTTGCAAGCGATGGATTAATCTGCATAAGCCTTTCCGTCACATCTTTATGTACCGTACTCTTACTGATCCCAAACTGCTTTGCTGTCTGCCTTACGGTGGCATTGTTCTCAATGATATAATTGGCAATATCGATTGCTCTTTCCTCGATATAATCTTTCAAAGGAAATCCCCTCAGAATACTTTTTTACATTCTATGAAGTATTCTGAGGGGATATGACTGTTTGAATTTACATTATTATTGTCATCCTATAGCTCCATGCGTTCTCTCTGATCACCTTACATTTCTGGTATACCGGCACCCTGGGAATCCACTGCAGCCATAGAACATTCCAAATCTTCCTTTTCTAAGCACCAGCTCGCAGCCGCATACCGGACATGCAGACTCTTCCTCCCCGGAATTATTCTCGGCCTGCGTCTTAAGCAGCTTTCCCATCGCCTCATAGCAGCCCTGATTCATCATACAGTCAAACAATGCCCTGTGGGCTCCTTCAGTCTGTATTCCAAAGTGCTCCGCCACATCAACAAGCCTGTGGTGAGACAGTTCCGGAAGACACCTTCTGGCCATATAAAGAGTGTCAACATAATCATTCTTAAGCTCTTTTCCAAGGAAATTTAAGGCCGCATCATAGATAAAATTGGTATCAAAGGTATGGATATTGTGACCTACCAGCACATAATCCCCGATAAAATCCCAAAAGTCCTCCATAGCTGTTTTAATATCCGGGGCATCCTTTACCATATCATCCGTAATACCGTTCACTGCCGTAGCCCCTGCCGGGATATGCCTCCCCGGATTAACCAATGTAGAAAATTCATCTGTCACTTCATGATTCTGCACCTTAATGGCAGATATTTCAATGATAGCATCTCTTTCCTTATTGATTCCGGTGGTCTCCAAATCAAAAACCACATAATCCTCCGCATACCTGTTTAGTCTTTTTCCTTTGTTCCTATGTATCATTTTCCTGCCACCTTTATCTGCTTCCCTTATCTGCCAAACGTCGCTGCTGCCATCTTCACACCTGCACTATCCCTTAAACAACGTTTTGAGAATCCCTCTTCCCAGAGAAGCGCCCACATTTCCGCCAAGCCTTTTTCCGAAGCTTCCTCCAATAGACTTTCCGATGGTATTTCCCACCTCCCGTCCAATGGTTCCTGCTGCCGAGCTTGCCACACTCTTTACGGCGGATTGCGCCTGCTTTTGCTTTGCTGCTTCTGCCTTCTGTGCAGCCTTTCTGGCTGCTTCCTCCTCTTTCAGACGCTGCTTTTCTGCTGCCGCTTCTTCTTTGATCCTTAATTTCTCTGCCGCAGCCTCCTCCTTCTGGCGAAGCTTTTCTGCCGCTGCTTCCTCTGCCTCTTTGCGTTCAGCCTCCTGCTCGTTTATGACCCGCTTCTCCAAAACCTCGTAAGCAGATTCCCGATCCAGCATCTGCGCATATTTCGTATAAAGAAGACTGTCGGTAATCTTGCCCTTTCGAACCTCATCCTCCAGCGCTCCCATCTTACTTTGGGGAGGAAGAATCTGACATCTCTTTACAATAGTAGGAATACCGTTTTCATCCAAAACAGAGACCAGTGCTTCACCGATCCCAAGCTGTGACAGCACCTCAAAGGTATCAAATTCAGGATTTTCACGGAAGGACTGGGCTGCTGTCTTTGCTCCCTTTAACTCTGCAGGGGTATACGCATGCAGCGCATGCTGAATTTTATTTCCAAGCTGTCCCAGAACACCTCCCGGAATGTCCTTAGGGTTCTGGGTAATAAAATAGATACCCACCCCTTTAGAGCGGATCAGCTTCACCACCTGCTCAATCTTCTCCAATAACGCCTTTGATGCGGAGTCAAACAAAAGATGGGCCTCATCAAAGAAAAATACCATCTTAGGCTTATCCCGGTCTCCTGCCTCCGGCAGCGTTTCAAAAAGCTCCGACATCATCCACAGCATAAATGTGGAATACATGGTAGGACTGTTAATCAATTTCTGACAATCCAGTATTTGAATGGTACCCTTCCCGTTGCAGTCCGTACAAAGCCAGTCTGCAATACTAAGAGCCGGCTCGCCGAAAAACAGCTCGCCTCCCTGCGCTTCCAGAGCTACAACCGCACGCATGATAGCGCCAAGGCTCTGCTTAGAAAGATTTCCGTATTTTACGCCGTATTCTTTGGCATTCTCGGTTACGTACTGTATCATGGACCGCAGATCCTTACTGTCCAAAAGAAGCAGGCCCTCGTCATCTGCGATCTTAAAAATAATGGTCAGAATATCCGCCTGCGTTTCGTTCAAATCCATAATCCTTGCAAGCAGCAAGGGCCCCATCTCAGAAATGGTAGTGCGGAGCGGCAGTCCCTTTTCCCCGTACACATCCCAAAAGACAGCAGGATAAGAATGGAACGAAAATCCCTCCTGCATAAGCCCCATAGCGTCAATACGCTTCTGAAGGCTTTCGCTCTCCACGCCGCTTTGACACATTCCTGCCAAATCTCCCTTTACATCCGCAAGAAAGACCGGCACTCCGCAGTCGCTGAAGGACTCTGCCAGCACCTTTAAGGTAACGGTCTTTCCTGTTCCCGTAGCGCCTGCAATCATTCCGTGGCGGTTTGCCATTTTGGGATAGATACATACCTTTTCATCTCCGGATTTTCCTACCCAGATTTTATTATCCTGATACATGAACTGTTCCTCCCTGTCCAAACTTTCTGCTCTCAGTATAACATAGGAGCCTGCTGCGGCAAAGAAATATTTCCTTATTCACCGAAAAGAGCCCTATCATACGAAGCCCGAAACTCCAGATTAACCGTAAATTTCCAACACCATAATTATTAACATTCCAAATAAGCTTATTTTTTTTAATAAAGCATAATGACTTTTATGGCAATAATGCTTTTTATGGCATAGACATTTACCACTTCTCATGTTAAAATTACATTAATTTTCACTACTTTATAATAGTATGAAAATCAACACGAATATCGGTTAAAAAGGAGTACTTATAACCATGAAAAAATTACATAATATACAGCAGAAAATCATTTTCTATGTAATGTCTGTTTCAATTCTGGTAGCTGTACTTATTACCACCATCATGTCAATCGGCAGCATCCGCTCCACTAATTCCGTCCTTTTGGACAATATGCAGATTACTGCGCGGATCGCTTCCCAAAACATCAGTTCCAATCTTCATCTTCTCACAGAGCGTATCTATAATCTCTCACGTGAGCAGGTTCTTTTGGATACTGCAGGTGATGCCGCCGAAAAGCAAGCGATTTTGGATGATACTAAGCTCCAGATTGAGTTTGTCTGGCTTGCTGCATATACTCCTGACGGACAGAAATTATACGGCGACGACTTAGCTCCTGATTCTATCTCTTCCACCAAATACTATTCCTATCTGACCCAGACGGGAAACATTGTAATTGGCGAACCCTTCTATGATAATGATATCCTGCAGCTTTGCGTTGGCTCCCCGTTAAAAAGCGGTGACGAAACAGTAGGATACATTATCGGAAGCTATAAATATGATCTGCTAAATGATGTTCTAAGCATGCTTATTCTAGGAAACACCGGAAGCGCCTGCATTGTTAATGAAGAGGGCTTAATCGTCGGGGATCGTAACTTCCAGAATATTATTGATCAGAAAAATATTTACGATTTATATCCGTCCTCCAAAAACGAAAAGACATTTAACAAGGTTCTGTCCTACCAGACAGACTCTGCATTGTTAACCTTTAACCACGTTAAACAATATGTGGGCTATGCACCTGTTCCGGGTACCAACTGGGCGCTTATGGTATATGCTCCCCAGCATGAATTTATGGATTCCGTATTTTTATCCATTTTGTTATCCATACTGCTGTCCGTACTGCTGCTTTTTGCCGCTGCAGGTATTATTATCCCTGTTTCCAAAAAGATATCAGCTTCTCTGTCCTCTGCAACGAAGCGTCTGCAGGCACTTGCAGACGGCAACATAACAGATGAAGTTATTCTGTCAGACAGCAATGATGAGACAAGCATTCTTACGGATGCACTTTCCAAGACGATTAAGAGTCTGAACAGCTACATTCAGGATATCCGTCTCTGTCTCGGTTCATTGGCCTCCGGAGATTATACCATTGAAATACCGGATAACTTCCAGGGTGATTTTTCTTCCATCCGGGACTCCCTGTGCCATATCACAGACTCCCTTAATCAGACCATGCTGCGCATGAATCAGTCTTCTGCAGAGATGAATCAAAACTCCAGCGAGGTATCCGATTATGCAAGGCAGCTCCTTGACGGCTCCGAAAATCAGGCAGGCGTTTTAAGGCAGCTTGCAGAAAGCATGACCTCTATCACTGCTTCCATTGAAAAGAATAAGGATAATGCAGTGCAGATCGAGCAATGTTCTCAAAATGCCCGTGAAAAGACTGCTATGGGTGATGAAAACATGCAGAGCATGTTAGAAACCATGTCCCAGATTCATTCCGCCGTAGAAGAAATTTCCCAGATCAGTAAGCTGATCGAAGATATCTCCAGCCAGACAAACCTCTTATCCCTGAATGCTTCCATCGAAGCAGCAAGAGCCGGAGAAGCCGGAAAAGGCTTTGCTGTGGTTGCTGCGGAGATTGGCCATCTGTCAGGACAAACCGCAGAGGCTCTGCGCCAAACCGGAACGATTATTCAAAACTCAGCCGATATTATTCAGCGGGGTCTGGTAACTGCTAATCAGACTGCCGAGGCCTTCCGGCAGATTCAGCAGGTTACTGATCAATATCGTGAAATTTCTGCCAAGCTGTCAGAAACCGTACAGGAACAGACCACTGCCGTGTCTTCCGTAAATGAGCAATTATCTTCTTTGGAAGAGATTGCTGATGTAAATAGAAGTCTGGCAACGGAAACGGATAAAATGGCATCCAATTCTCTTGCCCAATCTGAAAGCTTAAAGGACTATGTGGCACAGGTCAAAATTAAGGGAAACGAGTGACAGGAAAGGAATGGGTCTTAATATGAAAAAATATATTTGTTTTGGATTACTTTTTATAATTCTGCTTCTTGGTGGATGCGGCTCTAAATCAGAAATGAAGGATGGATTTTATACTGCCGAAATGTCAGATTTTTCCTATGGTTGGAAGGAATATCTATGCATTATGGTAAAGGATGATACCATTGTTTATGCTGAATTTAATGCAAAGGATCCCAGCGGTTATATTAAAGCATGGGACAATGCATATATGCAGAACATGGCTTCCGTTTCAGGTACCTATCCCAATGAGTATACCCGTAATTATGTAAGCCAGCTTATAAGCGGACAGTCCTCCGAGGCCGTAGATACCATGACTGGAGCTACTTCCTCCGGAAATAATTTCTTAAAGCTTTCTGAGGCAGTTATCAATCAGGCTATTAAAGGAGATGCTGCTACCATTATTGTAGAGTGACACTTGCAAAATGCTTTGAAAACTGAAGCATTACAATTTCATGTAACAGTTAAGCTTTTCTGCGCCGTCCCGGGACGGCGCAGAAAGGCTTAATTGTTACGATTTCATAAAAAGGCGCGTAAGTCAGGACTTGACTTTCTCACCTTTTCCAGTATAATAGTCCTTTGGAAAAGCCGCAGGCTCTTCCAATAAGATCGGTCAGTTCGAGACCTTCCTGACCTAAAACAAAACTAAAGGAGAAAATTTCACATGAACAAAACACACTCAAGCATCTTATTTTTAACTCAGGCAGCCTTGATTGCTGCTCTTTACGTGGTTTTAACCTACCTCGCCAACCTTCTGGGGATTTCCTCAGGAGCCATTCAGGTAAGATTTTCCGAAGCACTTACCATTTTACCCTATTTCACACCTACCGCCATACCGGGATTGTTTGTGGGATGCCTTCTTTCCAATCTGCTTACCGGCGCAGCAATTCCTGATATTGTTTTCGGCAGCCTTGCAACCTTAATCGGTGCCCTGCTGACTGCAAAGCTTCGTAAACACAAATATCTTGCGCCCATACCGCCTATTGTGGCAAACGCACTTATTGTTCCTCCGGTATTACTGCTTGCTTACGGAGTCAGACCTCTGTGGCTTTCATATATTACCGTAACCTTAGGGGAGATTGTCTCCTGCGGTATTCTTGGCATGCTGCTGTTATTTGCACTGGAGAAATCCATGAAGAAGTTTTTTGCCCAGCAGCCCTTTGCCTACAAGAAATAATATTTCTATCATTTTAACAATAAAGGTCTAAAAAGAACCGGATATTTTTCGATGCTGTCCACAATATCCGGTTCTATATTTTTAAGCAAAACAGTGTACCACGTCTACTTTTCGCCCCTAACGCTCACGTTTCCGCTTCCGGCTTTTAAGTAAATCTTACTGGCAGGCGCATTTCCCACCTGACCCGTTGCCTCATTTCCCTTCTTATTGTAGCTTAAAGCCGAATCATAATCG
This sequence comes from Bacillota bacterium, assembly GCA_030524555.1. Taxonomy (GTDB): domain Bacteria; phylum Bacillota; class Clostridia; order Lachnospirales; family Lachnospiraceae; genus Suilimivivens. The sequence goes on along the minus strand of JAUNGK010000049.1, from coordinate 9,623 downwards.
GTATTTATATTTCCGCTTCCTGTCTTCACCGTAAGCTCAAAGGATAATCCTTCCGGCAGCTCCAGTCTCTGGTTTCCGCTCCCTGATACAAGAGAAATATCCCCTGTCACCTGCTTTGCTTCCACCTTCAAATTTCCGCTGCCCGTTTCCGCCTCACATTGACCCGAAATTTTTTCTAACGTAATATTTCCGCTGCCTGCTTTGGCGTAAATACTGCCTGATATGTTTTTGACACTGATATTACCGCTATTGGTGGATACAGATACCTGCTCACCAATAAGATCCTGTACCCGGATATTTCCGCTTCCGGCTTTTAAGCTTATGGAAGCTGCCTTGGTGCATCCCCAATTAATATTGCCGCTTCCGGCCTGCACCGATACATTATCTCCGGTAAACGCAAATTCTTCCTGTACAGCGATATTACCGCTTCCCGTTTCAAGCTCCAGGGACGTAAGGCCGCTTTCCGGTATGTATATTTCAATTTTTTCTCCCAAACCGCCCCACAGAAGATTAAAGCCCCACTTGGTCTGTCCTCCTGTAATCACGGCCTTGCCGTTCTCAATCGTCTTTGTCGCCAAAGCGTCGCCAGAACCGCTGTTTAAATATTCCTTTACTACAATTTCATCCTCCTGCCAGACATAAATTTTCAGATTTTTGCTTCCATAGCTGACTGACAGGCTTTCCACTTGGGATAAAGGTATTTCAATGGTATTCCGAAGCTTTGCATTCATGGAAAAAAGTATTCCTCCCTTTCGCACCGATTGAACGGACATTACAGAAACTGCTGCCGCTATTACCAGCACTACCGCAGCACCTATGATTAAAAGCAGCTTACTGTTTTTCATAGCCGTCACCTGCCCCCTTCTCTGACTCAAAGGTACGGTCAGCATCATCCTGCCAGTTCTCCTTACATCCCTTCGCTCTATCCTTCCACCATGCTATCAGGGAATAATACAGCGGAATGGTCAAAAAGACGACCCATCCCGGATGCCACATGCCCGCAAAAAATCCTATGCAAAGAAAAACCAATACCATTACCACCGGATATGCAAAAACACTGGGATTTTTCTTATGGACAGCCTCCACCAGAGATTCCCAAATAGGAATCAGAAATACAAGAAGCCAGCCCGGATGCCATGCCTCGAAAAATACGCCAATAATAAAATATAAAATCATAATTACAAGCCACATGGGGAAATGATGATGGTGGGCAAACCAGTCCTTATCATACTTCTGCCCGTTCACATAGACTCCATTTTTATCTATATGCACATTATCGCCCTTCTTTTGGTCATCCACATGAATGCCGTCCCAGCCCACATGCACCTCGCCGTTCTTATCCTTTACATGGATACCCTGAAAGCCTACATGCACATAATCGCCCTGGGAAGGATCACTGTCCCCCCATGTTTCTCTTTCCGTATATGCATTACCTCCTGCCTCCGCTTCTTTCCCCGAAGCGCTTTCCTTTTCGTCGTCATCCTTTTCCATGCCGATCTCCGGTCTTGGAATCTCATCCTCCGTCTTAAGCAGCTCATCTAAAGAAACTCCGTAAAGCCTTGCAAGTAAAATCAGGTTATCGGTATCCGGTGACGCCTCCGCCCTTTCCCATTTACTTACTGCCTGTCTGCTGATCCCCAGCTTTTCAGCTAAAGCTTCCTGAGAAAGATTGTTTGCTTTTCTTAAATTAACAAGTCGATTTGCAATCTCAATATTCATTCTTTCCTTATTCTCACTTTCCGCCTCATATAGGCTTTTTTCGGCCTGCCTTATGATGAGATTATAATTGTTTTCGCTTAAGTTGCACCAGAAACTCTGGTTTGAATCGCCGCAACTATTGGTTTCCCATGCGCAAATGCGCTATTTTCCCTAATCTTCGTTCCTCACATAGGTAATAAAACGGTTGCCGCTTTTTTCAAACCATTCTGTGGAATCATTCATTCCCACCTTGTAAACCGTTCCCGTTTCCGGATTCATAACAACTGTATTTTTTTCATTAAAACCAATAATCAAAACTGCCGATCCGTCCTCCATCATGGCCAGCACAGGAATATCCTTATTCACGTAGTAAAGCACTGCATCCAGCGTACAACCCTTTAAATCCAGTACCCTTGCATTCTCCATGCTTTCCTGCAAAATCGATATAACAGAATCGCCCCTTCCCAGCATGTACTCGGAATTTCTTACAACCCCCTCATAGGAGAGCATGGTGTTCAGACATACGGCCAGCGAATTTTTCTCTTCACTCGCCTGCTCTCCCTGTATTGCCATAATCTGATTTCTAAGACTCCTGTTTCCCTTTTTCCAGATATAGCTTCCATCCTCGGCAACCACTGAACCGGAAATACTGTCTGCAAGCTTTACCGCCATGGCTTCATGGGTACAAATCGTTTCAATTCCATATTTTCCATACACGTAATAAATCTCGGTCTGCTCCGAAACACTGGACAGGCTTATACTTCTGCCTCCCTCAAACAAAACCTCCTTAGGCGTAAGATGCAGCATAGAGTCCTTGTCGATCTTACTCTTTAATGCAATCTGGGTTAGCTTCTCATATTTATCTACTGCCGCTGTCTCAATTGTATTTTTACTTTCCAGAGAGCTTTCTGCATTCATAATCTGATCATCTGCCGTCTGTGTGTAGGTACCATCCTCCTGCCTTTTTAACCGGGTTAAAATGATCTGGTTTCCTTCCACCTCTCCCGAGGTAACATAAATATCCTCCTGCTGATATTCCATCAACACGCCTGTAGTTTCGTTTTCTATTCTGACACAGTACATAGGTATCACTACATTTCCCGCATAATCCTTCTGAATATCACTTTCTTTCGCAATTCCGTAAATCAAATCCTCCTCCATAAAGCCGATAGGTATCAGCCGTTCACCAACCCCTGCCTGAATGGTTTTCTGATTTCCGGTAATTAAATTCATAAGCACAAGCTCTCTTCCGTCTGAGGCATCCTTTGACTGCTGCCATACTACCATACGATTACTGTCGGAAACCTTATAATTTTCCTCCGTCAGATCTTCCACCACAACCTTGCAGCTTCGTCTAATGGTATCAATTCCGTATATTTGATTTTCCCACATCAGATAAAGCATTCCATTCTTGTTGATGTAGGCTAACTGATCCACTTCCTTGGTCAGTAATGCCTGCGGCTTTTTACAGGGAATATAAATCATCTCCTCCACTGTATTGACCGTACTGTCGTAAAAATAAACGGATATGCCCACATAACCTTCATGACGGCCTCTGTTCATGTAACCATACACAAGAAAGGTTACATTTCCCCCTTCATCCACATTTAATATCTTAATCTTATGTCCGTCATAAAGAGTTCTTTCGTCGAAATTTTCCTTATCATAAAAGCTGAACAAAAGTGCCATCTTATTATCCGTAAGGTTGTAGCTGTAAAGTCTGTTTCCCGTTACGAAAGCAGCTACATTGCCTCCGTCACTTTCCTTAATCGGTGTTTCCCCGCTGGTAATGCCCAGCATAATCTTATTGTTTGCATATGCATTCCCTTTTTCATCAAACAGCTGATCCATAGTGCGTTCATAGTCAAGCAGATACATTCTATCTGCCGTATAACGGATGCGATAGTATTCCTTAACACGATAGTAATTCGTCTCTCCGCCATAGGGCATAGAAACATAATACTCCATAACAAAATTCCCGGTTTCCGCTCCCAGATCCTTTATCGTAATAGACGGACTGCTCTCCCGGGTAATATCCAGATCACCCCAGGTAACCTGCTGAAAGCTGCTATGGATATTCACCTTTCCAAAGGTAGTATTATCACCGTCGGCATTAGATTCCAAATACTTAGTCAGCTCCTTTGCTGCCTCCTTGTCAAAGGTCTTATTGGAAAAATCTGTAATGTATTCCAGCTTATCCGCCACATAATACTCCTCAGGATTGATAATTCTGGTATAATATCTGATTTCCTTCTGGGCATCCGTATCCAGAATAAGCACCAGCAGATACTCCTGATTGTTCTCTATCAAATCCTTAATGCCAAAGGAAAGGGAAATTTCCTCCTCTGACTGCTCATAGTCTTCTATTACAGTATCCTCAATCAGCCGGCTGCCATCCACGCTTCTGATCTCAAATCGAACGCCGTTTATCCTGTTACCGTATGTTTCTATCACAAGATTAATTTTTCTTCCGTAAGCAAGAGGCGTAAGGCACTCTCTCATCTGAGTAACATCCATGGCATCATGATATCCGTGCATGGTGTTGATTCGAAAGCCTCCGTAATTTACCGAAACCACCGGATAGGTTGCTTTTCCCATCTCCGTGGTCATATCTGTATTTCCCTTGTTCATTACTCCGCTGACTATAAACAGCGCCGCAAAGAAAACAATAACAACGATGCTTCCTTTAATAATCGCTTTTTTCATATTGCTCCAATCTATATTTATCCCTATTTCTCAAACAGCTTCTGTAATGTCGTATTCACATGCAGCTCCCTTGTCAGCAGCCCCACATCCCTTTTCTTATCCGGGGATTTGAATCTGTCTTCCCTTTTCACTGCTCTTATCAATATATTCTTGGGTGTATGCTCCATATCTATAAATTCCAGCACCTGAGTGTCATACCCTGCCTCCTCAAGCAGATTTGCCCTCACCGCATCGGTTACAATAGCTGACAGACGCTCCTGTAAAAGCCCATATTTCAAAACCGGTGCCAAAAGCTCATTTTCAATTTGGCCATTCACCTCATGCTGACAGCAGGGCACCGTAAAAATCACCCTGGCATTCCAATCCACTGCCTTTTTGATGGCGTAATCCGTAGCCGTATCACAGGCATGAAGCGTAACCACCATATCCACCTGCTCTGTTCCCTGAAAGGTACTGATATCACCCTGATAAAAATGAAGCTGATCATACCCATATTGCCTGGCCAATCGGCTGCACCTGGATATAACATCGGCTTTTAAATCCAAGCCGGTAATCGTCACATTAATCCCCTTAAGCTCATGAAGATAGTAATACAATGCAAAAGTCAAGTAGGATTTTCCACACCCAAAATCAATAATGTGTATGGCTTCATCTCTAACAAGTGTAGGCAGAATATCCTCAACAAATTCCAGATAACGGTTAATCTGTTTAAATTTATCATACCTGGATCGTACGATAAGCCCCTCCTTGGTCTGCACTCCAAGATCCACCAGGAAGGGAACCGGAACCCCCTCCTTTAACAGATACTGCTTAGTACGATTATGAGACATATCCGGCAGCATCTCCATAGGCTTATCCTGCATACTGCATTTCACTGTAACCTTTCCCTTTTTGCTTACCAGGGCAGTCATTCTGCCATCCATACTCCCGGCCTCAAGCTGTTTAAACTCCGTCTGCATAACGGATAAAAGCCTTTCTAACATTACATCTTTTGTATAATTTTCGTGGAACACCTGAGTTCCCACTGTAGTAGTCTCCTGGAATTGTATTTCTCCCCTTTTCATAATAGGACGAACCTTGATCTTAGAGGCTCCCTCCTTATTCCGGGGATTGCTGACAATTATTTGGTAGAGTCTGTCCGACAAAAAATCCGAAAGTCTGCTCCTTAATTCTTCCATAAATATTGATATCCTTTTCCATCAGTTTGCCGTAACGCAAATATAGCCATAACCTTGCGTCATGACTATATTTTACTTATTTACCTGCAAAACCACAACCTAAAATTTGAGAATGCCTCTTCTGGAATTATGTCTTCTCTTATATATTTCGTAAAATAAAAGGATCTGCACCAGATCGCCCATCCATTCCCACTTTTCCGGGGGAACCTCCTTGCCGGGATTTTCCTTCTCCTCCTGCCTCTTAATTCGGTCTAAAATATCCTTCGACAGCTTATACAGCTGCCACTTATCAGGATATTCATCATAAATCATGCTTCCGTCATAGTCCAGCTTATCCAAAATACCTGCAATGACCTTCTGATATCGCTTGGCCTCCGCAGGATACATCTGCTGCAGATACTCCAAATCCCTGGTAATGGAGTCCTCCTCCTGATAAAACATGGGAAGCGGATAGGTCATATAAAAAGGCAAAATCTTACGTTCATACATATGGATAACTTCCTTCTATCTTTACAGCTATCATATGCTTTCCGGGTTTTATCTGTGAAAATCCAATATTGTCCGGCGTACCATAAATGAAGAGGTACATATTTTCACATGTACCTCTTCCTCAAAGCTTATTTAATTACTTCAATACGCGCAAGCGCTCTCTGCAGTGCAGTTTCGGCACGCAGCACATCCGTCTCGGGAGTCTTACTGTGAAGCCTCTCCTCTGCACGATCCCTTGCCGCTTCCGCTCTCTCTAAGTCAATTTCCTCAGGCCATTCAATAATCTCAGCCATGATAACCACCTCATCCTGAAGGATTTCGGCAAAGCCCGAATGAAGCGCTGCTTCCTTTATTCCCTCCGGCGTCGTAATGGTTAAGATCCCGGGGCTGATAATTACTGTGGTCGGCACATGCCTCTTGTATACACCGATCTCACCCTCCGTGGTATTCATCTCCACCATGGAAACCTGATTTTCATAAAAAACACGCTCCGGGGTAATGATCTTAAGTGTAAATAAATTATTCTCTGCCATCTGCACCCTCCCTGCTATTTCACACGGGCAAGTACGTCATCAATACCTCCGGCATTTAAGAAATAGCTTTCAGGGATATCATCATGCTTGCCTTCCAGAATTTCCTTAAAGCCGCGAATGGTCTCGCTGATAGGCACATATTTGCCGGGAAGACCGGTAAACTGTCCAGCTACGAAGAAGGGCTGGGATAAGAATCTCTGAACCTTTCTTGCACGGGAAACTACCAGCTTATCGCTTTCTGACAACTCATCCATACCGAGGATTGCAATAATATCCTGCAGTTCCTTATATCTTTGAAGAATTTCCTGCACGCCTCTGGCTGTATCATAATGCTCCTGACCCAAAATTCTGGGATCAAGAATTCTTGACGTAGATTCCAAAGGATCTACCGCAGGGTAAATACCCAGCTCAACAATTGATCTGGAAAGAACCGTGGTTGCGTCCAGATGGGCAAAGGTTGTTGCCGGTGCAGGGTCAGTTAAGTCATCCGCAGGCACATATACTGCCTGTACAGAGGTAATTGATCCATTCTTGGTAGAGGTGATACGCTCCTGTAAAGCTCCCATCTCTGTCTGCAGAGTAGGCTGATAACCTACCGCTGAGGGCATACGACCTAAAAGTGCAGACACCTCTGATCCTGCCTGTGTAAAACGGAAAATATTATCAATGAAAAGAAGTACATCCTTACCACCCTTATCACGGAAATACTCTGCCATAGTAAGTCCCGAAAGGCCTACTCTCATTCTCGCTCCGGGGGGCTCATTCATCTGACCGAATACCATGGTTGTCTTGTCAATAACGCCGGACTCCATCATTTCATGGTAGAGGTCATTTCCCTCTCTGGTTCTTTCACCAACACCGGTAAATACAGAATATCCACCATGCTCTGTTGCAATGTTTCTGATCAGCTCCTGAATAAGCACTGTCTTACCAACACCGGCTCCTCCGAACAGGCCGATCTTTCCACCCTTCTGGTAAGGACAAAGCAGGTCAACTACCTTGATACCTGTCTCCAAAAGCTCCTGCTGGGTAGACTGCTCTACAAATTCCGGTGCAGGCCTGTGAATAGGCTCAAAGCTTACGCCCTCCGGTGCGGGCTTATTGTCAATCGGTTCTCCCAATACATTAAACATACGTCCCAATGTATTCTCTCCTACAGGAACACTGATAGGTGCACCCGTAGCAATTGCTTCCATTCCTCTTACCAGTCCGTCTGTTGAACCCATAGCGATACATCTAACCGTATCGTCACCCAAATGCTGTGCTACCTCAACGGTAAGCTGTCCGCCATCCTTTAAAGGGATTTTGATAGCTTCATTGATTTCCGGCAGTCTTCCGTCTGTAAACTTGATATCCAGAACGGCACTGATAATCTGTGTAATTTTACCCGGGCAAGTACCCTTGCCCGTACCTATATCTGCCATTTTTATATCCATGCTCCTTTCTCTAACTTATCGCATTTGCACCAGCAATGATCTCTGTCAGCTCCTGTGTAATAGAGCCCTGACGTGCCCTGTTATAGAGCAGTGTCAGCTGATCAATCATTTCTTCCGCATTGCTGGTAGCTGAATCCATCGCCTGCATTCTTGCGCCGTTCTCACTTGCTACAGCTTCGATCATTGCGCCGTAAATCAGGCTTGTTATATATTTGGGAATCAGCATATTCAGTGCTTCTTCATCCTCAGGCTCAAAATTCATCAAGACCTTATCATCCGCATCATCTTCGCCATTTCCTGTGTTCTCATTTTCCTGATCCCTGATCTCCACAGGAAGGAGCTTTAAAAGCGTTGGAACATGAACTACCGTATTCTTAAATCCGGTGTAGGCAAGATAAATCTCACTGATTTCCCCGGCTGCAAAGGCATTTAACACCTCTTTGCAAATCACCATTGCATCTGCGTATGCAGGCTCCTCTATCACATCCGAATAGTCGGCCTTGATCTCATACCTTCTCTGCAGTGCCTCCCTGCCCTTCTTTCCGATTGCATAAATTGCCAAATCCTCGTCGGCAAGCTCTCCTCTTGTAATCAGCTTGATCACATTAGAGTTGTAGCCGCCTGCCAGGCCACGGTTGGATGTAATTACAATCACAGCCTTCTTCCCGGTCTCTCCGGCCTTCAGGTACTTATGCTCCAGGTTTCCGGTTCTCTGCAAAATAGAGTTGACCGTATTATACATGCATCGGAAATATGCCTGAGATTTCTCGGCATTTAGCTTGGCTCTCTGGAGCTTTACCGTTGAGACAAGCTTCATGGCCTTGGTAATCTGCTGGGTGCTTTGTATGCTGCCCTTACGCCTTTTTATGTCTCTCATTGAGGCCATAACATTACCTTATCCTTTCCTTTAGGTCATTTCTCTATTTTAAAAATGCTGCCTTAAACTCTTCAATTGCCTTCTTTAAGGTTTCCTCCGTAGTTTCAGAGATCACCTTTTCCTCCGCAATACTGCTGGGGACCTGAGGATACTTGGTATCCAAAAACTCAAAGAACTCCTGCTCAAAACGGGTAATATCCTCTGTAGGAACATCCAGCAGATACTTGTTGGTAGCCGCATAAATGATGATAACCTGATACTGTACAGGCATAGGCTTATACTGGGGCTGCTTTAAAATTTCCTTAATTCTCTCGCCCTGTGCCAGCTTTTCTTTGGTATCCGCATCCAGTTCGGAACCAAACTGGGAGAATGCTGCCAGCTCTCTGTACTGTGCAAGCTCCACACGAATAGGCGCAGCAATCTTCTTCATCGCCTTGATCTGTGCCGCACCACCTACACGGGATACAGACAAGCCTGCATTAACCGCAGGACGGAAACCGGAGTTAAACATTTCTGTTTCCAGATAAATCTGTCCGTCTGTAATGGAAATAACATTGGTGGGAATATATGCAGATACATCACCTGCCTGTGTTTCAATAATAGGAAGAGCAGTAAGAGATCCTCCACCGTACTCCTCGCTCATTCTGGCTGCACGCTCCAAAAGTCTTGAGTGCAGATAGAATACGTCACCGGGATAAGCCTCACG
>JAUNGK010000286.1 GCA_030524555.1 Bacillota bacterium | reverse complement strand
AGATTGTAAATCAAATCATTAGGATATTGCCAGCAGTAACTCTGTCTGGCGTGGAATGGATTATTATGAAAATAAGAAAGTCATTTCATGGAATAAATCCGGGGATGATATATATGATGGAATAGTTTCTGGCAGTAAAGGTAATTCATATGCGGTACATATTGATAAAGCGCATCCAAGGCGTTCTGTCTGCAATTGTCCGTTTGCGGATGGCAGACGAGTGGTTTGTAAGCATATGATCGCGTTGTATTTCACGGCGGAACCAAAGGCGGCAAAGGATTTTCTCAAACAAGTGGAAGAGTGGGAACGAGAGGAAGAAGAAAGAGAAAAACAGCATTATATAGAACTCCGTAAATATATAAATAGTCTTTCAAAAGCTGAACTTCAGGAGAGGCTATATAATGCACTCGTAGAATTAGAAGATATAAGGAACAATTATTGGTGATGAATATGGAAAAGAAGTCAAGAGAACAGGCGATTGAAGAATTGTCGCTGATGCTGCTATATTTAACGAGGTTTCAGGAGAATAATGAATATTGCAGATACCTGGAGCCAAGCTGGAAAGGTTATGATTTTGATGCATTAAATGTGCTAGAACAAAAAGAATTACTGTATCAGCCAAAGAAGAGTAAATGTGTCTATTTATCTGAACAGGGAAAAAAGTATGCGAGGAAATTGCTTGCAGAGTATCATCTGGCTGATAAAGACCTGATGGAAAAGTATGAGTTTCGTTCTATCAGGCGGGAGGAAGCGGAACAGGCAGTTCGTATTGAGCAAATCTGTTTTCCGCCTAATGAGGCATGTTCTGAAAAATGCATGAAGGAAAGAATTGCTAAAGCACCGGAATTGTTCTTAGTGGCAGTTGACAAGGCAAATGGCAGACTTGCAGGATTTCTAAATGGTCTGGCAACGGATGAGTATTTATTCCGGGATGATTTTTTTACTGATGCGGATTTACACAAGCCGGATGGAAAGAATATTATGCTGCTTGGGTTGGATGTGCTGCCGGAATATCGGAAACAGGGACTTGCCAGAGAGTTGGTGTTTCAGTACTTAAGACGAGAAAGAGAAAATGACCGTGGAATGCTGGTACTGACATGCCTGCAAAATAAGGTGAAAATGTATAGCAAGATGGGATTTGTTGATCGTGGCATTGCAGATTCAACCTGGGGCGGAGAAGAATGGCATGAGATGACATATCATATTTGAGCTTGTGTAATTGAGGAAAAGCAGGCAGTGCATGCTTTTTGTATGACACAAAATCAGATTGCATCGATGTTTGGTATTGGGCTATAATAAAAATAAGTATACAGAAGCTTTATAGATGTAACGTGGAAAGGGGATGCTAACATGAGTGAAAATCAGCAGATCACTTATATGCAGGCAAGACTTGTAAGACTTGCAGCGGAAGAATGGAATATCTTGATAATAAGGGGGTTAAGGCTAATGCAGAGTTTACGTGAACGATGCATTAAATATATTAACCTACCCGGATGCGAGTGCTGAATGGCTGCATTGTATTGTTGAGCATAGGCGAAAACATACTTTTTCAGAAATTGTTGATGAAATGAAACAATATGATATTATTGCCGGAACGACTGTAGGATCAGCTATGGTGGAATGGTTCATCCTATCGCTGTGTGTGTAAATTCGTAAGCTATCGTATGAATCTAACAGCTTGCTACTTAATATTGATAGGGTATATAATCCCGTTTTGATGATATATTATGAAAGTGATAATATAAATGATCCCTGTGCCGTTGGTGGCATGGGAACAATTTGGCTGGAATATAATAATGGAAAGTCTTGTGTTGATTTGGCATAACATATGGAAAATTTGCTTGTTATTTGATAGAATATACATAGTAAATTGATGAAGAAACAATGATATATTTGTGAAAAACTTGATAGAGGTGTAATAGTTTGAAATTTGAATGGGATGAAGAAAAAAACCTGAAAAACTAAAGAAAACATGGGATTTCATTTGAAACTGCCGCTTATGTTTTTCAAGATGAGAATTACATAGAAATGTATGATTTCGAGCATAGTATAGAAGAAGATAGATATATTGCGATTGGTTGTGTTGGGGATGTGTTATTT
>JAUNGK010000002.1:3292-68684 GCA_030524555.1 Bacillota bacterium | reverse complement strand
GGGGTGTGCAATGTCTCTGTATTCCCCGTCTGTTGCCTTTTTACTTGGCATTGCAATGAACAATCCCTTATCACCCTCAATCACCTTAATATCGTGAATAACGAATTCATCATCAATGGTGATAGAAACAATAGCCCTCATTTTCCCCTCTTTGGTTATCTTCCTCACCCTTACATCCGTAATTTGCATCTTTTTCCCCCTTACACTGTAGTTATATTACGTACCTGTCATTCCGCTCTATTACAATCTTGATGCCATCCGTGCCGGCATGATAAGAGTTTGCCCTGATGGTATCGTGGCTTTCTACGATGCAGTTTTCAATATGGGTATTATCTCCTATGTAAACATCATTCAAAATAATAGAATTCTTAATATAACAATTATTTCCTATGTAAGTCTTCTTAAAGATAACTGAATCCTCTACCGTACCATTAACAATACATCCACTGGAAATAAGGCTGTTTTTAATCTGTGCACCTACATTATACTTGGCAGGAGGCAGATCATCCACCTTGGAATAAATATCCGGATACTGCTTGAAGAAATAATTTCTCGTCTCGGCATTCAGGAAATCCATATTTGTGTTGAAGTAATCGTCTACCGTAGCAATATTACTCCAGTAATCATGAAGCTTATAACCGTAGATTCTCTTCATATTCTTATAGCGGATCAAAATGTCCTTAACAAAATCGTATCTGTCCTCTTCCGCACACTTTTCGATCATCTCGATCAATTGACGTCTTCTGACTACATAAATACCGCAGGAGATGGTATTGGATTTAGCCACAACAGGCTTCTCCTCAAACTCTTCGATACGGCTTTCCTCGTTCATCTTAACAGTACCGTAACGATCCACATTAACGTCAGGTCCCATATCCTTGCATACCACTGTAATATCAGCCTTTTTAGCTATATGATATTCCAGTACCTTATTGTAATCCATCTTGTATACACAGTCACCAGAGGCAATTACAACATAAGGCTCATGACTGTTTTTCAAAAATGAAAGGTTCTGAGCAATGGCGTCTGCTGTACCTCTGTACCAGAAATTGCTCTCCGCAGTAACTGCCGGTGTAAATACAGACAAACCGCCCTGCTTACGTCCGAAATCCCACCATTTGGAGGAGCTCAAATGCTCATTTAAGCTTCTGGCATTGTACTGTGTAAATACTGCTACCTTCTGAATATGGGAATTGGACATGTTGCTAAGTGCAAAATCAATACTTCTGTAGCTGCCTGCAATAGGCATTGCACATACGGCTCTCTTCTGGGAAAGTTCCTTCATTCTGAAACTGTTTCCACCTGCTAAAACTATACCGATTGCTCTCACTTTTCATCACCTGCCTTAATTAATGTTTTTCCGCTTGCAAGAGATTTATCCGGGAAATCCTCCAATGAAGTCACACCGAATATACAGGAGTTCTTGCCTACCGTAATATTATCCGGTATCACACTCTTTTCTCCTATGGTAACTATACCGCTGTTATAAATATGGGGATCTGTCTCATTCTCCGCTTCTTCCCCGATACCCAGCTTGACATAATTTCCTATTTCTACATTCTCTGCAACAATTGCCTTATAAAGCTCGCATCCGCTTCCGATATTCGTGTTATTCATAATAATAGAATCACGGACTATGGTATCCTTACCTATGGTAACTCCGCAGCCGATTACGGAATTATAAACCTTTCCGTATATTTCGGAGCCTTCTCCAATGATGCTTCGCTCAACCACGGTATTATCGGCAATATACTGAGGAGGCAGGATCTCACTTCTCGTGTAAATCTTCCAATATTCCTCATACAGATTAAATTCCGGAACGATATCGATCAGCTCCATGTTAGCCTGCCAGTAGGAGTTCAGTGTTCCTACATCCTTCCAGTATCCGGTGAACTCATAAGCATAAAGTGGTTCTCCCTTTCCGTGACAATAGGGGATAATATGTTTGCCAAAGTCCAGTCCCGGCTGCTCGGCATTAGCCAGGAGCGCCTCTTTCAAGGCCTTCCAGTTAAAGATGTAAATTCCCATGGATGCAAGGTTGCTTCTGGGGTTAGCGGGCTTTTCCTCGAAATCTGTGATTCTGCGGTTCTCATCCGTAATCATGATTCCGAAACGCTTAGCCTCTTCCATAGGAACCGGCATAACCGCAATCGTCACATCTGCCCCCTTCTCCTTATGGAAATCCAACATAACCTCATAATCCATCTTGTATATATGGTCTCCGGAAAGTATCAGAACATATTCCGGATTAAAGCTTTCCATGTAATCCAAATTCTGATAAATTGCGTTGGCGGTACCGGTATACCACTCACTGTTGGTTATCTTCTCATAAGGAGGAAGTACCGTAACACCACCAATATTTCTGTCCAGATCCCAGGGAATGCCGATACCGATATGAGTATTCAATCGGAGCGGCTGATACTGAGTCAGCACTCCCACCGTATCAACCCCTGAATTGATACAGTTGCTTAATGGGAAGTCAATAATACGGTATTTTCCCCCAAAAGATACCGCCGGCTTGGCCACCTTGGATGTAAGGACTCCCAGCCTGCTTCCCTGACCACCTGCTAACAACATGGCAATCATTTCTTTCTTAATCATGTCATCACCTCTTACAAGTAAATTTTATTGCTATATTTTTGATACAGGTACCAATCATAAAACGTATGAATAGTATACCATATATCCCTTTAAAAGTGAATATTTTTTACAAAAAAATTACAACAATTTATTACTTTTATGTTAGTTTTTTACAATGTTTTGTCTTGCCGGCTCTCTCTTTATCGCAAAATTTACAATATTTTCCCTTCTTCTTACGTTTTTTATTTAAAATGCCATTGGTTTTTACGGTGTAATTATATATAATTAGGTTAAAACTAATATAGCAAATTGACAGCTGCAAAATTTGCAATGGAGGTCTTCATGTATCAGATTAATTTTCAACATCCTATTCACATATACTTTATAGGAATCGGCGGCATCAGCATGAGCGGGCTGGCGGAAATCCTACTGGAAGAGGGCTTTACCGTTTCCGGCTCCGACGCTAAGGAATCCTCACTGACCCAGCTTTTAATAAGCAGGGGAGCCACCGTTTATTACGGACAAAATGCTAAAAACATTACTGATGATATTGACCTTATTGTATATACCAGCGCCATCCATCCCGACAATCCGGAATATGTGGCCATGCAGGAAAAGAATATTCCTTCCCTTACAAGGGCTCAGCTCCTTGGACAGATCATGAAGAATTATAAACTGCCGGTTGCAGTCAGTGGAACCCATGGCAAAACTACTACTACTTCCATGATTTCCGAAATCCTGCTTGCTGCAGATACCGACCCTACTTTGTCCATCGGCGGCATATTAAAAACCATCGGCGGCAACATTCGAATCGGCCATTCCGACTATTTTGTCACGGAAGCCTGTGAATATACCAACAGCTTTTTAAGCTTTTTCCCCAAAATCGGCATCATACTTAATGTGGAAGAGGATCATCTGGATTTCTTCAAGGACATTAATGATATCCGCAGCTCCTTCCACCGCTTTGCCGCTCTTATTCCAGATGACGGCGCTCTTATTATAAACGGCGATATTCCAGAGCTGTCCTCCATTACCTGCGGGCTGTCCTGCAAGATTATCACTTTTGGCAGTTCGATAGGCTGCGATTACAGGCCGTCGGAAATTTCCTACGACGATAAGGGCTGCGCCAGATTTTCGGTTGTACGAAAGGGCTCTGATATAGGCTCCTTTTCCCTCGGCGTTCCCGGAGAACATAACATTTACAATGCCCTTGCCGCCATTGTGCTTGCAGATCTTTTCGATATTGATCACACGGTTGTCCGCAAGGCTTTGTCTGAATTTCATGGAACAGACCGCCGTTTCGAATATAAGGGTGAAGTAAACGGAATTGTTATAATAGATGATTATGCACATCATCCCACAGAAATTACTGCAACTTTAAAAGCAGCGGCAAATTATCCCCACAAAACTCTCTGGTGTGTGTTCCAGCCCCATACCTACACCCGCACCAAAGCGTTTATGAAGGACTTTGCCAGGGCGTTATCTAACGCTGATCAGATTATTCTTGCCGACATTTATGCCGCAAGGGAAACCGACAATCTGGGGATCAGTTCACAAACTCTTCAGCAGGAGATTTGTAAGCTTGGAAAAACCTGCTACTATTTTCCCAGCTTTGATGAAATAGAAAAATTTATTTTAAAAAATTGCGCACCCGGAGATTTGTTGATAACTATGGGGGCCGGAGACGTGATAAACATTGGAGAAAATCTTCTAAAAAAATAATTATCCACATTGTCCACATATTTTAACGTAAAAACCCGTTTGAAATATGTGGATATATTTTGGTCTGACAAACCCCTTTTGATCCGGCGGATTTCATGATTATTTTTTATTTTTTCTTCCGAAAGAGATAAAATATCCACATTGTCCACATTGTCCACAAATGCCCGCATCCCTTGAAAACACTGGGATTTTAGGCATTTTTCCTATTTCAATTTCAAATTGCCTGTGTTATAATTCATTTTGCTTTAATTCGTGTAAATAAAATAAGGTCAGGTAACTTTTATGGGTCGTTTTAAAATTTATCAGCAAAGCTGTGCTGATGTTACGGTAGTTTCCAATTTATTTATTGATGAATATATGAAGGATGCAAATGATGCACAGCTGAAAATATATCTTTATCTGCTCCGTATGATGAGTGCAGGCCAGTCTACCAGTGTGTCTGATATTGCGGACAAGTTTAACCACACTGAGAAGGACGTTGTGCGCGCATTAAAATACTGGGAGAAGAATCATCTCCTTGCCTTGGAGCATGACGACGCCAAAAATCTGATCGGTATCCAGCTTCTGGACGCTTCCCACAGAGACGGAGAGGCTTCCGTTTCACTTGCCCCTGTTGTTCCCCTCCCTTCTAAGCCGGAGGCTCCCACAGAAAAGGGTGATTTTTCAAAGCCCGCTTATACGCTGGATCAACTAAAGGAATTTAAAAATAACGAAGAAACCTCACAGATTATCTTTGTTGCCGAGCAGTATTTAGGTAAGCCCTTAAGCCCCTCCGAAATAAAAACCATTATTTTCTTTACGGACAGGCTTAAATTTTCAGAGGATCTGATTGACTACCTGATCCAATACTGCGTGGGAAAGGGCAAAAAAGATTTTCGTTACATAGAAAAGGTTGCCATAAGCTGGGCCGAAGAGGGAATTACCACCCCTAAGCAGGCGGCCAAAGCTGCTGCCAAATACGACAAAACTGTCTATGATATTATGAAGGCTCTCGGCAAATCCGGCGTTCCTACCAAAGCGGAAGCCGATTTTGCTCTTAAGTGGAGCAATGAATATGGCTTTACGCAGGATATTATTCTTGAGGCCTGCAGCCGAACCGTTATGGCTACAGATAAGCACCGCTTTGAATATGCTGACAGTATCCTTACCAGCTGGTACAAGAAACAGGTACATCATAAAACTGACATTCAGAATTTGGATGAAGCTTATGCCAGAAACAAAAATTCCGCTTCGAAGTCAGCTTGCGCAGCACGGTCTTTTAATCAATTTCCTCAGCGGAGCTATGATTTTGATGCACTTGAAAAGGAACTTCTCAGCAATTAATTACCATACCTACTATAAGGAGACCGACTGTGGCACTAAGTAATTCTCAATATGACACCATTATCCGGGAATATGAGGACAGGCAAACCAGAAACCGTCATTTACTGGAAGAACGCACTGCGTATGTTTACCAGCATGTGGACGGCTATCGCGAGTTAGCGGAATCGATAGCTGCAATTTCTGTATCTCAGGGCAAAAAGCTTCTTGATGGCGATGAAAATGCCTTAAGCGACTTGAAATCTACCATCAGCAGGCTTTCTTCCATGAAGGAGGAGCTTTTAATTGCAGCCGGCCTTTCACCCGATTATCTCTCACCCATCTACGACTGTCCCGACTGCCAGGATACCGGATACATCGACGGCCACAAATGCCATTGCTTTAAACAGGCTGAAATTAATCTTCTCTACGAGCAGTCCGGTATACGGGATATGCTTGAAAAAGAAAATTTCAGCACGCTTTCTTATGATTATTATCAGGGAGACGACCTTGCCTCCTTCCAAAAAAATGTCAATACCTGCAAGGATTTTATAAAATCTTTCGATTCAGACTACCATAATTTATTTTTTTATGGTACAGTGGGTACGGGCAAATCCTTTCTATCCGGCTGCATTGCCCGCGAACTGATTGAAAAGGGCTGTTCCGTAATTTATTTCAGTGCCGCCGGACTCTTCGAAACCTTATCAAGGAACATGTTTGATTACAGGAATAATGAAGTACATCTCTTTAAGGAAGATTTGTACGGCTGTGATTTGCTTATTATTGACGATTTGGGAACAGAATATATTAACAATGCCACCGCTTCACAATTTTTCTCCTTATTGAACGAGCGGCATTTAAATCAGAAATCCACCATAATTTCTACCAATCTTTTTTTGGAGGATATTCAAAGTCATTATTCGGAGCGTATATTCTCCAGAATTACAAATAATTACACTATTTGTAAATTTACAGGGCCAGACATCCGGCGATTAAAAAAGACTTCAAAATAGAAAGTGAGGTACCTTCATGGCACAGCGTGAAGAAACAAGAAACTTGGAAACCATTCCTGTAGGTTCTCTCGGCATTATCCCTTTAGAGGGCTGCAAATCTCTGGGAGAAAAGGTTAATGATTATCTGGTAAAATGGCGTACCGTCCGCGAAAGCGAACACAAAAACAGCTTAGCCTTTTCCGGTTACCAGCGTGATTCTTATATTCTAAAGGCTAAAGTACCCCGTTTCGGCTCCGGTGAAGCAAAAGGAATGATTTTAGAGTCCGTCCGCGGAACCGATCTTTACCTTCTTGTAGACGTGGCAAATTACAGTCTGACCTACTCACTGTGCGGACATGAAAATCACATGTCTCCTGACGACCATTATCAGGATTTAAAGAGAATTATAGCAGCCGTAGGCGGAAAGGCAAGACGCATCACCGTTATCATGCCCTTCCTCTATGAAAGCAGACAGCATAAACGAACAGCACGGGAATCCCTTGACTGTGCGCTTGCCCTTCAGGAAATGGTTCATATGGGCGTAGACAACATTGTTACCTTTGACGCTCATGACCCCCGGGTACAAAATGCAATACCTCTTCATGGCTTTGAGACTGTTCAGCCCACCTATCAGTTTATTAAGGGGCTGTTAAAGCACGTACCTGACCTTTCCATTGATTCTAACCATATGATGGCTATCAGCCCCGACGAGGGTGGAATGAGCCGCGCAATCTATATGGCAAACGTTCTGGGATTGGATATGGGTATGTTTTATAAGCGGCGTGATTACACCCGGATTGTAAATGGACGAAATCCCATTGTTGCCCATGAATTTTTGGGCTCCTCTGTAGAAGGCAAGGATATGATCATTATTGATGATATGATCTCCTCGGGCGAAAGCGTTCTGGAGGTAGCTACCGCCTTAAAAGAAAGAAGGGCTCGGAAGATTTTTATTTGCGCCACCTTCGGATTATTTACAAATGGTCTGGAACGCTTTGACAAAGCGTACGAATGTGGTATAATAGATAATGTACTTACTACTAATTTAGTATATCAGACTCCTGAGCTTCTTCAGAGGGAATGGTACATCGACTGTGATATGAGCAAGTACATTGCATATTTAATTGATACATTAAACCATGATGCCTCTATCAGCGATCTTCTTGATCCCAGCGAACGTATTCAGAGAGTCGTTGCAAGATACAAGACCGGTGAGGTTATTGATTAATTTTGTTTTTCACTCCATCTTTAATATTTTACGAAACGCCTGCCACTGTGAACTATGAAATACCAGCTGGCAGGCGTTTTGTATGAAAAATTAAATTTACGTTTTTTATTCGGACAATACCTCTTCAGTTTCCTTAATAATCTCAGCCGGAACACCTTTCTCAAAAATATCCCGCAGACCCACATATTCTATGGCATCGCAATAGGGCATATAGGTAGGAAGCGTGGTAAGCTCCATGTATTTCTCAACGGCCTCATGTCTGTCCTCCTGCGCCATAGTCAATATATCCAACGCCGAAAGCGCCGAGGTAGAATAGCCGATATAATAGCAGGGAGAATTAAATATATGAGGAATATCCACCCAGGTATATACTTCAGTTATGCTGCTGTTATAATAAATTCCGTATTTTTTTGACAGGCTGAAATAAAGCTTATTCATATCGTCAAGTGACATTCCCGGATTTTTATACACCTGAAGCTCAAATTCTGAAACCAACGCAGCATTAACAACGTTTTCTACCATCTGGTATACTTCCATAAACCGGAACAGCTCTCCCGCTTCCCCTTCAAGTACCTCGTCGTCATACTCACAAAACAGCATTTCCAACCCCTGAGAATGAATCTCACACAAATCGATATTATTGCTCTTAACCATAATATCCTCAGTATTGCGGAACATATAATGATAATGACCAAATTCATGGATGGCAGTGGTGTAATCATAGTAGGAACCATAAGGAGAATCATAAATAAATGCATCTCCGAAATAATCCAGCCAAATGGTAAATCCCGTATCAGCCTTTCCATAGGAGGGATCCATATCATAAAGCTGGTACTTCTCCATATAATCAAATGTTTCCTTAAGCTCCGGATCTATCTGATCCAGATATGGACTTACCGCAGCAAAGCGCTGCTTTGCTGTTGTTTCCGGCATATCATATAAAAGAGAAAAATCCCTGGAATAATACTCCTGCTCCATATCTGTAAGAGAAGGAACTACCTTCTTTCTGATCTCTTCAAAGTATTCCTCTGCATCCTCTACCGAGTAATCCCTAACGTAAAGCTCTTCATAAGCATACTCGCCATAGTTCTCATATTCTTCTTCTCTGGCCATCTGGGTGCGGAGCTCAACAAGCTCCAAATAGATTTCTCCAAGCGCAGTGTTCCTTTCCCGATTTATTCCCTGATAGATCTCAATCCACTGCTCCTGCGACAGGGTATCTCCCTCCAGCGTCAGTCTTTCCGTATTCCAGGCTTCCCCTCCATATTCATAAAAATAATCCTCCTGGGCCGCCAGCTCATATTCCTGCTCCAGACTGTTTTCCTTCAGGTAGCTTTCCTTTTCCTCATCTGTCATTTCCTCATACTCTGTCAGTGCCTCCACCAGCTCAGGCTCTATCACAGTTTCCATCACTTCCCTGTAAGGGGATAAGCACACTTCCTTTAACATACTGTAAAGCTTATCCCACATATCTACTGCATCCTCAGTAATCTCCTCCTGCCTTCTGCTGTTTTCCTCATCCAAAACATTCTGATAATAAACTACCTCTATCATATGCTGGCATGTCCGCAGCTTTACAAATTCATCCATAACACTTTCATATAATTCCAGGACACGTTCCTTTTCTGACGCTTCCTTTGTCTCCTCCGCTTCTGCCGCCAGATCGCAAAGCTCCTGTATTTCTGTCTCAAGCCTCTCTCTGTCATAACTAAGGCTCTTCATCTCCTCAAAGGTAAGCTCTGAATGCTCCTTGGACTGGTATCTGGAACTGGTTTGATACACATACAGTGTGTAAGGCGAATCCTCGTGAGTATATACACCCGCAAGAGTAAGCCCTGCCTCTTCGGCATTAGACAGCTCGATGCGTGAAAAGATATACCTTCCCCCAAGAGACTTAAAAGCGTCAATATCAATATAAATATCATGATCTGACACCTGATAGCTTCTGCCGGCATTAATAATAGAAACATCTGTCCCCGAGTACAGATAAGCCCTTGCACCCCATTCGTCATAATAAACACGGCTCTCCTCCACCCGGTCTAAAGCCGGCCTTATAACCTCCCCGAACGCTTCTTTATAATCCTGGGGATAAAAACCTAAATAACCGTCAATCGTGGATATCCCGTTATATTCCAAAATAGCCGGATAAAACCCATAGGCTGCAGACCACTGATCACAGTATCCGATGTCCTGCTTGGCCTCCTCAAACAACTCTTTGGAAAAGAATTCCCCATAGCTTAGCTGATCCGCCTTTTCTCCCTTTACCATTTCATAGACCTTGCTATAGCAGGTATGATACAAATCGTTATACCTGTTTCCACTAAGAACAATGATGAAAATCGCCAGCACAGCCAAAGCATTGGCCACAAGCATCTTTTTCCTTTCTCCTCCGTTATAAAGCCGGATGAGTACTAAAAAGAAAGCTGCATACCACACAAAAGGACTGAAAAAGATGGTTCTGTTAAACTGCCAGCCCGTAAGGGGCGGGCAGATGGTTTCTACAATGCTTCTAAAGCCCTCCCAGTAATAAATACCGTAAACAACGCTGTTAAACACCAGAACCAGCATTAACAAATTGAAAACGTCGTGGAAAATTCCTTTTACATTCTTATTCTTAATATAGGAAGCATTCAGATATATAAAATAAATGATACATACAGGCAAAACCAGATACATATGCATGCTTTCCGCATGGAACATTCCTTTTAAGAAGCCCTCGAAAACAGTACTTAATATTTCTTTCGCAGAATAGCTTCCCGACTCCATCGTAGACCGGATTGTGACCTCATCGCTAAAAAGCATGGTTCCGAACAGCCTGTATTCACAGACAACAAAGCCGACTGCAAGAACAATAACAGCCAAAAGAATTCTTAAGGGAAATTTCTTATCCTTTATCCATATCCAAAGAAAGGCCACTGCCATATAGGCAAGAATAAAAAGACCGAAATAGGAAAAATAGGACAACAGTGGATAAAAGAACAGCGCCAGATACCACTTTACGGAAGGCGTCCTGTAGATCTTACGGGTAAGATAAATCACCAGAGGAATAGAAGCAAAAGAAATTCCAAAGGCAGGAAATACATTCAGCACGCCATAGGCCATTCCCACAAGCCATACAAGCGGCTTATAGCTATCATATTTCTCACCACAAAAATCCTTTGCCAAAAGAATGCAGGATACCAGTGCAATCACAATTTTCAACAGATACCCCACAATATAGGCAGGGTATGCCGGAAGAATCATATAAAGCATAGTATAAAGCGAAAACTCGGACGGCAGCACATCTCTGCTGACTCCGCCGAGAAACGGCACATATACGTCATGCGACCAAAAGCTCTTTGTATCCTTCAGCATTTGAAACTGCGGCGTAAACAAATCCAAATTGTCATGAACCGCTATCACACTGTCCTCTCCGCAGATTGCAAAAACAAGTCCCGCGAAAATGAGGAAACCAAATACAATAACAAGATACCACCTAGAAGCTATTTTCCTAAAAGCCTTATTCTCCATATAGCTGTTATTCCTCTTCCTTTTCTTCCCTGCGCTGGCGTCTTTCCTTCTCGGAAACCAACGTAAAACGATACTCAAAGTCTCTTCTGTTCTTCATTGCCATATTAGACAAAATCAATCCTGCAAAGAAGGATTGGATCGCTGCCAGCATAACAAAACCGCATACAATCAATGTAGGAAATTTTAACACCAGCCCCGTCTCCAAAAATTCAATCAACACGGGAATGAAGAAGATCACTGCAAGCACCGTAAGTAAAAGGGCAAGCAGACTGAAAAAGCCAAAGGGCTTATAATCGCGGTACAGCCGGAAAATGGTTCCGAGCACACGAAGTCCGTCAGAATAAGTATTTAGTTTCGAAACACTGCCCTCAGGCCTGTCCCTGTAATCCACAATTACATTATCGATCTGCATATGATTGTATACCGCATGGATCGTCATCTCCGTTTCAATCTCAAAGCCCTTGGAAAGAACCGGAAAGGTTTTCACAAACCCATAGCTGAAGGCCCTAAAGCCCGTCATAATATCTTTAATTTCACTGCCGAACAGGTGATTAATACCGGCACGTACAAGACTGTTTCCCATATTATGGAAAGGACGTTTATTCTCCTCAAAATAAGTAGACGACAGCCTGTCCCCCACTACCATATCCGCATTATGATAGAGCACCTTTTCCACCATCTGAGCGGCAAATTCCATGGGATACGTGTCATCTCCATCCACCATCACATAACACTGGGCCTCTATTTCCCGGAACATTCTTCTGATTACATTTCCTTTGCCCTGCATATATTCATGCCGGATCACCGCTCCCGCTGCCTTAGCAAGCTCTACGGTGCGGTCTGTGGAATTATTGTCATATACATAAACAACTGCCTCCGGCAGGGCGGCTTTTGCGTCCGCTACCACCTTGGCAATGGTCTTTTCTTCATTATAACACGGAATTAATACTGCTACCTTGTCCATCTAATATCCCTTCTCCACTTCATCTTTAATCTTAAAATATCTTTCCTTAATGATATTCTGTGTATATATCCCAATCCTCTTCTGATCCTCCCTGGAAAGCTCCTTTATGAAAATAGGCTCTCCATACTCAAGTATTACGGTAGTCTTTTTGATCTTGGGAAGATGATCCTCAAAAATATCCGCCGAATTGTAAATAGTCATAGGAACAATGGGGCAGCCTGTTTTGGATGCAATCTTAAAGCTTCCCTCATGAAATTCCATAAAGGTATGGTTAACCCTATTTCTGGTTCCTTCCGGAAAAATGCAGATAGAAATGCCGGATTTAACCTTTTCAATGGCCTCCAGAATAATTTTAAGCCCCTGCTTTACGTCCTTCCTGTCCAGGAACAGACAGTGAAGGTTTTTCATCCAGTTTACCAGAAGCGGATACCTTAACATCTCCTTCTTGGCAATATAACCTGTAGGCCTGGGAACCCGTACATAGGTGATCAAAATATCAAAATAGCTTCTGTGATTTCCGATATACAAAACCGGACAATCCTTAGGCACATTTTCCTCGCCTCTTACAATCACCCTGGTACCTGCCAGAAATAAACAGCATCGAAAAGCCCAGTTGACAATTGCAAGGGAGCTTCGGTTTTTCAAATCCATATTAAATTTCCCGATAATCCATTCCGCAATCAAAAGAGGAATGCTTAAAACCAAAAATAAAATAACAAAACATGCCACCAAAATGAATCGTATCATATGTTCGCTCCGCACTAAGATTTTCAGTATTTATAAGTTTAAAGCACTAAGGATATTTTGGCAAGGGCTTCCACTACTTTTTCAAACGCCATCCCATGTGATGCTTTGACCAAAATAGTATCCTGCTTTTTTAAAATATTGGAAAGGGCCGGCACCATTTCCTCTCTATCAGGAAAATAGTACAGCTTCGCAGTCCCTGTCTTAGCCTTTTGCTGCCCCTTCTCATAGATACAATGTGCAAGGCTTCCTGCACAGATGATAATATCAATTCCCTTTTCTACCGCATAAGCGCCGATTTCTTCGTGGAGACGCTTTTCATCTGCTCCCAGCTCAAACATGTCTCCCAGAATCGCCACCTTTCGTCCCGGTGCAGTGGAAAGAAGATCAATGGCAGCTTTCACGGAAGCGGGATTGGCATTGTAGCAGTCATCAATCACAGTGCATTCGGAAAGCTTCATCACGTTGCTTCGCCCGCCTACTGCCTTTACATCTGCAATCCCCCGTGTGATTTCCTCCGAATTAAGCCCCATCAAAAATCCTATTCCCGCAGCGGCTAAGGTATTCCATACCATATGCTCACCGGGTAAGGGAATTTCCACCGGAAACACATGTAAAAACCCATGGATTACGGCATGGGTCCCGAAAAGCCCCTTACTGATCACATCCGAAGCAAAAATGTCATTTGAAGCCCCAAGACCAAACCGGACAGGCGCATGGCTGATCTTAGGAGAAACCCTTATAAGCTGATCGTCATCTCCGTTTATAAACACATAACCTTCCGGATTCATAAAATCAAAAATTTCGGATTTAGCCTTTAAAATTCCCTCTCTTGACCCCAGATTTTCCAAATGGCACTGACCAATATTGGTCATTACACAGATGTCCGGCTTTGCAATTTTACTCAGCCTGTGCATTTCCCCGAAATCACTGATCCCCATTTCGAGAACGGCAACCTGATGCTCCTGTCCGATAGAAAGTACCGTAAGGGGCAGTCCAATCTCATTGTTAAAATTTCCCTGGGTTTTCAATACCCGGTATTTTTGTGAAAGAACTGATGCAATAAACTCCTTGGTGCTGGTCTTGCCCACGCTGCCGGTTATCCCGATCACTTTAATATCCAGCTGCTTTCTGTAAAACTCAGCCACATCCTTAAGAGCTTTAAAGGAATCCTCTACCAGAATATAGGGAATCCCTATATTCTCCGGCTTTCGCTCACAGATAACCCCCATGGCTCCCATTTCTTCCACTGCGGGAATAAAGCTGTGTCCGTCTACCCTTTCACCTTTGGCAGCAATAAAAACTCCACCCTTACCTATTTTACGTGAGTCAATCACCACGCAGGAAGCTTCCTGTGCGGCAGCCTCCTTTGAGGCTGCATCCAAACCGTGCAGAACTCCTCCGCAGGCCTTAGCCATATTGATAAGCGTCATATTTTTCATATTACTAACCAGCCTTTCCCATACCCGAAAATTCTTATTCTATTTAACCAGTGCGGTCTCCAATATTTTCTCACACAGCTCACCAAAGCTCATTCCCAAAGCTGCCGCCTCCTGAGGTAAAAGAGAGGTAGGCGTCATGCCCGGAAGGGTATTGGCCTCCAGGCAAAATACCTCTCCCTTCTCGCTCATCATAAAGTCCATTCTGGCATAGCTCTTAAGTCTTAGAGCAGTAAATGCCTTTTCCGCATAGCCCTGAATCTCTTTGGTTTTATCCTCCGGCAGATCGGCAGGACAGGTTTCAATGGTAGACCCCGGCTGATATTTATTCTTATAATCATAAAAGCCTGTAAGAGGAGCTATTTCAATAATCGGAAGGGCCTTACCGTCCATCACGCCTACCGAAAATTCGCGTCCCTTAATGTACTGCTCCACAATTACCTCATCATCATAGGTAAAGGCTTCCGCAAGGGCTTTTTCATAATCCTCTTCACGAAAGGCAATACTCACACCCACACTGGAGCCTCCACAGCACGCCTTCACAATACAGGGAAATACTGCCTCCTTTTCCTGCTTTTGCCCTTTCCTCAGGCGAAAGCCGCAGGGTGAGGGGATCCCGCAAACAGTAAACAGCTCCTTGGTCAGCCCCTTATCCATAGCCAGTGCAGAACTGACATAATCTGTACCTGTATAAGTTATTCCCATCAGATCAAAGCAGGCCTGAATCTTTCCGTTCTCCCCGTTTTCCCCATGAAGGGCCATAAAAACCACATCTGCCGCCTGACAGAGCGCAATCACGTTGGGGCCGAAAAAGTTTTTTTCTCCGTCAGGACGCATAGCCTTAATCTGTTCTATATCGGGATTTTTCTCCGAAATGGTTCCAATTGCCAAAGCCCAGTCCTTTTCTATTTCAAATATACTTTCAGGTGCTTTATCCTGGCAGAAATCCTCCCATTCATAACCTAAATATACATCAAGAAGGATTGCCTTGTGTCCTCTCTCCTTAAGCGCACGGTATATCATAGTTCCCGAACTAAGTGATACATCCCTTTCCGTACTGATGCCTCCTGCCAACACAACTATTTTCATTTCCATATCCTTTCCGTTCAAAAATGAACATCACCTACAAAAATTTTACTTTAATATCCACTTTACAAATTAATTTCTATGATTTCCTACGATCTCGCTCAGCATAAAAATCAATTTACTGTCAGCATCAAAATTCTTCATAATTCCCAGGCTTTCATCCGTCTGCCTGTAATTATTTTCCCCTACATTATCAATATAGCTGACCGCCTGACTGTTTCTTCCCATAAAATAGTGCAGATGATTTTCAATCACCGTTTCATATTCATGATTGGAAATCATATAATCCACCATGGTCAGATACATCATATTTTGAAGAAGAATAAGATTATGCTCCTGCCCTTCCCCCTGCTCCACCAGATATTCAGAGCCCCTTGCATTTTCAGAAATCTCCTCAGCCTTTTGCGTCAGCACCTTGGTAATATTCTCACACAGCTCCAGATTAACCTGCTGCTTTGTGGAAATATAAGTCACATACCCCAGAAAGGTTACCTCATCCAGCTCTTCATCCCAATCCGCTTTAAGAAGGTATTCCGTAATAAACCTGTGACAGCTCTGCTGCCCTGAAGCCCGGTAAAGCTCTGCTGCTGCCGCAAATTTCCATGGGTCAGTCTGCTCTCCTGCGTTTAACTCCATGTATTTCCATGCACGGTCAGCCGCCTTTAAGCAATTCGTTGCATACTCGGTATCATAATCCTGATACAGATAACTAAATTTGGCAAGTACCATGGCAAAAGCCTTAGCTGATTCCATCTTCACAGGCTCCACGTAGGAAACCGTACCCTTTGCTCCGTTTTGATTGTATACCGTCACCCCTGCATACACGGCGCCGG
Organism: Bacillota bacterium; assembly: GCA_030524555.1. GTDB lineage: Bacteria > Bacillota > Clostridia > Lachnospirales > Lachnospiraceae > Suilimivivens. The sequence continues at coordinate 52,287 of JAUNGK010000002.1, read as the reverse complement.
TAGCCTGATCCTGCATCTTCAAAAGCCATTCAATCTCATATTTAATCTCATCCAGAATATCAGGAATACCATTTCCACTTTCAGGAATCCCCATATTGTCTCCAAAGGATTCCTCATACAATTCATATGAAAGCAGCATTACTCCTATGTTCTTTGCTGCCATTACCACATCCTTAGAGCCCATTTCATCCTGATGCCAGCCGCCGCTCACATCAAGGCTGATGGATATATTCTCTCTAAGCACTGCTTTTCCGGTATGGCAGGCATTATGTGCCTTTTCACCTGCATATTCGGTAGTCAGCGTCATTCCGCACCGATTATAGTAATACTGCCGGCAGGCCTCACGAAATATCTGATCGTAAAGGTCATCTCCCACCATAAAGGAATATGACCGTCCAAGTATCGGAGCCTCAATATAATAGGTGCCAGGCTCCGTTACCGCCGAAAGATCCCCATAACTAATATATTCCCTGATTTCATCATAATACGCCTTATCCTCAAGATAACCGGTATATACGATTTCTCCGGTATCAGCTCTGATAACATGAAACACCCGGGGCATTTCCTCCCCGCAGAAAATCGCTGTCTTTGTGCTGTCCGTTATGTATCCTAACTGGTTAATCAGAATATTAGGCAGACTAACCGGCACCTCATAGGTAAGCTGCGGTTCATCCTCCATGCTGGTAATAATATTTACTTCCTCCTGCGTTTCCCCGTTTTGGGGCATTGCTGCGCAGCCGGCGGTCAGCAAAAGAACCAGACCGGCTGTGACTGCCCTTTTTATCTTATACGGAATCATGTCTTTCCCTATACATAACCTTTCCTCATTTACCTCTGTTATTATACCTTCTTTTTACAGGCAGGTAAAGGAAAGCTTTCATCCGCATAGACAATTTCACCCTCTATAAGAGTACACATCACTTTAGCGCTTACCTTAAGCGGGAAATCATCAAAAATAACAACATCAGCATCCTTTCCCACTTCCAGAGAGCCCACCCTCTTATCAACGCCGCATATCTGGGCAGGATATATGGTAATGGACTTAAGAGCTTCCATTTCATCCATACCGGATTTAGCAGCCAGACCGGCACAGATAGGAAGAGACTGAATAAGGCAAACCGGGTGATCCGTGGTAATCGCAGTTTTTACTCCCGCCTTATTTAAGATTCCCACCGTTTTAAAGGCCATATTCTGAACCTCTATCTTATTCCTGCTGGCCAAATCGGGGCCTACGATTGCAGGGCAGCCTGACTCCTTCACCTTCTGCGCAATAAGATGGCCCTCACTGCAATGATCCAGAGTCATGGGAAGTCCATATTCCCTGGCAATCCGTATGGCAGTCTGAATATCATCTGCCCGGTGCACATGAGCCTTTAAGGGAATCTTCTTCTCAAATACCGGAATCCATGCCTCATAGCGAAAATCCTCATCCTCTCTTTTCATCCCTGCGCATTTCTTTTCGTAATACAGTCTGGCCTTAAAAAGCTCCTCCCGCAGCATAGCCGCAATTGCCATCCTCGTGGCCGGGGATTTTCCCTGTCCCGAATAATTCACCTTGGGATTTTCCCCAAAGGCAATCTTCATTGCTGCCGGAGACAATACCAGCATGTCATCAATGGTTCTTCCGTGGGTTTTAAGAAAGGAAAAGGTTCCTCCTACCACGTTAGCGCTTCCCGGTCCGATCATTGCAGAGGTAATTCCCGCCCTTACTGCATCATCAAAAGCCGCATCCATAGGATTGATTGCATCCAGTGCCCGAAGCTGCGGCGTAAGGGGATTCGTAGTCTCGTTACAGTCATCTCCCTCCATCCCTTTCTTTTCCTCCGTAATTCCCATATGACAATGCGCTTCAATCAGTCCGGGAAGAACCAGATTTCCCAGTGCATTGATAACCTGCACCTGATCTCCTTCCGGCAAAGGAAAAGGGGCTCCATTTTCCATAGGCCCCAATGCCGTTATCTTTCCCTTTTCAATGCAAAGATAACCCTTTTCCCATATTTTGCCGGTCATTGTTATGATTTTGCCACCAATAATATAAATCATATTTATTGACCTCTCCGTCTCTAATTCAGCTTTGTCATCGGATTAACCGGTTCGCCGTCCTTAGTCAGCTTGAAGTATACATTGGTGCCCTCCACGCTGTAATACCTGGTAGGTGCTGCCACCTCTGCAATAATGTCGCCTGCAGCCACATAGCTTCCTTCCGAAACCAAAATATTGGTAAGCTGACCGTAAGTAACCTCATAGCCGCCTCCCAGCTCCATAGTAACAGCATTTCCAATCTGTGGATCATTAAAAACGCTGATTACCTTTCCTGCGGAAGCTGATGTGATCAGATCACCTTCGTTCGCCTGAATAATAATGGCAGGATTGTATTTATACTGCTGCAAGGTAGGAAAATATACTGTTTTGTCCATGCTGTAATTGATCAGAATATTTCCTACAATAGGCCACACCAGAGTATCCGAATCGCTAAAGGTCAGCGCCGGCTGCATTGCCGTGGATAGAGCCGGAGTATCCTGCTTTGTTTCTTCTTCCCGGCTGCTTTCCTGTGCACTTCCCTGTGTATTTTCTGTTTTAGCCTGTCCACCTGCCTCTGATACCTTATCGGCATTTTTCTTTTCAGCATCATCGCTTTCTTCCTGCCGGGCGCCGTTTTCTTCGGTTCCCACCGACATACTCTCGCTTTCGGACTGATCCGGATTTTCTACCCTCTGTGAATTTGTCTCCTGAAAATTGGGATCATAATCCAGATCATCCGCCAGAGAAGCTTCCTTTGAAAGATTCTCCGTAAGCTGTGTATCACCTTCCTGGGCAAAGCCTGTGGCCGTATTATTTTCAATGGTGCTCAAATCCACCACATAACCTTCATCCTGCTGATTATCCTCTCTTCCCAGCCACAACCCCGTAGCTGTCAGTGCCCCCAAAACCAATACGGATGAGGCAACCATAAGAAACCGTTCTTTTGAAAAACTTCTTCTACCTCTTCTTCTCATTTTTATATCCTTGCTCCTTTCTTCTCCTGCAAGCGTGTGATAAATCTTATGGTTAGTTTTGCCCCTTTTTCCTTCTTTATTCAAATTTTGAAATTGTTGTATCCTGAAAAAAATAATTTAAGATGGCAGTATAATCATCCCCCTGTTTTGCCATTTCGTTGGCTGCAAACTGGCTCATTCCCAGGCCATGCCCCATTCCCCGCACTAAAAAGCAAATTTCGCTATCCTCCTTTTCCAAATGAAAGCTGGCGGATGGGAGATAAAAATTGGCACGTATTTCCTCCCCGGACACGAACCGTCCCCCCCTTTTCATGTACAGCACATACCCGGCGCTGTCACGATAAAGAGTAATGTCCAGCTCTTCCTTTTCCACCCGCACTTTTTCATTTTGTATGATCTCCTCCTGTGTAATCCGGCATTCGGCGCACTGCTGCCATATTCTTTCAAATTCCGTTTCGTGAAAGCTTACCGTTTCTGAATAATCGGGAGATAAAAAATCTCTGTCACACAGCACCCTTTTCAGATATGGATATTCCAAAAGACCTAATTCTGCTCCATCCCTGGTAGCTCCGTTGCTGACCGCAAAATATGGTCCGTTCACAGGCTTTCCTTCACAGCAAAGATAGATACCTGCTGTCTCAGCTACCGCCTGCCTGATTTTTTCGGTAAGAATCCCGCTTCCGTATTCCTCATCCTCCACCTCAATATCTTTGCCTGTATCCTGGTTTTCCGGCTTTGCCAAAAGCCCTGACCTTATTAGTACTGCCTGTGCCTTCAACGCTTCCGGCTCATATCCGATATCGATGCTTCTCGCCAGCTTATCCGCCACATAGGTTTCAAGAGGAATGCGTTCCTTTCCAAAGGCTGTTGTATTATGCACATACATATGGCTTTCCTCTAACCGGTCTTCTACGCTCTCTGCTGCGGGGTCCTTCCTCCCTTCTTCAACATTGCCGAACAAAAATGCAAGTAAATAAGGTAAAAAAAACAAAAGCAAAAGAACCGTACCAAGACTTTTCAATGAAAATCCGGGTACGATTCTTTTTCTTTTGACAGTTTGAAAGACTCTAAGTTTTTTCATAAGACACCTCTACCACATTCTATGTAAAGATGCCTTTGGTTAATACCTTTTATACCACCATATTTAAGCTTGTATTTTCCTTTCCGTGCAGTGCAAGATCCACATGCTGCACTGTTCCCACATTTCCGTTTTCATATAGGAAAATACCGGTATTTCTGATAATCCCTCCGGTCTGGTTATTACCTCCTGTAAGTGTAAAATCCGTGGAAGCATTTTGAAGACAGATCGCTCCCACACCCTTTTCTGCCAGGGAATAAAGCTGCCTATTTCCGTTTTCGTCCATGACCCATATCTTCAGCTTATCCCAGATTTCATCACCCTCGTCAATAAAGCCGTTGTGATCCTCATCATAAGCGGCAAGATCAGAAAAGCCATTTCCGGAGCTGGTTCCGAAAAGCTCGGTGCCATCATTAATTTCACCGTCTCCATTCTTATCCAGTGCCAGAAAACCACTTCCGGCAGAAAGCCGATTGATCTCATCCATCTCACCGTCTCCGTCAAGATCAAACAAAAAAGTCTGATCCGAAAGCTGGGCGATATTTCCATCCAGATTAATTACCAGCGGATCACACACAGATACCTGCTTCATGCTTAACGTCTCTTCATAATACTCCTGAAAGCTGCGGCTCATCTCTAAATTTAAGTTGAAATTGATCTTTCGTCCGTCAGCACATTTGACAGTTCCCTGCGTGCTAAAGCAGGTGTCCTCCGTTTCCTCATAGTAATATTGTCTGCTGTACTGCAGGGTTTTCACATTTACTCCAACAGAAGAAATAATACTGCCGGAAGTTGATGTCTGCGCAGTTTGATAGTCTTGGGACTGGGTTTTATCCCATGAACTGCTGCTCCTTCTGTCAGGAAAAAGGATGTTCATCAGAAATATGAGACACTGCTGCCGAATATCCCGAAGCTGTTTTTGGGCTTCCTGTGCATCAACCGTTCTGATGCTTCCCGTACTAAAGGTACGGATCTTGCTTTGCATCTCCTCTAAGCGGCTTTGCAAATCCTCCTCAGGATTTTCCTTCTCCTTTGCCTGCGTATTTTCCTCCTCTACGTCGGTACCAAGCAGATTTCCAAACAGAGCTCCGGTTCCGTCCTTAAGGCTCTGCCTTCCGTTTGTGATAACAAATTTGTTTATTCTTCCTGAAACAGAAGAATAAGCTCTGGCGGATTCCATTCCTATGCTGCTGGAATCTATTCGCATTCAACCTCCTTCTTAAGTCCCTTGTCTTTACTCTCCCCTCCCTGATCGAAAAAAACAAAAATGATATACAAGAAGGCTGTCCCTTTCCTTCCGCATACCATCCGTGGCGACTAAAATCATATTTTGCAGAATGCCCTGGCCATAGGTACCTGCATTATATTTATCGACGAATCCGCAAAAAAATTTAGTCTCTGCATAATCATTAATAAGCATAGTTATTAATAAGAATAATAAGCAATATGCATTTTGCATGGAAACGAGGTCATATAAAAATGGTGACAAAGAAAAACAGCTTTCTACCAAAAATTATCTTAATGCTTCTTCAAGGAGCGCTGATCGGTCTTGGCTCCGTCCTTCCCGGCATATCCGGCGGTGTCTTAAGTGTGATATTCGGTGTTTACAAGCCTGTTATGGAGCTTTTAGCCGATCCTGCCGGCAGATATAAAACCCACCTTCCAAAGCTTCTCCCTTATTTTGCAGGAGCTGCCATAGGCTTTATGGGTGTTGCCAGAGTGCTTTCCTATTTTCTGGAAAAATATCCCGCACCATCCGTCTGCCTTTTTGTAGGATTGATCGCCGGAATGCTTCCCTCCCTGTGGAAGGATGCCGGAACACAGGGGAGAAACAAAGCTTCCCTAATCTCCATGGTTCTTGCAATGCTGGCTGTTTTTTCCCTGCTGCTTTTTTTGGGGGCTGCTTCCATCAACATCTCCCCGGGCTTTTTGTGGTTTCTCTTCTGCGGCTTCTGCTTCGCCCTAAGCATTATCGCTCCCGGAATGAGCTTTTCCACGCTGCTGATGCCCCTGGGACTATACACTCCCTTCGTGGATGGAATTGCCCATCTTGATCCGGTAGTTCTTCTTCCCGCCGGACTTGGCTGTGTACTTACTATCATAAGCATGGCAAAGGCTGTAGACTCCCTGCTTACGAAGTACTACAGCCTCTCTTTTCATGCAATATTCGGCATTGTCACTGCCGCTACCATTATGATCATTCCATTTGAAAGCTTTACGCTTTCCGTCAGAGCCTGTATGATCAATGTCTTCTGCCTGGCCGCAGGCGTATTTACCGCCACTTTGCTTGACCGGTCAGGACTGGGATAAATCACAGGCAAAGCATGCTTTTGGTTATACCCTGTTATAGTTGATCAGGCAGCCCTTCAATATGATCTGACGCTCCTCATCCGTAAGCTCTCCAAGCTTTACGGTAAATTCCGTAAGACCATCAGTGCCTACCCTATAAGCCTTAATCTCCTCCTCCTTGTCAATAACCGCCTTGCGGATATTGGGGAAGAACAGATAATCCTTATTCTTAAAGGGAAGCTCTCCCTCTTCAATGATAAAGGGAAGCATGCCCCAGTTAATCAGGTTGGAACGATATCTCTTAGTTGCATATTCATTGGCAATATTAGCCCATCCGCCAAGCACCTTCTGGCAGGAAGCCGCCTGCTCTCTGGCAGAACCGTCACCAGGCTTTACGGCAAAAATGGTGGAACCAAAGCCTATATTTCCTTCACCTGCAGCGGGATAAACGGTATGTATCACATCCATCACCTGCTTAAGCTCAGGCTTCACATCAAGAGGACATTTTCCTTCCATTACAGCCTTCTGTGCTGCCTGAATATCCTTGGCAAGCCCTACGTAGGCAGGATCCTTTCTGGATAAAGTAAACTCGGCAAGTCCCAACGGATTGGAACGATAGGATGAGGTTTCTCCCGAAGGGATCAGCTCATCTGTAGTGGTTACGGGATCATGAATCTCCGATACCACACGCAGAACCAGATTTTCAGGCAGTTCCGTCATAGCCGGCCAGTCCTTAATATTAGGACCAAATTGGATTTCCACGGAAGGATCCGCTACGCCGTGGGAATCAAATACTCTGTTTGCATAAATAGCCGAATCAAAATGATACTGATACTTGTTGATAGGTCCATCAAATTCCGTTGCTGCTGTGAGAACACCTTTATTAGCTGCCGTCGCCGCAATGGAACGGGCATCCATAAGCGCCACGGATGCAATCTGCCCATTCTGCAGCTTAGAACCTTCTCTGTTAGGGAAGTTTCTGGTAGAGTGGCGGATGCTGAATGCATTGTTAGCCGGCGTATCTCCGGCTCCAAAGCAGGGCCCGCAGAATGCAGTCTTCATAACCGCACCCGTCTCAAGTAAAGCTGCCGCACATCCGTTTTTGATCAATTCCATATAAACAGGCATGGAAGCCGGATATACACTTAAGGTAAATCCGTCGGAGCCGATATAAGAGCCCCTCATGATGTCTGCTGCCGCACAGATATTCTCAAAACCGCCGCCGGCACAGCCTGCAATAATACCCTGATCTACCATCAGCTTTCCGTTCTTCACCTTATCCTTCAAAGAAAACTCCACGACGCCGTCTAAGGATACTGCTGCCTTCTTCTCCACATCATTTAAAATATCCATAAGGTTTGCATTCAGCTCTTCAATCGTATAGGTGTTGCTGGGATGGAAGGGCATAGCAATCATCGGCTTAATGGTGCCAAGGTCAATGGTGATAAAGCCATCATAATATGCCACCTCACCCGGCTTTAACTCCTTGTAATCCTCACTTCTTCCATGAATATCATAAAATTCCTTAATTTCGTCATCTGTCTGCCAAATAGAGGATAAGCATGTGGTCTCTGTGGTCATAACATCAATACCAATTCTGAAATCAGCACTTAAAGAAGCTACACCCGGTCCTACAAACTCCATTACCTTATTCTTTACGACGCCGCTTGCAAATACCTCTCCGATAATGGCAAGCGCCACGTCCTGAGGGCCTACGCCCTTAACAGGCTCTCCGGTCAGATATACGCCTACAATACCGGGCATATTGATGTCATAGGTCTGATTCAGAAGCTGCTTAACAAGCTCCGGCCCACCCTCTCCCATTGCCATTGTACCAAGAGCTCCGTATCTGGTATGAGAGTCCGATCCTAAAATCATCTTACCGCCGCCTGCAAGCATTTCCCTTGCAAATTGGTGAATAACCGCCTGATGAGGAGGCACATATACACCACCGTACTTTTTCGCACAGGTCAGACCAAACATGTGGTCATCCTCATTGATGGTACCGCCTACTGCGCACAGAGAATTGTGGCAGTTGGTAAGCACGTAAGGAACCGGAAATTTCTCCAGTCCCGATGCTCTTGCGGTTTGAATAATTCCTACAAAAGTAATATCGTGTGATGTAAGCTTGTCAAACTTAATCTTTAACTTATCCATATTCCCGGAGGTATTGTGAGCTTCTAAAATACCATAGGCAATCGTCTCTTTTCTGGCCTGCTCGATTGATACATCTTTTCCTGTTTTACTCTTTACCTCATTAAGTGCCTCTGAACTGTCGGGAATAACTTCCGTTCCGTTCACAAGATAGGCACCACGCTCGTATACTGATACCATATTATGCCTCCTGATCATTTCATTTTGTCTGATGCATATTTATGCAAAAAAGCACAAATACTGTTGTTTATTATAAAATAAAATAAATAAGGTTGCAATTGCTTCCTAAAGATTTCTTAATCAAGCGCCTTCAAAAGCTCCCTGATCACAATCTTAAGCGCCTTAATTCTCGCATATTTTTTATCTACGGATTCCAGAATATGCCATGGCGCATAGACAGTACTTGTCTTTTCTATCATCTCATTAACCGCAGTCTCATACTGATCCCACTTTTCCCGGTTTCTCCAGTCCTCATCCGTGATCTTCCACTGCTTTTCCGGCGTATTCTGCCGGTCAGTAAATCTGGCAAGCTGGGTATCCTTATCAATCTGAACCCAGAATTTGATAATCACGGCTCCCCAGTCATGCAGTTCCTTTTCAAATTCGTTCATTTCATTGTAGGCACGCTTCCAGTCATTTTCACTGCAAAACCCCTCAAGCCTCTCTACCATTACACGTCCATACCAGCTCCTGTCAAATATAGCTATATGTCCCGTCTTAGGCAGCCTGGTCCAAAAACGCCACAGATAATGCCTTGCCTTCTCATGGGGCTCCGGGCTTGCAATAGGACAAACCTCAAATCCTCTGGGATCAAGAGCCTCCGTAATCCGTTTAATGTTTCCGCCTTTTCCTGCCGCATCCCATCCTTCATACAGGATCACTACAGGAACCTTCTTTCTGTATAAACGGTTATGAAGCTCTTTTAGCTGCCCCTGCAGACTTTTTAGCTCCTCCTTGTATTCCTCTTCCTCCACTGCCTGATCCAGCGATATCTCAGAAAGCTTCGGCATCTTTACAAGAGGAAATACATTTTGCAGAAGAGGCACGGCTAAGCTTTGATTTTGCAGTGCAATATCAATTCCCTGGGTAAGAATTTCAAGTGCCTGAAGCTCCGCCCATTTTTTGGACTTGGAATCAATTACATACCAGGGTGCGGAAGGAGTGTTGGTATCCTCCATGTACCGGCCAAATATCTCCTCACATTTATCATAATGCTTATTCTGCCACTTATCGTTTTCGCTGACTCTCCATTTGGTGTCAACCGACTGCTCCAGCTCCCCGATCCGCTTTTTCTGCTCCTTTTTGCTGATGTGGCAGAAAAATTTCATTACCAGATAGCCATTATCCGTAAGCTGCCTTTCAAATCTTCTGATGCTTTCTATTCTCTGCTCATAGATTTTCTGATCCATTTCTCCGTGCAGGCGCATTCTGGTAACCTCGTCCATCCATCCCGAATCCAAAAACATAAATTTACCCTCTTCCGGTATTTTGGCAAAATATCGGCATAAGAAGGGCTTCCTTTGCTCTTCCTCCGTTGGCTGATCCATAGTAGCTACCTTAAAAAATCTGGGATCAATATTTTGAATCAATTCTCCAATCAGACTACCCTTTCCCGCTGTTCCCCAGCCCTCTACCAACACCAGAACCGGAATTTTATGCTCCTTAACCTGCATCTGCTGACCTGCAAGTTTATCCCTTGCAGCCTTTAATCGTCTTTTTAATTCCTCATCTTCCGGCTTTTCCGTAAATTGAATGCTTTTTAACATAAAAATCCCCCTTTCCCTTCCAATACTTTCCCATAAGATAAAAACACAAAGGTGCTGCCTCATATTTTGTTTCGGGCAACACCTTATCTTTAGAAGCTATATGATTACAAAACAATGAACAGGAAAACAATTACAGCAACAACAGCCAACGTACAGCCAAAAGCAATTATTCCCCTTTTCCTGCTTTCAGGGGTTATATCCTTACCTGCTTCCGTCTTTCTGTCATGCTCCAGCAGATTGGTCTCCCTGGCCATCTCTCTCATCACATTATCGCCCCTGCCAATATTCGTTCCCATTTACACTTTCCTCCTTTTCCAAACAGCTCTCATACTAATGCCTTCATAAATTAATCATATCACACTTTCTTCGGTAATACCACCTTATCTAAATGCCAGATATCATCCACATACTCCTGAATGGTTCTGTCGGAGGTGAATTTACCGCTGCATGCCACATTTAAGATAGCGCTTCTTGCCCAATTCTTCTCATCACGATATGCAGCCTCTACTCTCTTTTGTGCTTCTGCATAGGAACGGAAGTCCTTAAGAATAAAGTAGGTATCTGCCTTAGCGGTGCTGAGTGTATTGAGAAGGGAATTGTACAGTGTTCTAAATCTGTCAGGATCATTAGGAGCAAAGGTTCCGTTGATCAGCTGCATCAATACCCGTCTTACATCAGGGTCATTGTTGAAAATCTCATTAGGATCATATCCGCCGTAATTTTCGTAATTAATAACCTCATCTGAAGAAAGTCCGAAGATAAATGCATTTTCCTCTCCCACTTCCTCTACGATCTCTACATTCGCACCATCCATAGTTCCGATGGTAAGAGCACCGTTTAACATGAATTTCATGTTTCCGGTACCGGACGCTTCCTTACTTGCTGTAGAAATCTGCTCGGAAACATCTGCTGCCGCAAAAATCATTTCTGCATTGGATACCCTGTAGTTTTCAATAAATACTACCTTAATCTTGCCGCCAATAGCAGGATCATTATTTACCACATCCGCTACGGAATTGATCAGTTTAATGGTCATTTTGGCATTATAATAACCGGCTGCTGCCTTAGCACCAAAGATAAAGGTTCTGGGGTAGAAATCCATATCCGGATTATCCTTAAGCTGATTATACAGATACATAACGTGCAAAATGTTAAGGAGCTGACGCTTGTATTCATGAAGTCTCTTAACCTGTACATCAAAGATGGAGCGGGGATCAACCTCAATGCCGTTATTCTCAAGAATATACTTTGCCAGGCGAACCTTATTCTGATACTTGATATTCATAAACTCCTGCTGAGCCTTCTCATCATCCGCATAGATTTTCAGCTTATTAATTTTAGGAAGATCGGTGATCCAGTCGCTTCCCACATGTGCGGTAACCCAGTCTGCAAGAAGCGGATTGCCATGAAGCAGGAAACGTCTCTGTGTGATACCGTTGGTTTTGTTATTAAACTTCTCAGGCATCATCTCATAGAAATCCTTAAGCTCCTGCTTTTTCAGAATTTCCGTATGAAGTCTTGCCACACCGTTTACAGAATAGCCTGCTGCAATAGCAAGATGCGCCATCTTCACCTGTCCGTCATAGATGATTGCCATCTTGCGGATCTTTTCCTGGTTACCGGGATACAGCTCCTGTATTCTCAAAATGAATCTGCGGTTAATCTCTTCTATAATCTGATAAATTCTGGGAAGAAGTCTTGAAAAGAGCTCAATAGGCCATTTCTCCAGCGCCTCTGCCATAATGGTATGATTGGTATATGCACAGGTCTTAGTTGTAACCTCCCATGCCTCATCCCATGTAAGATAATACTCATCCATCAAAATTCTCATCAGCTCTGCCACTGCAACTGTAGGATGGGTATCATTAAGCTGGAAGGTAACCTTCTCATAGAACTTGCGCACATCATCATGCTTACGCATATACTTGGCAACTGCCTCCTGCACGGAAGCGGAAATAAAGAAGTACTGCTGTTTCAGTCTCAGTTCCTTACCTGCATAGTGGTTATCATTAGGATAAAGCACCTCTACAATATTTCTTGCAAGATTCTCCTGCTCTACCGCCTTTTGATAATCTCCCTTGTCAAAGGAGTCAAGCTGGAAGCACTCTACTGCTTCTGCATCCCAAATGCGCAGCGTATTTACAATACCATTGCCATAACCTACAATCGGAAGATCATAAGGAATAGCCCTTACGCTCTGATAGCCTTCCTGAACATAATTGCCTCTTCCGTTCTCATCAATATGTACATTTACATAGCCGCCGAACTTAACCTCTTTGGCATATTCAGGTCTCCGCAGTTCAAAAGGATTCCCGTCAACCAGCCAGTTATCGGGTACCTCCACCTGATAACCGTCTCTGATTTCCTGCTTAAACATACCGTAACGATATCTGATGCCGCAGCCATATGCCGCATATCCCAGTGTTGCAAGAGAGTCAAGGAAGCATGCGGCAAGACGCCCTAAACCGCCGTTGCCCAAAGCCGCATCCGGTTCCTGATCCTCAATAATATTAAGGTCAAGTCCAAGTTCCTCCATCGCTTCCTTTACAGGCTTATATGCCTGCAGATTAATAATATTGTTTCCCAGAGCACGTCCCATCAGAAATTCCATGGATAAATAATACACCATCTTAGGATCCTGCTTGTCATATTCCTTCTGGGTATTTAACCAATTGTCAACTACTACATCCTTAATTGCATATGCTACTGCCTGAAAAATCTGTTGAGGGCTTGCCTCCTCCAAAGTTTTTCTATATAAGGTTTTTACATTATAGAGCACGCTTCTCTTGAACAATTCTTTGTCAAAGGTAAGCTCTGCAGGTGCAGCTGTCTTCTTTACCATAATTTTCTCCTCCATCTATATTTCCTAAAGTATATTCGTCCCCTATTGTACTACAAAAAAACTTAGTCTACAAGGTTTTAATCTATATATTGGCTGTAAAACAGGTAAAAAGTACCCCATAATGAGCATATCATCATGAGGTACTTTCTCATCAATCAACCTTATAATTTCTCTACGCCGATGGAAACCTTCTCACCGTTTACATTCCATTCTTTTAAAACTGACAGCTCCGTATCAGTTACAATTTCATCTGCCAGCACCTTTTCGGAAATAGCCGCCTGATTCTTGCTTACGATTTCTGCAAGCTTCTCATTACCATTGATCGCCACCTTAATATGATCCATCACCTCAAAGCCTGCATCCTTACGCATAGTCTGGATTTTGCTGATAACCTCATAGACAAATCCTTCCTCAATCAGCTCCGGTGAAAGATTGGTATCCAGGACAACCGTAACATAATTATCTGCCTCCGTAACAAAGCCCTCCTTCTGGGCTACGTCGATCAGCAGATCCTCTTCTGCAAGAGAAATTTCTACACCATTTACCTCAAACTTAAGCGCTCCCTCTGCCTTCAGCTGCTTCATAGCTGACCTTCCGTCTACTGCTGACAGATATTCTCTGATACCGCCAAGCTGCTTACCGTATTTAGGTCCTACGGTCTTAAGCTGTGGCTTAAAGCTGTAGCTGGTAAGATCGCTTACATCCTCCTTAAATACAACTTCCTTTACATTAAGCTCATCTTCAATAATATTCTTAAAATAGTCATCAAGAGTATGAGGCGCCTTCACATACATGGTTCCGATAGGCTGACGGTTCTTGATGTTGGCCGCGTTACGTGCCGCACGTCCCATAACAACAATATCCAAGGCTTCCTCCATGCTCTCCTCAAGCTTTCCGTCAATCATTGAATCCTGTGCCACAGGGAAATCACATAAATGAATGCTTTCCGGGGCCTCCTTATCATTGGTTCTGACCAGATTCTGGTAAATCTCCTCTGTCATAAAAGGAACCATAGGCGCTGCGCACTTGCAGATTTCAACCAATGCGGTATAAAGAGTCATATAAGCGTTAATCTTATCCTGTTCCATGCCCTTTGCCCAGAAACGCTCACGGCAGCGGCGCACATACCAGTTGCTCATCTCATCCACAAAGTTATCTAAAACTCTTGCAGCCTCCGGGATCCGATAGTTATCCAGATTCTCATCCACTTCCCTGATGGCTGTATTTAACTTGGACAGCAGCCACTTATCCATCACCGGAAGCTTATCATATTCCAATGTATATTTCGTTGCATCAAAATCATCAATGTTTGCATATAGGATAAAGAACGCATAGGTATTCCACAGCGTACCAAGGAACTTACGCTGTCCTTCCATAACTGCCTTTCCATGGAATCTGTTGGGAAGCCATGGTGCAGAGTTAATGTAAAAATACCAGCGGATCGCATCTGCTCCGTAAGTAGCCAGCGCTTCAAAAGGGTCAACCGCATTTCCCTTACTCTTGCTCATCTTCTGGCCGTTTTCATCCTGTACGTGTCCCAAAACAATTACGTTCTCATAAGGAGCCCTGTTAAATAATAAGGTAGATTCTGCCATCAGGGAATAGAACCATCCACGGGTCTGGTCCACCGCCTCGGAAATAAACTGAGCCGGGAACTGGGCCTCAAACAATTCTTTATTTTCAAAAGGATAATGATGCTGCGCAAAAGGCATTGCTCCTGAATCAAACCAGCAGTCAATTACCTCCGGCACTCTTTTCATGATTTTGCCGCACTTAGGACAGGTGCAGGTAATTTCATCAATGTAAGGTCTGTGCAGCTCCACGGTCTTTGCTTCAGGATTGCCGCTTAACCTTTCCAGCTCTTGTCTGGAGCCGATTGACTCCTGATGTCCGCATTCTTCACACTCCCAGATATTTAAAGGCGTACCCCAATAACGGTTACGTGAAACACCCCAGTCCTGAATATTTTCAAGCCAGTTTCCGAAACGCCCCTCGCCGATGGATTCCGGAATCCAATTGACAGTCTTGTTATTGCGAACCAGATCATCACGAACCGCTGTCATCTTGATAAACCAGGATTCTCTTGCATAGTAGATCAGCGGTGTGTCACATCTCCAGCAGAAAGGATAATCATGCTCAAACTTGGGAGCATCAAACAGCTTGCCTTCCTTATCCAGATCAACCAAAACCTTAGGGTCTGCATCCTTTACAAACAAGCCTGCATAAGGAGTTTCCTGTGTCATTTCACCCTTACCGTCAACAAACTGCACGAAAGGCAGATCATATTTACGTCCCACCTGGGCATCATCCTCACCAAATGCCGGAGCAATATGAACAATACCGGTACCGTCTGTCATGGTAACATAGCTGTCACAGGTTACGAAATGGCCTTTCTTGTTCTGCTTTTTGGCTGCCTCTCCCGCACAGGCAAAGAGCGGCTCATATTCTTTATACTCTAAGTCCTTACCGGTATAGGTTTCCAGAATTTCATAAGCTGCCTTTCCGTCCAAAGCCAGCTTGCCAAGCACATTGTCAAGAAGCGCCTGGGCCATATAGTAGGTATAACCGTCTGCCGCCTGAACCTTTACATAGGTTTCATCCGGGTTCACACACAGCGCCACGTTAGAGGGAAGAGTCCAGGGCGTTGTGGTCCATGCCAGGAAATAGGCATCCTCGCCCACCACCTTAAAACGGACTACGGCAGAACGTTCCTTAACAGACTTATAGCCCTGTGCTACCTCATGGGAAGAAAGAGGGGTTCCGCATCTCGGACAATAAGGTACAATCTTAAAGCCCTTATATAATAAGCCCTTATCCCAAATCTGCTTCAGCGCCCACCATTCGGACTCAATGAAATCATCATGGTAGGTAACATAGGGATCATCCATATCGGCCCAAAAGCCTACCGTGCCGGAGAAATCCTCCCACATACCCTTGTATTTCCAAACACTTTCCTTACATTTACTGATAAAGGGATCCAGCCCGTACTCCTCAATCTGTTCCTTGCCGTCCAATCCAAGGAGCTTCTCCACCTCCAGCTCCACCGGAAGTCCGTGGGTATCCCATCCTGCCTTACGGGGCACCATATAGCCCTTCATGGTGCGGTATCTGGGAATCATATCCTTAATGACACGGGTAAGCACATGACCGATATGGGGCTTGCCGTTTGCGGTAGGAGGTCCGTCATAGAAGGTGTAGGTAGGGCCTTCCTTTCTGTTTTCCATACTTTTCTTAAAAATATCATTTTCTTTCCAAAACTTTTCAACTTCTTTTTCACGTTCCACAAAATTCAGGTCTGTAGATACTTTTTGATACATTGTTTTCTTCCTTTCTTTTCTTCCTGCCGCTAAGAAGACCGGGAATGCTTAGCGACGCAAAAAGCCCCGTCCGTAAAAAGGACGGGGCAAAAAGTTACCGCGTTATACCACCTGTTTACATCATACGCGCCGATACGTCTCATATTGTCGATATCGGTTTAATATGGCTTCCCATAACGGAGGAATTCCGGCAAAACCTACTCAATACTTTTCAGTCCGCAGCTCGGAAGTGATATTCGCTGTTTCTTCTACTTATACCGGTTCACACCCTTCCCGGCTCTCTGAAATGTTCGAAAAATAGCTACTGTCTTCGTCATTGCCTTTCTATAAATTAAAAAATATACCATGATTGCAGGGTTTGTCAAGTGGTTGCTTAAAACAAAATGTTATTGCCAAGGCTTTGTGAAATGCAGAATACCCGCATCCAGAAACCTTAATTCCCTGAGCTTTTATAAAATCTCAGGCTGTATTTCCAAAATCCATATGCCAGCATATACATGGTAATTCCAACAACTGGCGTGATATACATATAAACCGCCGGATACTGCGCCATATCCGGTTTCCGAAGCAGAAACTGCGCCGGAAAATAATTCACAAACGCAAAGGGAACTACATAAATCATAACTATTTGAATTACCTTATGGAAAATACTGATGGGATATCCTGCAAACTTCCTCATGTTCCAGTAAAACAGCTCCTTTAAGCTGTTTGTCTCCAGAAGATAAATATTTAAGGCTGCAAACAGCAGAAAAACTGCTCCCTGTATCAGCACTCCGCCTATTACTGTAAATATATAATATAAAATATTCACCAGGTTCCATTCAATCCCTACCCGATTAGCAGTAATGACAAACAGTACAATTCCCAATCCCCCATGTCCCACCGCCGCAAACCAGTCAGCGTTAGTGAATATAACCTGAAAAAGCAGCCCTCTCGGGCGTAAGATAAACCGATCAAAGCCGCCGTCTCGAACCGTTTTCCCAAAATCCCTAAGCCCTGTAAAAAAGATAATCATAATGCCATAGGTCAAAAATAAAAGACTGAACAGAAACAATAGTTCATAAATATTCCATCCACCCATGGTTCCGAACTTAAGCAGGGTTAAGTAAATCACAATAATTCCTGTAGCCTCCCGCAGAAAAACCGTCAGTGAACTAAGCAGAGCATCCGATCTGTATTGAAACCATGCCTTCATAATCGTTTTCGTATAAACCAGCATCACATGTAATGTATCGTTTTTCATTGCTCCCTCCATTTACTCAGCTTTTCATCCACCCTGTACCACAAGCTTTTTCTGTCCTCTTTTCCAGAAAACACTGCCCAAAAAGTAAATCAGCAGGATCCAAAAAAGCTGCACTCCGCACCGCTTCCAAACCTCCTGATAGGAAAGCTGTCCCAAATAAATCTGCACAGGCGTAAAGTAGATATAAGGAAAGGGCGTCAGCTTTAAAGCCTCATAAATCCATTCCGGCATAAACCATAAAGGAATCATTGCTCCTGAAAGTACATTGATGAAAACATCCTTAAGGGTAGCCAGGCTCCATATTTTAAAAGTCCAGAAAGCAGCAGCCTGCACCATAAAGCTGAGCCCCCACAATACACCGTAGCCCAGTGCTGCACTCAGAACAAACAGCACAAGCATTGCCATGCTTTCAGGCGGATGAATGCCTATTACCACAACCGATATCACAAGCGCCGGAAGGAAGTGAAAAACAACGTTAAATGCTGCATTGCCCAGATTTTCCGCAAGCATTCTGCCCCTGAAGCTGACCGGCCTTAAAAATTCATTTGCAATGCTCCCGTCCCAAATCTTAGACGGAAGAAGGTAATCATCTACATAAAAAACCGCTTTTAATCCCATAGAAAGAGTAAAGCTGGTGGCTACCATAGTCATAGTAATCCCGTCCACCTCGCTTCTGCCGGCATAGAGCGCCGTATAAATTCCCCAAAAAATAAAGATTTGCAGGCAGGTATTCAAAATACTCATAAAATGGTCAAACCGGTATGCACTTCGTCCCAAAAAGCTTTTCCTGGCAAAAGCAAAATATGGTGTAATAAACATGTCAGGATGCCTCCCCATTATAGATTTTCCTTATAATTCCTTCTATTTCCGGCTCGGAAATATTAATATCCCTCACATCATAATTGGTCAGAAGATGGTTCATCAGCTCGCCTATTTGTACCTCCTTATTCTCAAATACAAAACGCTTTTTTCTTCCATCCAGAATATCCAGCTCTCTGATTTCAACCCTGTCAATAGGCTTTATCTCACATCCTGAACCAAACTCCACATCCAATTGACGTGTTGTTCCATACTGCTTACGGATACCAAAAAGAGAGCCGTCATAAACCTTATTTCCCTCATCAATAATAATCAGCCGCTTACAGGTCTTTTCTATGTCCTGCATGTCGTGAGTGGTAAAGATCATGGTAACGCCGTCCTGCTCATTCAGCTCCCTGATAAAGTTCCTTATGCTCTCCTTTCCCACCACATCCACGCCAATGGTGGGTTCATCAAAAAATACGATCTTGGGGGAATGTAAAAGTGCCGCCACAATATCCGCTCTCATGCGCTGTCCTAAGGACAGCTGCCTTACCGGCTGGTTTAAAAAGCCGCCCATATCCAGCATATCCGTAAATCTTTCCAAATTTCCCCGGTATCTGTCATCCGGCACCCTGTAAATGGCCTTTAAAAGCTCAAAGCTGTCAATGACCGGCAAATCCCACTGCAGCTGTGATTTCTGGCCAAACACCACACCAATGCTTCCCACATATTCTTTTCTTTGTTTATACGGAATATATCCTCCAACCCTTATATCTCCCTTATCAGGATAAAGAATGCCGGAAAGCATTTTAATCGTGGTTGACTTACCAGCCCCATTGGGTCCGATAAATCCAACCATTTCTCCCCTGTCGATGGTAAAACTGACATCCTTTACTGCCTGCCTTTTTTCGTATTTAGGCGCCACAAGGTTTGCGACCATTCCGCTGACACCTGGCGCCCGCTTATTCACCCGAAATGTCTTGCTGACATCTTTCACATCAATAAAGCTGCACATTTCCATTCCCCTCCCTTTTCATAGCTGTCATAACATTTTCTCTTCCTTCTCCGTCTTCAGCCGAATAATAATATCCTCCAGATCCGGCTTTCGAACCTTCACTTCCATGACTGTCGTCTGCCCCATAATCAGCTTTAGTATCTCCGATGCCGTCACATAATTAGAATTGTATTCCAGACCAAGCCTGTTTCCATCCACCCAATACCTGACAATGGGCAGATCCTCCAAATCAGGAATCTTACCCTCCAGCACCAGCCACATTTTATCAATGGGTGCAAATTTCTTCCTAAGCTGCTGCTCTTTACCATAATAAAGAAGCTTTCCCCGATCAACCAGGACGATCCTGCCGCATACCCTTGAAATCTCCGCCATATTATGGGAGGTGAGAAGCACGGTAAGTCCTTCCCTCTTGCGCTCTTCCAGCAGCTCATAAAAAGCCTGTTTTGCATTTTCGTCCAGCCCATCTGTTGGCTCGTCCAAAAGAAGCAGCTTAGGGCGTCTAATCAGCACCCCGCCAATTTCAGCTCTCCGCCTTTGCCCCATGGACAAATTCTTCACCGCCTGATTTTCGAAAGCCGCAAAGCCAAGCCTTTTTGCCAACTCCTTATAATCAGCCTGAAATTGTTTCCTGTCTATTCCGTATATCCTTTGCAATATCTCAAAGTTGCCTGCAACCGTATCCTCTGCCTGCAAAGCGGGAATATCCGTAAACAATACACTCATGTTTTTACTCAGCCTTTTTCGCTCCTGTACCGGTTTGAATCCCATAGTGTATACGGTGCCTCTCTCTGGTGTCAGCAGCCCGCATGCCAGCTTCATAAAGGTGGTCTTGCCTGCTCCGGAAGCTCCTATCAGACCTACCGTTTCCCCCTCCGGCACATGAATGCTTATATCGGAGAGAATAAATTTGCTTACATTTTCAAAGCTGATCATCTTACATAACCTCCACATAAAAATATCCCCTGCAAAAACCATTTACAAGGGATTGGGATAAACAACAGCTATTTAGGGATAAAAACACAGACACAGAAAAAATCATCCTCCTCATAAAAATCACACAAGCCCTGGTATTTTTCGGTCAGCTCTCTGATCTGCCAAATTCCCATTCCATGCACTTCACTTTCCGTCTTGGTTGAAAGGAGCTTAGGATTTTTTTGTAAAACTGATTTCCCGATTTTATTTTTCACACAGACTGCTTCATACCCACGTTTTTGAAAAACGCTTACCAGTATTTCCGGCCTGATGCCTGCCTCCTTTTCCGATGCTTCGATTGCATTGTCAAGCATATTGGAAAACATTGCGGAAAAGTCCATGCTTTTCATTTTGTCGAAGGACAGGTTTTCAATTTCTGCCTTAACCAAAATCCCTTTCCTCCGTGCAGTCTCAAACTTTTCATTTACAATATGATTGAGCAGGGAATTTCCCGTTTCAATGTAGCTGTGCACTGCATTCAGCTTATCCAGAATCTCCGAGGTATACTCCTTTGCCGCCTCGTAATCCTTTCCGTTCATGTACGAGCCGATTACCATAAGATGATTTTTCATATCGTGCTTTAGCTTTCGGACGCTTTGATGCAGAGCACGTATTTCGGCATCCTGCATACGCACATGCTCTGTTTCATCCTTAAGCATTGCAAATTCATAATCAAGCTCCGACTTCTCCCCCCAAAGCCTTCTGTACTTTTCTTCCAGCGCATCATATTCCCTTTTCAGATCGTTGTACCTTTTCATTTCCGCATATACCTCACAAGCTGCCGCTTCGCCTCTTCCCCATAGCTTCTTCCAATGGGGATTATATCTCCCGTTACCAGCTGTGCTTCCTCCGGTCCCAAAACCTTCACTGCCTGCTGGTTCACCAGAAACCCCCGGTGAAAACGGATAAACCCTTTTTCGGAAAGCGTCTCCTCAACTGCTGCTATGGTATTCCTGATGCGGTAAACCTGATCTGCTGTATACAAATTCAGATAATTTCCCTGACTTTCAAAGTAAAGCATTTCCGAAATTTTCAGTCGGATATCTTCACCGCCGCTTTTAAAGGTGAAATATATTTCTCTTTGAGACAGCTCCCTTTTGCAATCCTTCAGTGTCCTTTCAAGTTCCTTATCTATATGACCTTTTCGAACAAACCCAAAGGGATGAAAGGTCAGGCTGTCATAAACCAATTCGTCATGGCTTGTCACAAATACCAGCAACGGCTTCTCTAAACACAGATCAAGCTGCTTTGCTATGTCCAGTCCGCTTACCTTTGGCATATCAATATCAAGAAGAAGCAAATCACACTCTGACAGCTTTAGCCCCTCTAACAGAGCCCGGCTGTCTGAAAACTCTTCTACTATGCAATCCGGCAAAATTACTCTGACCCTTTCGGAAATACTTTTTAACATCTGCGGTTCATCATCACCAATATATATCTTCATTTTTCTTATTCCACCCTATAAAGTCCCTGTTTATCTCTAAAAAAATATTAACACAAATCAGGCCGCTGGGTGTAAAATATTTACTGGAAGGCAGATACTATTTTTACTCTGTTTTTAGAGAGGTGTAAATTTATGGAAGACAAACAAAAAGCACATACTTACCTTGAAACTGATGGCGAATTTAGAATGCGGGAACTGGATCGAAGCGATTTGGAACAATTTAATGCCCTTTTGCAGTATGCATTTCAGGTAACAAGCTATGATCTGTTTCAAACCGGCTGGCAGCAGGATGAAATCAAATATGCCAAAAGGCCCATTTTGGAGGAGGCATATGTGCTTGGCTGGTTCTATAAGGAAAAGCTGGCATCCATGATTGTGGTCTACTCCATGAAGGTAAATATTCATGATGAAATTATGGATATGGGAGGGATTACCGGCGTTGCAACTTATCCTGAATACACCGGAAGGGGACTGATCCACTCCTTAATGAAGCATGTCCTTAATTACATGCACGAAAAGGAAATGCCTGTTTCCTTCCTTTATCCCTATTCCATTCCCTTTTATCGAAAGATGGGATGGGAAATCGTTTCAGACAAGCTGACATTTACCGTAAAGGATACCCAGCTTCCCAAGGCCCGCCCTGTAGGCGGCATGGTGGAACGCGTCAGTCTGGACTCTGAGGATTACCACAATGTACACTCTTATTTTGCATTGCAGCGCCATGGATGTCTGATCCGGGATACCTTATCATGGGAAGAGTATTGGCGCTGGGACAATGACGATATGATTGCCGCCGTGTATTATAACAAGGAACATAAGCCTCTGGGATATGTTGTTTATTACATTGCAAATGATATTTTTCACATCAAGGAAATGGTTTATTTAAATATAGAAGCCAACTATGGGCTTTGGAATTATATTACCGCCCACTTTTCCATGATCGATCAGGTTCAGGGCGATAATTATTCAGGCGAGCCTATGGCCTATCTCTTTGAGGACAGTGAGATTACGGAAACCATTTCTCCCTATATCATGGCCAGAATTGTAAATGTAAGAGACTTTTTGGAATATTATCCTTTCCAGATACAGCCTGAGGACTTTAAAATTCATTTTAAGGTTCACGATCAGATGGCCCCCTGGAATGAAGGTGATTATATGGTTTCATGGCATAACGGCGAAGCATTATGCGAGCAGGTTGAGGACAATCAGTCTATCAATGTGGTTGAGCTTGATGTAAACACATTAACCACCATGCTGATGGGCTACAAAAGGCCCTCCTATCTTTATGACCACGAAAAAATTAAAACGGAATATTACATGCTCACATGGCTGGAGCGCCTGATTCCTGTGGAAAAACCATATTTTTCAGACTATTTTTAGTCATTACCCTTTATCTTATATAAAAAGCGAAACAACATACTCCACTGTGGGCATAATCACTGAGGTATCTACCTGAAAACCGGGCTGGTGAATTAACTGACCCTTTCCTGTCCCGATTTTCAGATAACACCCCGGAATGTTTTCCTCCAGAAAGGCAAAATCATCACCGCCTAAGGAACTTTCCTCGGGCACAATCTGAAATCCTCTCTCTTGGCCCCGCTGCATGCTGTAGCATGCCATCTCTTTATCATTATAGGTAGCAGGAGGACCCTGAATCCACTGAACTTCAGCCGCTGCGCCATAGGCCTGTGCAGTGCTTTCAGCAATCTCCTTTATTCTTCTTTCAAAAAGAGCCCTGTCCTCCCGGTTCATGGTTCGAACCGTTCCCTCAAGCTGGGCCGTTTCCGGAATAACATTCCATGTGTTTCCTGCCTGAAGTCTTGTAACACTGATCAGCGTCGGATGAAAAGCATTGGCATTTCTGGTGACAATGGTTTGAAAAGCCTGAATCACAGCCGCAGCTGCCGGAATGGGATCGACACCGTCATCGGGATGTGCTCCGTGGCATCCTGTTCCTTTGATTTCCACCACAAACCGATCCACTGCCGCAGTAACATACCCCTCTCTGATTCCCAAAACGCCTGTCTCATTGGTGGGATCCGCATGTATCCCCCATATCCTGTCCACATCCTCCATAACATCTGTTTCCAGTATTTGAAGTGCTCCCATCGCAGCTTCCTCTGCAGGCTGAAAAATAATCTTCACTGTGCCTGCCAGCTGATCTTTTCTCTCATTTAGTAAAATGGCACAGCCAATTCCTGTAATTATATGAAAATCATGCCCGCAGGCATGCATCCGCCCCTCACAGCAGGAAGCATAGGAAAGCCCCGTCTCTTCCCTGATTGGAAGCGCATCAATATCACAGCGCAGAGCCTGCACCGGCCCCGGCTTTTCTCCCCTGATACAGGCAATCAAACCGGTCTTAAGGTCATACGGCAGAATTTCCACCCCTGCTTTGGTCAATATTTCCTTAATCTTCTCAGTGGTCTCATACTCCTCATAGGATAATTCAGGGTGCATATGAAACCATTTAAAATACTTTGTTAATTTTTCTTCAAGATCATTCATATGCCATGCCGCCTTTCTGCGTCTGTCATTTCTATCGTCTGCTGTTGGGATCAAGCGCATCTCTAAGCGCATCTCCGATGAAATTAATCGCCATAACCAACACCACGATCAAAAGTCCGGGTGGCAGCCATAGCCACGGCTGCTTCGTCAGCACCGTAAGAGACTGGGCGCCATTTAACATATTACCAAGACTTGCCGTAGGCGGCTGCACTCCCATACCAAGAAAACTTAGCGCAGCCTCATCCAACATGGATAATGCCAGTACAGAGGTGGCATAAACCAAAATCGGTGCTACCGTATTCGGCAGTATCTCTGAAAACAAAATGTGCCTAAGAGGCATGCCTGCCACAATATTTCCCTTTACAAAATTGGTCTCACGAAGGCTTAGCACATTTCCTCTCACCAGTCTGGCTATTCCCGGCCAATCTACAAAACCCAGAATTAAAATAATGCTCCACATACCCGGTCTAAAAATGGAAGCGGCTACCAGCACCAGCAAAATATAAGGAAAGGACATAACCATATCCGTAAAACGCATAATGATCATATCTGCCGCCTTGCCAAAATATCCGGCAATCAATCCCAATACCACACCCACTGCCGTAGAAATCAGTGTTGCCAAAATTCCCACCAGAAGAGATACCCGCATGGCATATAAAAGCCTGCTGAAAACATCCCGCCCGATCTGATCCGTTCCAAGCCAAAATTCTCTGCTGGGCGCATTGCTGAACCCTCCCACTATTTCATTCGGGTCATAAGGTGCGATCACAGGGGCAAGAAGCGCCGCCGCTCCGAGAACAATCAGTATTACCAGACTAACTGCTGCAAGGCGGTGCTGTCTGAATCTTCGAAACACTGTCTGAAAATAGCTTTCACTTACAATATCCTTTTTAACTAAATTCCTCTGTTTCATAATCTGCTCCTAATTCAGTTGAATGGTGGGATCAACCAACGCATACAAAATATCCGTAATTAAATTCGCTGCCAAAACTACCACCGCAGACAAAAGGCATACCCCCATGATAACAGGATAATCCCGGCTGCTGATTGCACTCATGGTCATTAATCCTAAGCCCGGCCATGAAAACACCTGCTCCACAATAACAGCGCCTCCGAACAGCACCGGAATTTCCATGCCGATCACAGTTACAATAGGGACAAGCGCATTGCGAAGAGCATGCTTGTTGATTACCAGAAAGCGGCCTATTCCTTTCGCCCTTGCGGTACGCAGATAATCCTGCTGCAGAATCTCCAGAACAGCACTCCTGATGTACCTGATATTTCTTCCTGCTATTGACACGGCAAGCACCAAAACCGGCATCACCATATGCTTTGCCACATCCCCAAAGCTTCCCGAGGTGCCCAGCGTGCTCATGCCGCTTGAGGGAAGCCAGCCCAGCTTCACCGTAAATATAAAAATCAAAAGCAATGAAAGAAAGAAGCTGGGAATACTGCTTCCAAAAAAGGAAAAGGTTACTGCCGCATAATCCCCTGCGGAATATTGGTGCACAGCACTGTAAATTCCTGCCGGTATCGCTATTAAAAGCCCTACCAGAAGAGATACGCCCATAAGCAGCAGAGTAGGGCCCAAATGACTTCCGATCATAGCGCTCACTGGCTGGTATGATTTCATGGAATATCCCATATTTCCCTGCAGGAGCTGTCCCAGCCACACAAAATACTGAATGTAAAAGGGCTTATCCAGGCCAAGTGCAATGGCTTTCGCCTCCACTGCCGCCTCAGAAACCCTTGGTCCCTGCAGCATTTGAAGGGGACTGCCTGCCAGACACATAATGGCATAATCAATGATGGTGATACCAATCAATACCGGAATTGCAATTAATATACGTTTAATAATATACTTACCCATTGATTTCCTCCTTATCTGCCCTTACAATGGGACACGCCACGTAATGGCCGCTTCCCGCAAAGGTCTCCAAAAGCCCCGGCTCCTTCTGTGAACAGATTTCCGCAGCATAGGGGCACCTTGGATGGAACCGGCATCCCTTCGGAGGGTTAACGCTGCTGCCAATCTCACCCGAAAGAAGCTGATGCTCTTTATTTTTCTCCTTAGGATCGGGAATGGGCACTGCATTAAGCAGCGCTTTCGTATAGGGATGTACAGGATTGGCGAAAATTTCCTTTGCCTGTCCAATCTCCACGATCTTTCCCAGGTACATCACAGCGATCCTGTCACTAACATAATTGACTGCCCCAAGCCCATGCCCCACAAACAACAAGGTGAGACCAAGCTCCTTTTGAAGACTTTTCAATAAATTTAAAATCTGTGCCTGAATAGAAACGTCAAGTGCACTTACCGGCTCATCACATACAATAAATCTCGGATTTAAGGAAAGCGCCTTGGCAATTCCTATTCTCTGTCTCTGCCCGCCCGAAAACTCATGAGGATACCTTCCAAGTACGCTCCTTGGAAGCCCTACCATATCCAATATTTTGACAATATCCTTTTCCACTGTTTTCCTGGAAGAAATCTTATGATACAGCATAGGCTGGGAAAGGATTTCAAATATATGCTTTCTGGGATTTAAGGAAGAATAGGGATCCTGAAACACCATCTGGAGCTGAGTCCTGATCTTATTCATCTCGTCACCCTTAATTAATGACAAATCCTTTCCCTCATAATAAATCCTTCCTTCGGTAGGATGCTCCAACCCTACCAGCTGCCTTCCTATGGTGGACTTGCCGCAGCCCGATTCTCCTACCAGTCCTAAGGTTTCTCCTTCCATAATGGAGAAATCCACTCCGTCCACTGCTTTCACATATCCTGTGGTATGGGTAAGAATACCACCCTTAATAGGATAGTACTTTTTCATACTTTCAACTTTAATAAGAGGGACGCTCACTCCGGTATTCTCCCTTCCTTCATTACAATACATTTTGCCGTATGCCCCTGTCCAAACTCATAATTTTGCTGAGGATTGTCACACTCTTTACTTCGATAAGGACAGCGCTGTGCAAACCGGCATCCCACAATATCATCATAGCTTTCCGGCACCATTCCCGGAATGGACACAAGCTGCCTGTCCGCTCCGTCACGAATAGTGGGAACCGTACCGAGAAGCCCCCTGGTATAGGGATGCTTAGGGGCTGTAAACAGTTCATCAGCCGAAGCTTCCTCTATAATCTGTCCTGCATACATCACAAGCACCCGGTCTGCCATATTTGCAACCACACCAATATCATGGGTAATCAGAATAATGGACATTCCGTTTTCCTGCTGAAGCTCCTTAAGCAGCTTCATAATCTGCGCCTGAATGGTCACATCAAGAGCCGTGGTTGGTTCGTCCGCAATAAGAAGCCTGGGATTACAGGAAAGCGCCATGGCAATCATAGC
Organism: Bacillota bacterium; assembly: GCA_030524555.1. Lineage (GTDB taxonomy): Bacteria > Bacillota > Clostridia > Lachnospirales > Lachnospiraceae > Suilimivivens. Next base: position 24,507 of record JAUNGK010000002.1, on the reverse strand, counting down.
TCTCTGACGCATTCCTCCTGAAAGCGTGTGCGGATACTTTTTCATCATCCCCTCTGCATCCGGCATTCCCACTTTATTAAGCAAGGAAATTGCACGCTCACGAGCCTGCTTTTTGGATAAATGCATATGCGTCATAATACTTTCCACAATCTGATTTCCTACGGTAAAAACAGGATTTAACGACGTAAGAGGATCCTGAAAGATCATGGTAATCTGATCACCGCGGATTTCATCCAATTCCTTTTCCGTCATGGAAAGGAGATTATTTCCGTCAAAAATGACCTCTCCCTCCGACACCTTTCCTCCTCGTCCCAAAAGCCCCATAATGGATAACGAGGTCACGCTTTTTCCACAGCCCGATTCCCCGACAATACAGACCACCTCACCCTCATCTACATGAAAATAAACATGATCTACACTGATATTCTTACCGTAATCTCCTGTAAAGGCAGTCGTAAGCCCCTTTACCTCCAGTAAATGTGACATTGCTTTTCCTCATTTCTACGCAAATACCACAGTACAGCTTTTAACAGCTGCCTGCGGTATCTGATTTAAAAAAAATATATTTGTTTTACTTATTCCGCTACATCCCAATTCTGTACATTATTAAAGAAACCATACGCACTGGGCTCTGCCCCTGTAATACGATTGCTTACTGCCCCCTGGGCACTGATAATGTATGCGGAAAACATAGGAACATCCTCTTGAACCTTCTTATCAACAACAGAATACAGCTCCATAATCTCTTCATTATCACTGGCCAGCTGTGTTGCTGCTAAAGCCTCACTGATCTCCTTATTGGCATATCCGGTCCAGCTTCCCTCACCGCTAAGCAGCCAATCCACATCAGGATATGGATCAATAGGTGCATAGGTATACTGTACTGCCAAAATATCATAATCGGTTGTTCCTGCTATATTCATCAGAGTGGCAAGATCAACAGTCTGAACCTCAACATTAATGCCTACCTCCGCCCACTGCGCTACTAAAACCTGTACCCCGTTCACAAAGGTATTGTCACCGGAGTTGGTATAAAAACGCAGGGTCTGCGATCCGTCCCATCCGGCCTGGGCAAGAAGCTCCCTGGCCTTCTCAGGATCATAGGGAGTAACCTCAAGGCTCTCATCAAAGTAAGGGCTTGCAGAGGAAATGAAACCATCCACAACCTCACCATGTCCCTTTAACAGCTCATCTACCAGCTTCTGTCTGTCAATAGCGTAAACCAATGCCTGGCGAACCCTTGCATCTGTCACATTAGCTGTCTGGATAAATGCCGATAAATTAGTAATAGGCGCTCCGTAAACAGCTTTTACATTTGTGAGTGCTTCAATACTCTCATAATCCTCCTGAGGGATAGCAGTCATTGTGTGATGTGTAATATCAATTTCACCTGACTGAAGTCCCGACAAAACCTGACTGGCATCTACAATCTTAATATTCAGCTTGTCGATCTTAGGCGCACCTTTCCAGTAATCCTTATTTGCTGCGTAAGAAATATAATGATCATTGTCGTAATCTGTCAGGAAAAAGGGACCGCTGATCACATCAGGCTTATTAAACCAATCCGTTGTAAGAAGCTCCTCCTCACTGAATTTCTCAATAATGTGCTTAGGCATAGTATGAATATACCTTGCATAAGTGTTCATAAAGGTAACAAGACCCATGGGATACTTAGATGTAAACTGAACCGTCTTTTCATCTATAACCTGAATACCGGAAACGCTCTCTGCACCTTCCTCCACAAAGCCGTCGTCACCTACACCCTCAAATGCGTAAAGCATTAAAGTTGTGTTTGCAACTACAGGACTTGCCAGTCTGCGCACAGTATACTCCACATCAGCCGCAGTTACCGGCGTTCCGTCAGACCATGTGGCCTTATCATCAATATGCACGATAAAATTAATATTGTCCTCTGTAGTGATGGAATCTGCCAGCATTCCCTGAAAATTCAAATCACTGTCAAGCTCCATAAGGGGCAGAAACATTAATCCCACAGCATATTTATTAATTTCTGTCTGATCAATGACGAAAGGATTAACACCGCCCAGAGAGTCGGTTACTCCAACATTAACGATCTTTTCGCTTCCTTCGTTTTCTATGCTGACCTCTGCCTCAGTTTCACCGGTGTCAGCATTCTTTTCTCCTCCATCAAAGCTGCAGCCTGCCATTGCAAGCACAAGGACAGCAATCAGGGAAAGACTAAACAAACTTCTGATAAATTTTTTCATTTTTAACCTCCATTTTGAACCAACATCATAAACATTTGAGAAAAGAAAGAGGAACATTTGACCATCCTATGTTCCCCTTGATTCAAATAGTCAGTTCATTGTACTGTTACATCCTGGAAATGTCAATATTTCTGCCGGGAAAAATACTAAAATCAGTTATTTGAAAACAGCGGCGTAGATAAATATCTGTCTCCCGAATCAGGCAGAAGAACTACAATATTCTTTCCGGCATTCTCCGGTCTTTTAGCTAAAATGGCAGCCGCCTTTAACGCCGCTCCCGAAGAGATACCTACCAAAATGCCTTCACTTACTGCAAATGCCTTTCCTTCCGCAAATGCATCTTCATTCTCTATGGTAATGACTTCATCATAAACCTTCGTATTAAGCACATCCGGTACAAAGCCTGCGCCAATTCCCTGAATCTTATGTGCACCGGGAGTTCCCTTGGAAAGCACTGGACTGGTGGCAGGTTCCACCGCTACAACCTTTACATTGGGATTCTGGGCTTTTAAATACTCACCAACACCGGTTACGGTACCGCCGGTTCCTACACCTGCAACAAAAATGTCAACCTTTCCGTCTGTCTGATCCCAAATCTCCGGTCCGGTAGTACTCTTATGTGCCGCAGGATTTGCAGGATTCACAAACTGCCCCAAAATTACTGCTCCCGGAATACTCTCTTTAAGCTCCTCGGCCTTAGCTATGGCACCCTTCATGCCCTTAGCTCCTTCTGTCAGCACCAGCTCTGCACCATAGGCAGCAAGCAGATTTCTGCGCTCAACACTCATAGTATCCGGCAGGGTAAGGATTGCTCTGTATCCCTTAGCAGCAGCCACTGCCGCAAGACCAATACCGGTATTTCCTGATGTAGGCTCAATAATTGTTGCGCCGGGCTTCAAAATCCCCTTATTCTCAGCATCCTCTACCATAGCAAGAGCAATACGATCCTTTACCGAGCCGGCAGGATTTAAGTACTCCAGCTTAGCCAAAATCACTGCATCAGTAATGCCGGCCTTTGCCGAATAGCGGCTTAACTTTAATATGGGTGTTCCTCCGATTAATTCAAGTGCACTTTCTTTGATTTTACTCATAATTCTTCCTCCTCATTCTTTTTAATTCATAATATATTTTCGTTCTTTTCATTTCCCAGTATGTATATAGGAATTGTATGTGATTATTATAAAGCTGACTTTATCATATGTCAAATACTTTTTTATTTTTTAATTATTTTCATTAGCTTGTGTGCTCATGCACCGCATATTCTAATTGCAGTAACGCCTGATCCAGTATGCTCCTTGGACACGCTGCATTGATTCTTTGAAAGCCCTTTCCCGATTCGCCAAACATTGTTCCGTCATCCAGCCATAAACCCGCCTTTTCAATTACCAGATTTTCCAGTTCACCGCTGTTTAACCCAAGCCCTCGAAAATCCAGCCACACCAGATAGGTTCCCTCCGGGGCCGTCATTTTCACCTCAGGAATATTCTTAAGCAGATATTCCTGCAGATAATCAATATTACTTTTTATATACCGGGATACTCCCTGATACCATTCCTTTCCATCCCGATATGCCGCCTCGCATGCCAAAAGCCCCACTCCGTTTAACTGACTATACCCGCAGGCAGCTACCTGTTTCTTAAAGCGATGCCTTAATCCGGCATTGGGAATAAAAATATTGGATACCTGCAGCCCGGCAATATTAAAGGTCTTGCTGGGAGCCGTACAGGTAATCGTCATGTCCCTATATTCCTCCTTTAGTGCAGCAAACACCTGATGCCTTCCCTGCCATACAAAGTCCGAATGTATCTCATCACTGACCACAATTACCTGATGCTTCCTGCAGATATCCCCAATTGTCTCAAGCTCCTGTCTGCTCCACACACGGCCTACCGGATTATGCGGATTGCATAAGAAAAACAGCTTCACATTTTCCCTGACAATCTTCTCCTCGAAATCCTGAACATCCATATGATATCTGCCGTCCTGCCCAAGAATCAGCGTATTATCTACAAGCTTTCTTTTATTATCCAGTATCACTTCTCCAAAGGGATAATAAACCGGCTTTTGGATAAGAACGCCATCTCCTGCATTAGTAAATGCCTTCACCGCCATTGCAAGAGCAAATACCACTCCCGGCGTCTTAACCAGCCACTGCGGGCGCACCTCCCAGTCATGCCTTTCTTTCATCCATCCGCTTACGGCCTCAAAATAGCTCTCTGCCGCATCGTTATAACCGTAAATTCCGTGTATAGCCTGCTTTGTAACCGCATCCTGAATATAAGAAGAAATTTGAAAATCCATATCCGCAACCCACAAGGGAAGTATATCCTTTGGCATGCCTCTTTTTTCTGCAAAATCATACTTTAGGCAGCTTGTGTTTCTTCTGTCGATTACCCTGTCAAAATCAAGATTTCTTTCCGCCATGTTTCTTATTCCTTTCTTGCTGCGTATCCTTCCAGCCTTTTGTTTCGGTTTCGCAATAACCCATGCAATATATCTGAATTATTCAGAATAAAACGCCTGCTCCAGATCCATAATCAAATCACCGGCATCCTCGATTCCCACCGACATGCGGAGCAATCTGCTTGTAATGCCATTTTCCAGCCGCTCTTCCTTTGGTACATCTGCATGGGTCTGAATGGCAGGATAAGTGATTAACGTTTCCACTCCCCCCAGACTTTCCGCAAATTGGATAAGCTTAACCTTATTTAAAATGGACTTTGCAAGCTCCTCACTTTCAACCTCAAAGCTAAGCATGGAACCAAAGCCCCTGCACTGTTTTTTCATAATTTCATATCCCGGATGCTCTTCAAGTCCCGGATAAAGTACCTTCGTTACCTTTTTTTGTTCCTTTAGCCATTTAGCAATACGAAACGCATTTTCCTGTGCCTTCTCTACCCGAAGGGCCAGCGTCTTAATGCCTCTAAGAATCAGCCAGCTGTCAAAGGGTGCCAGACAGGCTCCTGTGGTCTTATAAACAAAACGCAGCCTTTCCTTAAGCTCTTCATCTCTTACCACCGTAAACCCGGCAATGGCATCATTGTGACCGTTCAAATATTTAGTACCGCTGTGAACAACAATATCTGCCCCAAGTTCAAGAGGATTTTGAAAATAAGGAGAGAGAAAGGTATTATCCACAATAAGTAAAATCCCCTTATTTCTTGTAATCTCCGCCAGCTTTTGAATATCCGTCACATGCATCATAGGATTGGTAGGTGTCTCAAGAAATACCGCCCTGGTTTTGTCTGTAATATAATCACTGACATCCTGCCTGCTTAAATCTATTCTGGTAAAGGATATACCATTCTTCACATTAATATTTTTAAATAATCTTACGCTTCCGCCATAAAGGTCCGCATCTATAATCACATGATCTCCCGGATGAAACAGCTCCATTACCGCACCTATAGCCGCCATTCCACTGGAAAATCCTATGGCATCCGTTCCCTTTTCCAAAGCCGCTACCGTCCTTTCAAGCTGATCCCTTGTGGGGTTTTTCAGTCTCGAATAGTCATATCCCGTACTCTCACCCACTCCCCTATGTGCGAAGGTAGCCGTCTGATAAATAGGAAAGCTTATTGCTCCAAAGGCTTTCTCAACATTTTCTCTTTCTTTCAGATGAAGACATTTGGTTGCTGCCTGATATTCCATAAAATTTTCTCTCCTTCCATGCCTTAACTGATCTTAAGTATAGCAAGATTACGCAGAATATGTTAATATCAAAAATTTGCCGCTGATAATAGGCTAAGCCTATAGTCAAAATGCTGCAGTACCCAAACTTTGGAGTATTGACAAATACCCAAAACCGCTGTATATTACAATCACTTTTGATGTAGAAAGTACATAAATTGTCGGGGATAAGGTTGAAAAGCTATGAAAAATTTGTTGAACTATCAGACATCTGAATATGACTGTGGTCCTGTCAGCCTGTTGAACGGAATACGCTATCTTTTTGAGCGTGAAGAGATTCTTCCCGATCTGGTTAAATTCATTATGCTTTATTGCATGGATACTTATAATGAAGCCGGCGAACTCTGCAAGCGCGGGACCTCCACTGCAGCCATGAGCTACATGACCTGCTGGATGAACCACTTCGGAGAGGTTCGAAATTTCCCCATTTCCTGCGAGTTTATTACCGGCAAAGAGGTTGTCCTTGAACCGGGAAGCCGGTTAAACAACGCCATTGAAAAGGGTGGTGTTGCCGTCATCCACGTTTTCCTCGAGGTTGCACATTATGTACTTCTTACCGGAATTGAAAAGGACAGAGCCTTAATTTTTGATCCCTTTTATGAGGAGGAGGACGACCCTGAATTAGATGAAGAATATTTCACTGATGAGATTAAATTTCTTTACGACAGTCCCAAAAAGGCTAACCGCTCTGTCAGCATCAGCAGGCTAAACCGTACATCCACGGACTACTATGAAATGGGAGATTTCTCCTTTAGGCAGGCATTAATTATGTATAATACAGCTTCAAAAGCCGATAACCTGTAAGGTATCGGCTTTTTGCTTTTATTGCTCCATCTGTCTTCCCAGGAAGCCTGCTGCCGACTGTATCAGCTTCTGCTCCACCTCTCCCATTTCTCCGTTTTCTCCGTTATCAATGAGAACCACTCCTCCGATCATATCTCCTTCACAGATAATCGGATAAATTGCCTCCTGCTCAAACTCATCATTGCCCTCCTGCGTAATCGGAATAAAATTGTTCCCTCCTCTTGAAGCAATGACCATCTCCCGCTTTCCCAGCTTTTCCTCCAGCTCTTTGCTGAGAGACTTTCCCAAAAGGCCCTTATATCCTCCTGAAACTGCTATAAATTGATCCCTGTCCGCAATAAGCGCTGTCCTTCCCGATGCCTGCGCCAGACTTTCCGCATACTGTCTGGCAAAAGTGGTCATCTCGCCGATAGGTGAATACTTCTTTAAAATAATTTCTCCCTCTCTGTCGGTATAAATCTCCAGCGGGTCACTTTCTCTTATTCGGAGAGTCCTTCTGATCTCCTTCGGTATTACTATACGCCCCAGATCGTCTATTCTACGCACAATGCCCGTTGCCTTCATAATTTTCTGCTTCCTCCAATTTCCTACAAATTTTCTGTGCTGTTAGTATCTGTAAGAATTGGGGATTTATACAAAAATTACATATTACTTTCTGCCTGCTGTCAATTATGAATTTTTAAAATTTTAATCTTCCTTAAGCATATGCCCGGCAGCCAGCACCAAAAACATATAATTGGACGAGCCTCCACCCAGCACATATTCCTTCTGCTGCCACAGGAAAGGAAAATCCAGAAGTTCCGGAAAATCCGGCCTGATCAGTGCCGTTCCCGAAACTACTCCGCCCGGAACATAAGACCAATCGGCACGATTAAGCCCATAAGCAATCGTGGTGGATTTAGCGCCTACACCTGATGCAAAGGATGCGGTATTGGAGCCGGGATGGCATCCTAATACAAAATCTAACGCATGATAAATCAGTTCAGGGCCGAAAATGTCAGGATAAGCCTTATGCAAAAAGTAATGTCTAAATCCCAGCATCTGGATATTCCACCCCGCTCCCCAGATATACGGACGATAGGGAATTCCATAGGGTGTCTCCTTGCATAATTTTGCACTCTCCTCTTCCAGAGACCATAATCCTGTGCGAATAGCCTTTGTAAACTCCTCGCTTTCCAAAGCAGCATCCACACGGGCAATAATCCATCCCAGCTTTTTAATATGCTGAACAATAAACTCCGTTTCGGCCAGCAGGAAATCCTTATATTTCTGCTCATGAGTAGTCAGATACAATTCTACTGCGGCATGTACCTTTGCTTCCCTGACGGCGTCTTTGCTTACTTTTGTATCATCATAAAGCTTTACTGCAGCCTCAAGAGCCTGATCACTTAATGTATCATTAAAGCCCCGCAGCGCCCGCGCCGAACCGGCAAGCTGTGAAGCGGTCATCAGCTCTCTTTCGGGATTATCCTCGGTAAACACCCATCGATCATCCTCGTCACCGATTATTCCGGCAGTCATAGCCGCACTGTCTCCCATAAGTACATATTGGCGCAGATCATTGGCAATAATGCCCCTGTACAGCCTTCCCAATGCACGGTAACCAGCCACTACCGTCAAGATTCCATGTTCAATCTGCTGTAAAATATCATTTTTGCCATCAGGCTGATGAATTTCAACAACTTTATTTTGTTGATCAACGGTTGTTGCATCATAATTCACCTGAAATTCTTCATACGCTGCCGCCAGAATATATGCTTCACCCGCCTGCGACTCCACGCGCAGATCAAAATCACCGGCATCATGCCAGCCTCCTACATTAAGCCCCGGCACCGTTTCACCCGGCTGATACTTTGTCAGTGTAGACGGTCCCTGAGCATAACCGTCAAAATGAATATGGTTTACCGGCGCCATGCGCGCATCATCATTGTGGCACAGGCCATGCCATACCCGGTACTTTTCATTTACTCGCATATGACACATTTGCACCGGAAGAAAATATTCCAGCACCGGCTGCCATACGCCCCTGTCATAAATATCCCCGGCAATCCTGAATATTGCGGATTCAGACGCCCCGTATCGTACCTGATACAGCCCTTCATCCTGAACAGATGAAAAATCAAATATTAAATATTGATAACGCAAAAAGCTTCCCCATTCCTGCGCTTTGGCTGATGCAATCTGCACCGCACCATTTTCCGTTATCTGATAAAGAACCGCCTCATGCCTCTCCCTGTCTCTTTGGTCCAGCTCAATAACTGCCATTTTAGGCTGAGCCGGATGGTAACCCACCTGTGAAACCTGCACTACCGGTTGATACAGCCAGTCCTTTACTACATTAGGTGTAATCACCCAACAGACTGCCTGCTTCGTTGCCCCTGCCGGCACCTCACTGCTTACCACAAACCAGCCGTTATTATGGTTCATACGTCCGTCATACAGCTTTAGCGGTGCCGTTTTACTTTCAATGGTAATGCGGTTGTAGGGATCTTCCGGTCTTACCACCAAACGCTTTCCCACCGCATAAGGCTTCGCCACAATATCATCCGCCACAATAGGACTGTATCCCTTATTGCCGCCGGAAAGATGCTGCTTATCCGCCTTTTCCTCTACTCCCTCAAAGCTTCCGGACCGTTCAAAATTAGAGGACATCTTCTGCGTCGGTCCGTTGGGCTGCCTGGGAAAAATCCCCTGCTTATCATCCATAATCCACGGTTTCCCAAACAAACTGCCCGGAAACAGTTCCAGATTAAAGCACAGCTTTCCTTCATATTCCTTTGGAATCGGTCTGTCCAAATCCGCTGTCACAATAACAGCTTCTCCCTCCCCTTTCACAGTTACCTGATAACGGAACTGAAAATCCGGGTAAATCATGGGATTAAAGCCCTTTAAATGACCATCCGGATCGGGATAACTTAAATTGGCAATAATTGTATTTTCCTCTTCATTGATATAACGTTCCTCTTGCTTTGGAACCGGCTGCCATTGTCCCGGTGTCGGTTCAAAACGAATATCACCGTTAGTTGCCACACGGTTTCCATGCATAATAATACTGACTCCCGATTGATGTCCTGCCGGATAGATATCATCAAATGCCATCACGTCCACGCCGCCATTTTTAAAATATCCGGATGAAATATCCAGTTTAAACCCCTGCTTTTGCCCTGTGGTCTGATCCGATATCTGTTTCATGCTTGTCCCTCTCTTTCTTAGTTGTCATTCCATGTTCGTTAAGAGTATACCTTTAATGCCAATATAGCATGAAGAAGATTAATTTCATATTGCTTATAATATCTAAAAATATTATAAATCTATTCTGTTTTGCTATTATAAAAAGGAATGGCAAGCCATTCCCTTTTCCTATTTATTACCTGTATAACGGGCCGTATGCCTTACATGCTGCAAAATCCGCCGCCTCCTTGTCCTTCGTTCCAAAGCTGTCCCATACATGAGGACGGAAAATTTCTTTATCCTCCACATTGTGCATGGCAACCGGTATCCTAAGCATGGAGGCAAGCGTAATTAAATCCGCACCTACATGACCGTGAATGAAGGCCCCGTGATTTGCTCCCCAGGATGCCATCACACTGTATACATCTCTGAAAGCGCCCTCACCTGTCACTCTGGGCACAAACCAGGTAGTTGGCCAGGTGGGATCGGTTCTCTCATCAATCTTTTGATGAACCTCCCTTGGAAGAACAATACTGCTGCCTTCCGCAATCTGAAGCACCGGTCCAATACCCTCAACCAGATTTACCCTAACCATAGTGAGCGGCATCTGCGCATCTGTTCTGAAATGAGAGGAATATCCGCCGCCTCTGAACTGACACAGCTCCGCAGGACACCAATCCGTTGCAGCAAGACAGGCTTCAATATCCTGACCGGTCATCTCCCACCATGGCTTCATAACAGGATTTCCGCTTTCATCCAGGCTCTTTCCTGCCGCATCCAGACAGGTGGAACCGGAATTGATCAAATGAATGAATCCACCTGCTGCCTCTCCCTCCGGCTTCCAACCCGTAACTCTGTAAACCGCTTCCGGACTCCAGTAGCATCTTACATCTGAAAATCCACTGGCCTTTCCTGTAAGGAGATTTCCGAAAAGCATTGCAAGACCGTTCAGGTTATCGTTTTCCGTTGCGAACACATAAGGAGCTCTCTTTCCGTTCCAATCAAAGGTGGAATTAAGAATTGCTTCCGTAAAATCCGCATTGGGTTTATAGTCGGTCCACATACGCTGTCCCTGAAAACCGCCAAATATAGCATTTCTTCCCAGAGCCTCCTCCGCAAAGCCTTTCTCTGCCAGTTTTTCATTTCCCTGCATAATGTCCTTGATGATTATGGTCATTTTCACAACAAACTCCCACTCCTGATCCTTCTGCTCTCTGGTATGTGCACGGGATGCCGGATTAGGATCGATCCCTTCGGGGCATTTTTCCTTCACCCATTTAAGCCCCCTTTGAAACTCCTCTTCATCATAAATTCCCTGATCCATTCTCCGCAGTATCTCTGTCATATCAACCCACTCAGGGCGCATGCCAAGATACTGGACATAAAACAGCGGATCAAGGAAGGAACCCATGATTCCCATAGATACCGCTCCAAAGCCTACATAAGCTCTGTTACGCATCTGACCTACCACGATAGCACATCTGGCAAAGCGCAGAATTTTTTCCTGCACATCTGCCGGAATAGTCTCATCCTCCATATCCTGTACATCTCTTCCGTAAATGGAATAGCAGGGTCTGTTCATCTGATTGTGAGCCGCCAATGCAGAAGCCAGATACACCGCTCCCGGTCTCTCCGTACCGTTGAAGCCCCAGATTGCTTTAATGGTAAGAGGGCTTAAATCAATGGTCTCAAGAGGATAACACCAGCTCGGCGTAACGCTCAGGGTTGCCACCACATTCCTCTCCTCAAAATATGCCGCACATCTGGCCGCTTCCTCTCCGCCTGCAATGCTTCCCGGAAAGACCACCACCTTAACCGGCGTTCCGTCCGCATAAAATACATGCTCCTCGATCAGTCTTTTAGCGCTCTGTGCCATCTGGGCAACCTTGCCCTCAAGAGCGTCACGAATACCCATTCTTCTGGAATCTACAATAGGTCTGATACCTATAACAGGATAATTTTTCATCTTCTCTCATCTGCCTTTCTGTAACTGTAAGCTTACCTCATTTCTACTTTCTAAGAACGCTTGTATAATCGGAATTAGGGCCTGCAAATACATTTCGAAGGTATGCCACTGCTCCGGCAGCATCCTCATCCAGCATTTCCTCGGTTGCTCCTTTGCTTAAATCCCGCCATATCTTAATATCGCTTCCCACACCGCCGCCGCTTCTCACAAAGGGCTCCATAACCACATTTTTATCATAACCAATGGTGCGCAGGGCACTTCCGATCTCATACCAGGGCATTCCTCCCTTTCCCGGAAGACGTCTGTTGTTTTCCCCTACGTGAAAATGTCCCAGCTTATCCCCCGCAAGCAAAATAGCCTCCACCATACTGTCTTCCTCGATATTCATATGAAAGGTATCCAGCATGATCTTCACCGCGGGTACATCCACCTGCTCCACGAAACGCCTGCACTCCTCACAGGTGTTAAGCAGATATCCCTCGAACCGGTTTAATACCTCCAGACAGTAGTCCACGCCGCACTCTCCGGCAATCCTGCCTACAGTTCTTACATTCTTTACGCTGCGCTCCCAGTCTCCCGCCTTATCAATAGGCTTACTGTAATCCACCGGCCAGTAAGAGTAGATCCCGCCTCCCAGAGTATGAATATCCAAAATCTCAAGCTTTTTCAAAATATCCGTGAAAAAAGCTATGGCATTTTTAGTCACCGCCTCATCCGCACTTGCCAGATTTTCATCTGCTCCGGGGCCGTATCCTGCTGTCAAGATTACTCCTGCATCCTGGGCCATCCTTTTCATTTCCAAAAGCTCTTCCCTGGAAATATTCTTCAGCATAGCACAGGAGATTTCCAAAATATCAAATCCCAAATCCTTTACTTTGGAAATATACTTCTTCTGGTCCGCATTCCATTCCTTTTCCCAATAAGCAAAATAAATTCCATATTTCATGCTTTCTATCCTCACCTTTCGCTTAACCTGATAACGCTCTTTCCTTCTGCATAGTTATCCTTTTTCTCTCCGGCTGTTATGACAGCTCAATCATCTGGAATATTTCAAGCTTCGGCAAATATATCCGCAGCATTCCTCCGTCATGAAGCTCCGTCCTAAGCTTTGCCCGGCCCGGCAGCAAATATGCTTTCTGCCCCCGATCCTTCACGTCAATATAGATGTCATACATAGGTGCAATAGGCGACTCCTCCTGTTCATTGATTGCCGCAAGATATTCCTTTCCGTCCTTTTCCCAGGCAAGTATTTCCACAAATTTGGGGGCATTAGAAACCAATGCAGGCTCCTTTATCAACGCCTGTATCATCCGCAGGAACACCTGACGGCTCATATAAGGTCTGGACATCTCAACAGGCGCCGCCGACCAGATAATCCTGCCCTTTACCGTATCCTTCAAAATCATACAGGGCTCATCCGTGTAAATACCGGGAGGATTAGAGTGAATTGCCGCAAAGTCCTGCGTATCGGTAAGCGTATAAGGCAGGGTTTGTGTTGCAAGCACAGTTATTCCCTGCTCATCCACAATACGGGCCTTCACCTGCGCCATGGGAACCGTAAGAGGCGTAAGCTTGTCAAAGCCCTGCAAAATATCCTTCCCTGCTTTTGTAGGACTCATGTAGGTAAATTCATGCTCCGTTCTGCCGGTAATCTCAAATCCCAAAAGCTTTTGAAGCCTTTCATGCCCTACCGGACCACTTATATATAGACTGCCTCCCCTTTCCAAGTAGCCTTCAATTTCATCCATTTCCTCATCACGGATTGCCGCTACATGGGATAAGATCATCACATCTGCTTTCTCATTCTTAATGTTCTTAGTACCGATTACCTCAAATGTCACATTGTTCTCACGAAGAATAGATGCTGCTGCCACCGGCGCTTCCATATAGTATCCGGGCCAGAATTTTTTATCCATGATCTCACAGCTTTTCTCACCGGGATCATACTTGGCGTGAGAAGCAAACCAGACAGCCGCATTGTGATGTAAGTTACCGCTGATATACTTTTCATAGGGCCGGGTCTTTTCAAATACCTTTTTCATCAGCCCGTGATATACCTCAGGAACAATGGTTCCATCTGGATTAATTGCATCCACCAGCAGAAACGCACCGTTATGAATCAGTGCCGTAACCGCATGTAAAAGCAGCTCCTCCTCCGTCTTGGTGGTGGTGTGATAGCAAAGCTCGGGATCACATCTGGAGGTATGATACACAAAGGGCAGATTAGGAGATACATTCTTATAATATTTGTTGATAAAGGTCTGCTGCAGAAAGCCCCCGTAATAATCTCCGCCGCAATAATCCACCGCCTCCGTAAGCATTTCCGAGCTTCCGTCTATCCAGCTTCCCGTAATTCTGGAAAACTGATGCTCTACCGTCACCTCCGGCTTCACCGCTTTCACACAGCCGGTAGCAAATTTCGCATAATCGGCAATCCACTCATCTCTTCTATATACATAATCAAGCCAGTTTTGATCCGACCAGTCCACTCTTCTGGGAAGCTCTCTTCCCGTTTCCTTCTTGTAGCGTTCCCGGCAGCTGTCACAGTAGCATACCTCCGGGAAAAAGGTCATATCCAGAAACATGCCTTCAAAATCATACATGGTATTCATCTCTGTGAGACACGCCCTCACATATTCCCGGTACTCCTGATTGTTGGGACAGACGATTCCATAGCGGCCAGTCTTAAAATCCGTACCATGACGATACTCCCGCATATTTTTCCCTTCTGCGGTAACCACTCGCCAGGAGGGATGCTCCTCATAGGCCCAGTTATCAAATATCTGCGTAAAATACGCGATGACAGCAATGCCATTTTCATGACATTTCTTAATCATTTCTCCAAAGTAATCATAGCCCTTAAGCCCTCTGTGCATTCTTCCTACCTTAGTAGGATAATAGCACAGACCCGTATGGGGCTTTCCCTTCACCATAGCAGCCTGAACGCCTGCATCCTTAAGCGCCTCCACATACTCGTCCACGTTTACCTTGGACAGAAATTCCGGGTTCCAGTCATCGATATGCATATCCAAAAGATTTCTTCTGTAATTACCTTCTATCCACATATGTCTCATCCTTTCTGACTAAAACTAAACACCTTCTCCGTCAAACTCCGGTATAAAGCTTTCCATGGCAGTTTCGCCCTCCTGAATAAAGGCATTTTCCACCCCTATTTCAAGAGCATAATTGATTACGTCTCTATACTCCCTCTTGGTAACCCTCCGGCACAGCCCTCTGTAATCCGGATTCTCCTTCAGCCTTTCAAAGGGCGTATATTGGTTCATAATACTTAAAAACACCTTGTTTCCATAGGTTTCATATACATATTTAATTACCGCTTTGGCATTTTTCTTATGTCCCGGAAGCAGAAGATGGCGCACAATCACGCCCCGCTTCATCATTCCCTGCTCATCAAATACCGGCTCCCCTGTAATCCTTACCATCTCTTCAAGAGCCACCTTTGCCACACTGGGGTAATTTTCTGCGGCGGAATACCTCTTTCCCAGCGCTTCGTCCATATATTTAAAGTCTGTGAGAAAGATATCCACAATCCCGTCAAGCTCCCTGATAACCTGACTCTTTTCATAGCCGCTCCCGTTATAGACAACAGGAATATAAAGTCCCTTTTTCTTTGCCAGCATCACCGCCTCCGCTGCCGCCGTCACATAATGATCCGGCGTTACCAGATTGATATTGGCCGCACCCTTGTCCTGAAGCTTTAGAAAAATTTCAGCAAGCCTTGGAACTGTCACCGCCTTTCCTCTTTTACCGGCGGCAATCTCATAATTCTGACAGTAGACACAGCGAAGATTACATCCTGTAAAAAAGACTGTGCCGGATCCCTTTTCCCCGGAAATACAAGACTCCTCCCACATATGCAGGGCAGCCCTTGCCACCAAAATCTCTTTTCCCATCAGGCAGTAGCCCTTCTGTCCCTCTTCCCGCCGCACCATACATTCTCTGGGGCAGAGATTACAGGGGTTTACGCTGATTCCTTGAAAACTCATAGCTATTCCTGCTCTTCCCCGTAAAGCTCATCCCACTCGTCTCTGGGAATGGCGGTAATATTGCCTACGTCATAATAAATCTCATAAAAGATATTGATCCAATAATCCTTGTCATCCTCAAGCTCTGATGCATAAGCATAGCTGTAAGGGTTTTCAAATTCCTCCCGAAGCTTCGGAACCACCACAATTCCGTCTCCGTTAATATCAGCCTTGTCCGCCCTAATCATTTCAATTCTTGCATTTTCTTCCCGGTATATCCTCGCCAGATTAACCAGATTTTCCAGATAATTAAAACAAAACCACAGGCAAAGCACACTCACCAGGCCGTATTTGGCCGCCCGGATTGTCATTTCCTCCTCCGACGCATCCACAATTCCCTGAATACATGCAATAAAGAGGAAAATCCCTGCTCCAAAAAAGGCTCTGTTCATGGGAGTCGGCGCCAATGCCAGTGCATAGCAGGTGGCAATCGCTGAAAGTAAAAACAAAACCGTCTCATTGCTCCGTATCTGCTTCCATGCGGAAAACCTTTTTTGCAGCGCCAATATCACAAGGACAATAACTATTATCACCAGCACCGTGAAAAACAGCTCTTTAACGGACATGGAAATCTTATATATTCTGGAAAGCAGCCCTACCAGACCTGTATACTCTCCCTCTGACTTAACCTGACTTCTGTTGCGTACGCCCGGCGCCGAAATCATTCCGAGAAAACCGCAGCACATTCCAAAAACTGCCGCAATCATAAAGGGATAAAGAGCCTTCTTTCCTTCCTTTCTTCTGTCCCACCAGAAATTCAGTCCAAACAAAAGAACCAGCAAAAGAGCTCCCCCCGAGGTATTTTCATTGCACCAGCCTGCCGCAATCGCAAATAAGAACGTACCTGTGCAGCACCAGACAGGGTGCTTCAAATTCTCTGCCTTGTCCAGAAGATGCCTGAAAAAGGTTACAAATCCCAAAATAATTACGCTGCCCCACAGGTAATTGCATGCCCCGCAGATCCATAGCATAGTCTGCCCGAAATCAACCGCATATTTCCACAGGAAGGTGATGATAAGGAGCAGCACCAAAATATCATGCTTCCTTTTCCGCCGGATATTAGCATACATTAAAAGCACAAGTCCGGTAAACATCAGACTGTTTACCACATTAAAAACCTGCTTGTCGAACACAAGGGACAGCCGCACATTAAACTGGCCGATCACCCGTCCGCTGTTGGACAAATATTCCCCGTACTGCTGTTTAACCAGGTCAAACAGGTTCTCTGCCTTTTGCACCTCAATTAAATAGAAATAGTCATCTGACATGTATAAGGTTAAAAAATTATATGCAAATATACTTACAAACGCTGCCGCAATAATAAACCAGAAAATTTTTCTGCGATGTTTTTCCATGAAAGCTGTCACGTCATTTTCCTTTCCTGCAATTTTATTACAATTTTAGCAAAACCGGATAAGGAATGCAACTTCCCCGGTAGTTTTCCAGTAGTTTTTACAAGGGAAATATGGTATACTATGCGCAAACGCAAAATGCCTGCGTTTTTGTGTACTGCATATGGAAACAATAATATCCAATCAACAATTCAATTAATTAAAAGAAACGGTACAAACAATGAATGCAAAAGTTTTACAAACCTTAGAATATAACAAAATAATCGAATTACTCACCGACAAGGCCTCCTCAGAGCCCGGCAGGAAGCTGTGCCGGGAGCTTGTTCCCATGACGGATCAGGAGGCTATTGCACTGGCCCAGACACAGACCTCGGACGCTCTTTCCATGCTGTTTGCAAAGGGCTCTACCTCCTTTGGCGGAAATAAGGAAATTTCTACCTCACTCCGCTCTCTGGAAATCGGCAGCACCTTATCCGCCACCGAGCTTTTAAGGATTGCTTCTCTTCTTGACAATGTAAACAGAATTAAGAGCTACGGGCGCTCCCAAAGGGATGACGAGAAGGCTACTTCCCTCACAGAATACTTTGATTCTCTGGAACCGCTGACGCCCCTTGCCAACGAGATCAACCGCTGCATCCTTTCAGAGGAGGAAATTGCCGATGATGCCAGTCCGGGGCTGAAGCATGTACGCCGCTCCATGGTTCTTACCGGTGACCGGATTCATTCCCAGCTTACTTCCATGGTTAACGGTTCCTACAGAAGCTACCTTCAGGATGCAGTTATTACTATGAGAGATAACCGCTATTGTATTCCCGTCAAGGCTGAATACAAAAGCTATGTTCCCGGTATGGTTCACGACCAGTCCTCCACCGGCTCCACCTTTTTCATAGAGCCGGCTGCCATTGTCAATTTAAACAACCAGCTGAAAGAGCTTGCTATTAAAGAAAAGGAAGAAATTGAAGCTGTGCTTGCCGATTTAAGTCTGCAGGCCGCTGAACATATCAGTGAAATTTCCGAAAATCAGAAGGTTATGACCTTTCTTGATTTTACCTTTGCCAAGGCTTTGCTTGCTATGGATCAAAATGCAACCATGCCCCTGTTTAACAGGGATCATATTATTAACATCAGAAAGGGCCGTCATCCTTTGCTGCCTGCTAAGAAGGTGGTTCCCATTGATATTCACCTTGGGAAGGAGTTTGACCTTTTAGTAGTCACCGGCCCTAATACAGGCGGCAAGACTGTTTCCTTAAAGACCGTGGGGCTGTTTACCCTGATGGGGCAGGCAGGCCTGCATATTCCTGCACTGGACCGCTCGGAGCTTTCCATTTTTACGGAGGTATTTGCAGATATTGGGGATGAACAGAGTATTGAGCAGAGTCTCAGTACCTTTTCTTCCCATATGACCAGCATCGTATCCATTCTGCAAAAGGCAGATCAGGATTCCCTATGTCTTTTTGACGAATTGGGAGCCGGTACTGATCCTACCGAGGGAGCTGCGCTTGCCATTGCAATTTTGGATCATCTGCACACCCGGGGCATTCGAACCATGGCCACCACCCATTACAGCGAACTAAAGGTATATGCGCTTTCTACTGACTTTGTGGAGAATGCCTGCTGTGAATTTAACGTGGAAACCCTTGCTCCCACCTACCGGCTTTTAATCGGCATTCCCGGAAAGAGTAATGCCTTTGCAATCTCCTCCAAGCTGGGGCTTCCCGATTACATCATTGATGCCGCCAGGGAGCAGATTACTACAGAAGATAAAAGCTTCGAGGATCTGCTTACCGATTTGGAGCAGAGCCGTATTACCATTGAAAAGGAGCGTTTGGAAATTGCATCCTACAAGGAGGAAATCAAAACTCTGAAGGAACGCCTTCAGGCCAAGAATGAAAAAATTGATCTTGCAAAGGACCGCATTTTACGGGAAGCCAATGAGCAGGCAAGGGAAATTCTGCAAAACGCCAAGGATTTTGCAGATGAGACAATCCGGGTATACCAAAAAGCCGGCCCCGGCGCCTCCTTAAAGGAACTGGAAAAAACCAGAGACCGTCTTCGCGGAGAAATCGGTCAAAAGAATGAAAAGCTTGCAATTAAGACTAAGGAGCCATCCGGCGGTAAGAGACCTAATCCTGACCAGCTAAAGATCGGAGATAACGTAAAAATTCTTTCCATGGGACTGCAGGGCACCGTCAGCTCTCTTCCCGACCACAAAGGTAATCTGTTTATACAGTGCGGCATCATGCGCTCACAGGCTAATGTTAAGGATCTGGTATATGCCTCGGAAAATACTGCTCCCGCCCCTTCTCCTCTTCAAAGGAAAAGCACAGGTACAGGCAAAATAAAAATGTCCAAATCCTTCAGCGTTTCTCCCGAGATTAATCTTCTTGGAAAAACAGTAGATGAGGCCATTTCCGAACTGGATAAATATCTGGATGATGCCTATCTCGCTCACCTCACCACCGTCCGCATAGTACACGGCAAAGGAACCGGTGCGCTTAGGAGCGCTGTCCAAAGCCACTTAAAACGAGTGAAATATGTAAAATCCTTCCGTCTGGGTGAATACGGAGAGGGTGACGCAGGTGTCACAATTGTAACTTTTAAAGAATAATCCGCAGCTTTTAACAGCCGAAAAGGAGACTAATATATGGCAAATAAACAGAAAATTCTGATCGTGGATGATGACAGCAATATTGCAGAACTGATTTCTCTTTATCTTACCAAGGAATGCTTTGAGACTATGATTGCAGGAGACGGAGAAACCGCACTTCTTCTTGCGGATTCCTTTTCCCCCAATCTAATTCTTCTTGATCTAATGCTTCCGGGCATAGACGGATATCAGGTATGCCGTGAAATTCGCGCCAAATCCTCTACTCCTATTATCATGCTTTCTGCCAAGGGTGAAATATTTGATAAGGTACTGGGATTAGAGTTAGGCGCAGACGACTATATGGAAAAGCCTTTTGACTCCAAGGAACTGGTCGCCCGCGTAAAGGCAGTGCTGCGCAGATATAAACCCGCCGCTTCCACGACGGAGGACTCCGACATTAAGTGCGTGGAATATCCTGATCTGGTTATCAACCAGACCAATTATTCCGTTGTGTATATGGGCAGAACCATAGAGATGCCTCCCAAGGAGCTGGAACTTTTATACTTCCTCGCCTCCTCACCTAATCATGTGTTTACCAGAGAGCAGCTCCTTGATCAAATCTGGGGCTATGAATATATAGGAGACACCAGAACCGTTGACGTACATATCAAACGTATCCGCGAAAAGATCAGTGATCATGCCAACTGGAAAATAGCTACCATCTGGGGCATCGGATACAAATTCGAGGTACGGCAATGAGAAAAACCCTTTACCTGAAATTTCTATTAGCATACTTTATTTTTGGCTTTTTTGGATTTATCGTGGTTGCCACCTTTGTAAGCAGCATGACCATGGAGCATTTAAAGAGAGAAAAAGCAGACGCTCTTTACAAGGAAGCCACCTTAATTGCCAATACCTACGCCTCCGACCTTTACAATAATGAAACCTCACTGGATACGGTGAAAAAGCAGTTGGATGCTCTGGATACTTACCTATCCGCCAATCTTTGGATTATCAACCCCTCCGGCAGAATGGTTTTGGACTCCAAAGCTCCCATAGACGTGGAAAACGAAACTGTTATTGAGGGATTCGACCCCACCATTACGGAAGGATCTTATTACACGGTAGGGAATTTTTTTAACAGCTTCAGCGAAGAACAGTTAAGTGTTTTTGCTCCCATCACCTCGGATTATAAGGTGCGGGGATACGTGGTCATTCATTATCCTATGAGCAACATTATTGCTTCCTGCAACAGCCTTCTAAATATTTCCTACCTGATGCTGATCATTTTATTTTTGCTGTCCATGATTATTTTGATTTTCTTTACGGAGATGGTATATCTGCCTCTTCGGAAGATTACAGAGGCTACGG